>NZ_CP012074.1:0-77500 GCF_001262015.1 Prevotella fusca JCM 17724
TGGTTGCGGGGGTCCTGAAAGAAGCCGTCATCAACTATTCCCAACGAAACAGCCCATTCTTTATACGGAACGTAGGAATAGATGTAACGTGCGCCAACAACGTGAAGGATCGTGAAGCATACGATGCCTGCAAATGCCGACATAGGTAACCTTTGTCTGAATATGTCAATGCTCAACGGCACCAGCAGCAGTATAGTTCCAATGTGCTGAAGTATCTGCTCATGTGGATATATATGATTGATACATGTAATTATCGAAATAATCACAACCAGCAGAACAAGCGTAAGTTTTGTTTTGTCTATTTTCATGTCGTCTTGGTGTATATGATAAAAAAGGGAACTGGAAGTTAACTCTTTTATAATTGATAAAATCTGTTCTTGAAATATTTTGTTTTTACGATATATTGATATTGAATCATTATATGCAACTGTCCAAAGGGCTGTTGTCTTGGGAATTGCAATGTCGTAAGATTTATTTATCTTAGTGTTGATATTGACTTCGCTATTTTGGGATGATAACCACCTTTTTCCTTGATGTAATCGATGAGTTCTGCGAAGAGGTTATTGTGTCTTAATGTTGGCTCGTTACCAGTGAGAATCAGCTGCTTGCGGGCTCTTGTGAGAGCAACATTCAGCTTGCGGTCGATGGGTTGATCGTCTTCGTGGAACGTGTTGGCGGTGAGAAAGTCGAGCTGATAGCGGCTCTGAATGGTGAAAGAGTAGAGAATGATGTCACGTTGGCTTCCCTGATAGCGTTCGACAGTGTCGATACTGATTTCTTCCAGTTCGGGAATGCCGAGCTTCTCAATCTCCTTTCGTATCATTGCAATCTGATTGCGATAGGGGACAATGACACCGACAGACTTCTGAGGCTCAAAGTCATTGCCGAGTTGACGATGCAGACGTCTGAGCAGGTCGGCGATGATGCGTGCCTCTTCCGTGTTAACCTTCTCTGAAATGTTCAGTTGTCGGCACGGCTTTGAAGGGATGAAAATCATACGATTTGCCTTCAGGACATCATCCGTTTCGTCTTCGCTTGCTTCGTTGTAAGGCAAGGTTTTCTCCAGTTGATGTGCTAATGGAACACATTCTAGTTGTTCCTTTGCATAGAACTTTCTATTTGCAAAGTCGGCAATATCGGGATGCATTCGTCCTTGTTTGTGCAATGTGCCGATAAAGTCCGTGCGTCCTGCAGCACGCTCTGTGAGGATAAGGCGTTCAAAGAGAGAGTTGGCGCAGGAGTTAAGATGGATAGCTTTCAGCGTTTCGTCTTCAACAATCACTTCCGTATCACTCTGCTGCACAACAGTTGGCAGCTGTTTATGGTCGCCAATCAGTATAAACTTTCGGACAGCCTCACCCCCCGCCCTTTCCTTCAGAGAGGGAGCTGCAAGATTGGTGATGTTTTGCGAAATGTTTGCATACGAATTATTTACCGTTTTATAGCTCCCCTGCTGTGAGCCCGTATGGGATTCGTTAGCTGCAGCTCCCTCTCTGAAGGAGAGGGCGGGGGGTGAGGCTATAATACTTTTCAGCACCCATTCTGTCTGGTTCATTACCTCTTTGTTGGTAAATCGCAGTACATAAAATCCTTGTTCATTAAGATACTCTGTGCGGATAGAATCTTTTTCTTGCTGTTCTTTGCTATCATGATACTCACCATCGACTTCAATGATAAGACTAATTTCCAAGCAAATAAAATCAGCAATATAGTCCCCTATGGCATGTTGCCTCCTGAACTTCAATCCAAGTTGTCGGTTTCTTATACATTGCCAAAGTAATTCCTCAGCATCAGTTGGGTTCTTACGATTATTGACAGCATTGTTTTTAAGAATTTGATAGATATCAGGCTGGGCTGTACGGAGTGGGGAAACCTCACCCCTCGCCCTCTCCTTCAGAGAGGGAACTGCAAGATTGGTAATGTTTTGCGAAATGTTTGCATACGAATTATTTACCGTTTTATAGTTCCCCTGCTGTGAGCCCGTATGGGATTCGTTAGCTGCAGCTCCCTCTCTGAAGGAGAGGGCGGGGGGTGAGGCTGTCAGTAAACCAATGATATTCGGCTCCAATATTTGACTCGCTTCATCAATGATGGCAAGGTCAAAATGCTTGATATTGAAGAGGGCGGAACGGGAGTTCATTGTTGAGGTGGTGGCAACTACAATCCGTGCATTCTCTAAGGTTGACTTGATGATGTTAAGTGTTGGACTTTCATCAATGACCTCCTGCAACAGATGGTCGCTGTATTTCGGGTCACAGCTGAACTCATTACCAATACGGATATAGTCAAGAGCATTCTCCGTTAGCATGTTACAAATCTCATCCACAGCACGATTTGTATAAGCAAGGAGAAGGATGGATGGATGGGTGTTAGGTGTTAGGTGTTGGGTGTTGATGGCTTCTGAAAGCTCGTTGTCCTTAGATACTTCCGCTGAATAAGCTGATGATGATTGTGAATAGATGCTTTCTTCCAACTGCTCACGCACAAGGAACTGCAGAGCCTGCGAGGTTTTTCCTGTGCCTGGAGGACCGATAAGGAGGAAATAATCCTGTGCCTGCTTTGCTTTCAGGATGATTTCGTCATAATCGGGATGGTAGCTGCGTGATAAGGTAAGGGACTTATCAATACGTGGTGCACGCTGTCCCAAGAGCAGTTGACGGCGTTCTTCGTTCGAAGTGATGAAGGTGTAGAGGCTTCGGATGGCTGAAGTGCCACCGATGTCACTACCAGCGTGCTCAATGGCAAAACACTCTCCGCTGATAAGGTCAGGATTCTGCTGTCCGTCATTGAGGTGTACGATGAGGCTGTCACCATGTATCTCCTGTAAAGAACCTTTGAAAAGAATACTTTGCCGCACGTCGGGTGCCTCGTTCTTCTTGTACGCATAGAGATAAATCATATCTCCTCTGCGGAAGTTCGGGAGGAAATCTTCTCCCTGCTGGGGTACGGATAGTGTTATTGTATCATAGCCATTGAATGAGCTGCTGCGCTCTTTCCCGGTGATAGTCAGTCCGGTATAGATGTTTCCTGTCTCCTTCTTCTCTGCTAAAGGCATATTCCAAAGGTCGGCATTGCAGTTTCCCACACCTTCCTGTGCCCCCACTTTTCCCACAAGCTGTTCCTTGATTACAAAGTTCATCATACGTGTGAAATAAGCACGTTCAAGGTCGTTGAGCTGGTGAAGCGGTGCAAGCGTCTCTGTTAGCTGTGGCAAGAGGTATCTGTTGTAGAAGTTGTCGTTTTGTTTCTCGGTGTTCAGTGTCTGCGGTGTGAGTAATGGCAACATCCTTTCAAAACCATTCTCTGCCATCCAGAACTCCGTTGCCACGGCTTGATTACGGAAGCGGATAGCCTCACGTATCAGTGTCTGCAGCGGCTCCACTTCGAGCAATCCGTCGGGTAGGGGATATTTAGAGTACAACAGTTGGATATGTGCATTCTTCGGACTAAGCTGAAAATTATATTGCAGGATACCATAGTAGAGCAACAGCTGCACATAGTGTTTCTCAACGTGGAGTGACCCATGCGGATTTTTATATTTGCGTTCAATAAAGATATTCTTGCCTGACTTCTGCTCAACAAGCAGTTTTAAGTCGGTTGTCATCAAGTCTACACGACCCTGTATGCCCAATCGCTCACACACGAAAGACGGCTCGAGGATAGCTTTCTCACGGTCGAAGCTCTGGAAGATTTCGTCCACAATATCCTTGATGTTCTCCACCTGCTGTTCTGCCTCCTGCTTGAAGGAAGCTGCATCGAAGTCAGGACAGGTGGCAAAGTCCAATGCCTTCTCTCTGAAATTAGAGCGGAAGGTGTCTTTGATGTCGTATGGGGCTGGGTGGTTGATGATGTCGTCGAGGGCTGAACCGGCAAAGTTACCTAAAACAATATGCTTGTTAGTAGGACGAGGGGTAAGCCTGTTGACGGTAAAAAGCAACGGATGGTGTCCGTAACTTTCAAAACAGTTGGCGATGGTAGAGATGTCTATCAGATAGTCTGGCTCTACAACGATAAGACGTGGTACAACCTTCTTTCGTGTAACAGTACAGTCAAGGAGGTTCAGCTGCATCCCTTCGCGCAGTAACGGGCGCAGATAGCTGAAGTCAACATACTCCGGTGTGTCCATATAGTCAACCGTCAGGAGTTCTTCGCTGCTGTCCTGATTGGTCACTGCTACTTGAATCGTATGCTCATCCCACTTCCTAACGAAACACCGGATATAACGATAATTCGTAATCTGAATATTCTCCGTGATGCGTCCGTGCGCTGGAATCCTGCCAACGAGGAACGAGGGAATAGTCTCCTGCACGACAGCAGAGACGAAGATAGCCAGTGCACGACAGTCATACGCCACGTCTTCAGGGAGGATCGGGGCGTAGGAGTTACTGTGACGACGCATTTTCTGGATTGCCACAATGTCCTGTGGGGCAATGTTATGCTGTCTGCAAAGCGACTCTACCTGTGAAGAAAGGTTGCCGAACCCATGTCGGGTATTTTTCAATCCTTCATGACAGGCAATGACGAGCGTCTCGTGCATGATGAGTGCCTGTACTTCAGATGGTGCCGAAAGAATATCGGCAATGCGTGTGAAAAGTTCGTGTGCCATAGAAAAATGTCTCCCCTGTCACCCCCGAAGAGGAGGAATTACATTCGTGCAGTGTGTGGGGACTGATTCATTGCTGTATGTTTTGAGTGGAAATAGTTGTTTTTAAATTAGTTTGTTACAGGTGATATATACCACAGAAAGACCTTTGGTGCGAATTATTTTCATGAAGAGAAGAATTTATTTACATGAAAATAAATATTTTTCTTCGTGAAAATAAATATTTTTTTTCATGAAAATAATTCGACGATGATGGTCGTTTCGCTCTTTTACTGTCCTCCCAAGCGTTCAAAGAAGGTGATGATTTCCTCCCAAGTCTTGAACTCTTCACTACCGAAAAGTAGGCTTGTTCCGAGGAAGTCATCGTGTTCTGTGCTACTGATGAAGTAATCGCCATAGAGAAGTTGGGGCTGGTTGGTGAAGATAGTATGGTTCCACGCTGGTGCGCTGAAGGCATCTTCAATCCACGCCTGCTGCTCGGTGAGAGCTGACGGATTGTTCGTAGGTGCAGGACATACGAAGAAGACGTTGTAGTTATCGAGTAAGAACTCGTAAGCCTTATGCAGGCTCGATTTCGGTTTGCAGTATCCATCTGCGAGCGTGTTCTGGTCAATGAGTACCGTACGGCGTTCGCGTCCTTCCTGTCGGTCGTCAATCCATCGGATGACTGGCATGAGATAATGGAAAACCGCTTTCTCAATGAGGCGGTGTTCACCGTGGAAACGGATGGCCTGAGGGTAGTGTTCGTTGAAAAGGTCGAAGGTGTGGACTACAGGGTCAGCATCACCGAAGAGTCCGAAGACACGTTGCTGTTCTTCCTCCGTCACCAGTGAGAAGCATTGTTCGGTGATTTCCTTATACTCCTTCACCAATGCCTTGGTCACGATAACCTCCTGTATGCCGTCCTGTCTCTCGTTCTGGAACACCTGTTTGCCCATCATGTTGCTCTCGCTGATGGTTGTTCCCATCTGAAAGGCTGGATTAACGCAGATACGGTCGACACCATAAAGCATCTCGGTGTACATTCCTCCCATTGAAGTACCAATGATAAGGTCGGGCTTTTCAGTGTCAACGAGGTTGCGCAATAGCTCCATCGCCTCCTCAGGATGTATGGGGAGGTCAGGCGCAATGACAGTTGCTTCGGGCATATAATCCCTCAGTATCTGTACCGTATGACTTGAACCGGCTGACATAAAGCCATGAACATAGATAATCTTCTTTCCTACCATAAGGTCTGGAAAGGTTTTCTTATATTGATTTTCCATTGTTGCTATTTAGGAGTTAGAGGAGTTGAAGGAGTGAAATGGAGTTAAGACAAATGTTTTGTGGAGTGCCTTTATGTTGATTTTTCATTTAAAAGCGACTCCAAATCTTCCCAAAGGGAACTTCTCCAAGCCGCCTACCTGAAGGAGAGAATGTTTGAGCTCATAGTGGGATGATCGTAATCTTCCTTTTTGTCTCCCCTCCCTTTGGAGGGGTCGGGGTAGGCTTTCTTATATCAGCGGCAAGCTGATACCATTTATCTTCTGATAGATGTCGAGCGCATAGATGTCTGTCATTCCACTGATATAGTCGAGGACAGCCATGACACGTGTTTCAAGGCAAGGACTCTGAATATCGTACTGACTTGAGAAGCGTCGGATGAGCTGCTGGCTGTGGAAGTGCTCGGGTTCAACGGCTGCACCGATGAGTGCTTCCATGAGTGTTTCCATAATCTTGTAGCCCGACAGTTCAACGTCAAGGACAGCTTTGCTGCGGTAAATCTTATCTTTGGAAACTTCCGTACAGTGTTGGTAAGCCTGTCGTGGTTGCTCGGAAATATGCTTGATGAGCGATTCTTCAAAGGTTCCGTTGAGAATCTCCTCCTCGTGTTCAACAAAGACATTGACACATTCTGCCTCCAACAGTCCCACGGCACAGGCACGGAAGTAAACCACCTGTTCGTTCCTGTCGGTCACCCCCTCATCCTCTATCCGCTTTCGGATGCTCTTCCTTGTCGCTTCATCGAAGAAGCCAAGGAGTAAGTCGGAGGTCTCTTCAAATGAGAGGAGCTTCAGTTTGTGTGAGTCTTCGATATCCATAATTTCATAACAGATATCGTCTGCAGCCTCCATAAGGTAGGTTAGCGGATGGCGGACATAGCATATACCAGCCTCAGAGCTATCTTTTTGTATGATGCCTAATTCGTTAGCAATTTTCTGATAAGTCTCTTCCTCTGTAGCAAAGAAGCCGAACTTGCCGTGTTTGCTTGCATAGGTAGAACTGAAGGGATATTTTACGATACTCGCAAGTGTGCTGTAAGTCATCACAAAACCACCTTCCCTTCGACCTAAGAAACGATGAGTTAACAGGCGGAAGGCGTTTGCGTTGCCCTCAAAATGAGTGATGTCTTCCCAGAAGTGGCGGCTGACCTTCTCCTTGAGGTTGGCTCCCGGTCCCTCTGTAAAGAAGGCTTGAATAGCTTTTTCACCACTATGACCGAACGGCGGGTTACCCATGTCGTGCGCATAACAGGCAGTCTGTACGATGGTTCCAATCTCTTCAAAGAGCGTACCTCGTAGTTCCGGGTGTGTTTCTGTAAGTTTTCTTGCCACGTCATCGCCCAATGACTTACCCAAGGAGGCTACCTCCAGCGAGTGAGTAAGGCGGTTATGCACGAAGACACTGCCCGGAAGGGGGAACACCTGAGTCTTGTTCTGCAGTCGTCGGAACGGTGCGGAATAAATCAGTCGGTCGCTGTCACGCTTGAATTCAGAGCGGTCGTCGTGTCGAAGGGCGTGACGTTCTTCTTGTCCGAGACGCTTGTTGGATATGAGTTGTTGCCAGTTCATTGGTGTTGGGTGTTGGGTGTTGGGTGATGAATGTTGGGTGATGATGAAATCTGTTGATGATTAGTTGGGGGCTTCAAAGCTACACACAAAAGTAATTAAAATTGGCTAAAAACAAGTTTTTTACTTGATAAAATGTATGAATGTGGCTTTAATTGCTTAATTTTGTACCTTATTATATGGCAATGACACAGATAAAAGTAATCAATAAAGGGCATCAGGAGCTTCCTGTTTATGCCACTTCACAGAGTGCGGGGATGGATCTCCGCGCTAATATCGACACACCTATTGTACTGCAACCAATGGAACGGAGACTTGTTCCTACAGGACTTTATATAGCTCTCCCAGTAGGTTTTGAGGCACAGGTGCGCCCCCGTAGCGGTCTTGCTCTGAAGCACGGGCTGACCGTTCTTAACTCTCCCGGTACGATTGATGCCGATTATCGTGGTGAAATCATGGTGCTACTCATTAATTTCTCCAATGAACCATTCCCCATCAACGACGGTGAACGTATTGCACAGATGGTCATTGCACGTCATGAACAGGCTGAGTTCGTTGAGGTAGAAACACTTGATGAGACCGAACGCGGTGAAGGTGGATACGGTCATACGGGCGTGAAGTGAAGATAAAGAAAGGATTTGTAAATGTTCGATAACGTTATATTGAAAGGCACAAAGATGCGCCATACCCTCCTTGCTCTTGCTTTGTTAGGTGGCTCGCTGGCTGTATATGCTGATCGGAAGGATAGCCTTCAGAGCTATAACTACTTCTTCCTTGAGGCTTTGCGACAGCAGGATATGGGCAATCTCACGGCAGCTTTCGACCTTCTGCGTCATGCGCACGACCTCAATCCACAGGCTCCAGAGGTTTATTATCAGCTGGCTGGCTATTATGTGGACATGAAGAATGATGCACTGGCACGTGAATACTTCGAGAAGGCAGCAAGTCTTGACCCTGAAAATTCAACCTATCAGGAGAAATTGGGACAGCTCTATGTGACGCAGAAAGACTATCCTAATGCCATCAAAGCCTACGAACGGCTTTATTCTTCTAATAAGACGCGCTCTGATGTGCTGCAACTTCTCTATCAACTCTACGGCTCACAAAATGATTTCAAGATGATGATTAGTACCTTGGAACGTCTGGAGACGGTGGAGGGAACCAACGAGCAGATTTCACTCAGCAAGATGCAAATCTACGAGCAGATGGGAGAAAAGCGCAAGGAGTACGATGAGTTGAAGGCACTCGTTGACAGTCATCCGCTCGATCTCAACTATCGTGTGATGTTCGGAAACTGGCTTTTGCAGAATGGAAAGAAGAAGGAAGCCCTCCAGAAGTACCATGATGTGCTGAAGGAAGACCCTGATAACTCGCTTGCCAAGCTCTCCATGATGGATTATTACAATAATATCGGTGATAAGACAACCGTAAAAACAATCCTACAGGAACTGCTGCAATCATCCAAGACAGAGCAGAATACAAAGATGGAGTTACTTCGTCAGGTAATTACAAGCAGTCAGAAAGACAATAATCCAGATAGTACCGAAGTCATGCGGCTCTTCTCTGTTGCACTGGTTGGTCCACAGCAAGATGCTGATATCCTCATGCTTAAGGCTGCATACATGATACTTCGTAAGAAGCCGAAGGCTGAAATCAATCGTATCTATGAGCAGGCTATTGAGGTAGAACCCGACAATTCGCGTGCAAGGGCTGCCCTTATCCAGAATATCTGGGAGACGGAGGATTACGACAAGGTAATCGCTATCTGCCGTCCGGCAATAGAATACAATCCAGATGAGATGGCTTTCTATTACTTCCAGGGTATGGCACAGTTCCAGAAGCATGATATTGATGCCGCACTGGAGACTTTCCGGAAAGGAGTAGGGCAGATAAAGCCGGACAGCAACCCTGATATTGTGTCGGATTTTTATGCCATCATGGGTGATATTCTCCACGAGAAAGGGCGCAACGATGAGGCTTTCCAGGCTTATGACAGCTGTCTGCAGTGGAAACCTGACAATACAGCGGCACTGAACAACTATGCTTATTACCTCAGTGTGGAGAACAAGAACCTCACGAAGGCTGAGCAGATGAGCTACAAGACTATCAAGGCAGAGCCGGAAAACAGCACCTTCCTCGATACTTATGCATGGATTCTCTTCCAGCAGAAGCGTTACGAGGAGGCAAAGATATACATTGAACAGGCAATCCGTAGCGACTCAACACTCAGCGGAGTTGTCAAGGAACATGCCGGTGATATCTATGCACAGACCGGCGATATGGAGAAAGCTCTTGACTATTGGCAGCAGTCGCTCAAAGGAGGTAACGAGAGTGCGACGCTGAAGAAGAAGATACAACTAAAGAAATACATAGCAGAATGAAGAAGACAAAGATATTACTCGCAAGCATGGCAGTCCTTTTACTGGCAGCATGCGGTACAAAGAGGGCTGTGGTGAAGCAGCGTCCTGTGCCGGACAGCAAGCCTTCCCAGCAGGCGACTCCTGCCGAAAAGGAGAATAAAATACATAGCCTTGCTGTTATGCAGCGCATAGCAGACAACGCTCTCTATCAGAAGAACCTCGTCTCAAATCTTACTTTCACGCTTAACGACGGGCGCAAGGACATTAGTGTGCCGGGCATCCTACGTATGCGTAAGGATGAGGTAATCCGTCTGCAGCTGCTGATTCCGATTCTTCGCAGTGAGGTTGGACGCATCGAGTTTGCAAAGGATTACGTGCTTTTCATCGACCGTATGCATAAGCAGTATGTAAAGGCAAGCTACGATGAAGTGGCTTTCCTGCGTAACAATGGTATCAACTTCTATTCTTTGCAATCGCTCTTCTGGAACCAACTGCTCATCCCTCGTCAGCAGAAAGTGAGTGAGGCTGACCTTTCACAGTTTACGGTTGATGACAGCAAGGCACAGCGGGATGGCTCTACCAGAATTAGTTTGAAAGACGGAAAGATGGACTATAGCTGGTCGGTGAATCCTCTGAACAGTCATATTGTCCTTGCCGCTATCACCTACAACAGCAATTCAAATAGTGCTTCAAGGCTCTCATGGTCCTACGGTGACTTCAAGGCGTTCGGTTCCAAGCAGTTTCCTGCCAGCCAGTCTTTGACCATTAATACGCCGGCTATCGGTCAGAAACCGGCAAAGACACTCAAGGCAAGTTTTGAACTTGAAGGCTTCAGCGATGCCGGTGACTGGGAAATTGCCACAACTCCTTCAGATAAGTACACAAAAGTAAGTGTAGAGGAAATCCTCGGTAAATTAATGAACTTTTAAATGAAACGTCTTTTTCTATTATTCATATTGTCTACAATGTGTATGCTGACAACCTTCGCACAGCATACAAGGAAACACAAGGCACGGCAGAAAGCGGCTGTCGTTCAGCATGTAGAGTCGAAGACTTCGGCTAAAAACAAGGGCAGGAAGACTGTAAAGGCATCGCGTAATACGAGAACTGCAACGCCTGTGACCACTGCGAAAGGAAAGAGGCAGGCTGTTGAGAAAGTGCTGCCACAACTGCAGCAAAAAGGTAAGCAGCCGCAGCAAAAGACCAATCTGCCGCAGCAAAAGGGTAAGCAACCACAGGTAAAAGACAGACAGCAGCCACAGGTAAAAGGCAGACAGCAGCCACAGGCAAAGACCCAACAGTCTATTCGTGGCAAAGCGGCTGTGCGCAATGCTCATGCAGGTAAGAAAGGAGCAAAGGGACCATTTTATGTGACAACCGAAGAAATCAAGGGACTGCAGTTGCAGAACCAGAAGCTACAGCAGGAGATTTCAGAGCACGAGGAAGAGATGAAAGTAAAGCAGAAGGACGTTGACGACCGTCTGCAGAAGATTGTACGCCTCGATACGGAAATCGGTCAGCACCAGAGAACGATTGACACGATAGCCACGGACATCAAGGGCTTGGATTCGAATATTGGTATATTGAAAGGTCAGCTTGCCTCCCTTGAAGCACAGCTGGGCGAACGTCGTGCCCGTTTCATCCGTTCCATGCGTTATATGGCACGCCATCGCAGTATTCAGGATAAGCTGATGTTCGTTTTCTCAGCAAAGAGTCTGACACAGATGTACCGTCGCCTTCGTTTTGTCCGTGAGTATGCAGCCTATCAGCGTGCACAGGGCGAACAGCTGAAAGCCAAGCAGATGCAGGTGGATGAGAAGCATTCACAGTTGAAGCAGGTGCGTGTTGACAAGAGTAATCTTCTTTATAAGGACCGTCAGGTTCATGCTCAGATGGAGCGTAAACGTGTTGAACAGCAGACTGTTGTGGCATCGCTGCAGAACGACCAGAAGGTGTTGCAGGGCGTGATAACACAGCGTCGCCAGCAGCAACAGGCACTGAATGCACAGATTGACCGGCTCATTCAGATTGAAATACAGAAGGCACGTGAACGTGCCATTGCAGAAGCCAAGGCACAGGCTGCTGCCCGTGCTGCCGCTGCCAAGAAGCGTGCGGAGGAACTGGCACGCAAGAAGGCTGCCGCCGAAGCCGCTGCCCGTGAGAATGCCCGCCGTATTGCCGAGGCTAAGGAGCGTGAGGAGAGAGCCAAAGCTGCTGCCCGTGCTGCTGCTGAGGCAGCTGAGAAAGCCCGTCAGGAAGCTGCTGCCCGTGCTGCCGCTGCCCGTGCTGCCGCTGAGAAAGCCCGCCAGGAAGCATTGCAGAAGGAACGTGCTGCGGCACGTGAGCGTGCTATCCGCAAGGCTGAAGCGCAGGAGGCAGCTGCCAAGGCTGCCCAGGTACAGGCTGAAGCCCGTGCTGCAGCCGAGAAAGCCCGTGCCGACCAGGTGGCACGTGAGGCTGAGGCTAACCGTGTGGCTGTCGAGCGAAAGGCTGATGCCGACCGTGAACGTGCTGCCCGTGAGGCGGCTGCAGCGAGGGCATCGGCTGCAGAAAGCAATGATATGCTTAGCTCTGCCGACCGTGCCATAACAGGTAACTTTGCCAATAACCGTGGTAGGTTGCCGATGCCGTTGTCGGGAAAGATAGTCAGTCATTTCGGTCAGTATAACGTGGCTGGTATGTCAAACATCCGCCTGAACAATGACGGTATCAATATCAAGGGTGCTCCGGGCAGTGCTGTGCGCAGTGTCTTCATGGGCGAGGTGAGCGGTGTGTTCATGGCAGGTGGTATGAGTGTCGTGATGGTTCGTCATGGTATTTATATCTCCGTCTATGCCAACCTCGGTTCTGTAAGCGTCAGCAAGGGACAGAAGGTGGGTACTGGACAGACCATCGGAACGGTCGGGAAGACTGGTATCCTCCAGTTCCAGCTGCGTAAGGAGACTGCGAAGCTGAATCCGGAGCAGTGGTTGCGCTGATTGGATAGACGTATTATATATTAATAATGTGGGCTCATTGAGTCTTGAACAACGATAATGCTCTTTGTTGTTTGTCGTATTTCCGGCAGCAGAAGAGTTGCATTACTGAATTATCTTCATGACAAGAAATATTTTTCTTCATGAAGATAATTCTTTTTTTTCGTGAAGAAAAATATTTTTTTTATGTAAATAATTTGGTGATGATGGAGTGTTGGGTGTTGGTGGTTTGTGATGATGGTTAGATGTTGATTGTTGGATGTGGGTGGTAAGGTGTTTCTTTTGTAATAATAAAATCAAGTACGGAAAATTACAGTTGCTGAATTGTGTTGCAATTAAGCCTCAATTGACGTCTGACTAAGGCTTAATTGGATGCTTAAAGGGCGTTGGTTAGAATGCAATAAAGCACTGATAATTTCGTTGCTTTGTAATCGGTTGGTATTCTGATGGTTGTATGCTTGTGTTTTTATGTTGTCTGATTGTGTTTAAAAGAAGTTTTTTCTGCATGTTTTGTAAAGATATTTCGTAGGGTCAGATAGGTTGTTTAAGAACCGTTTTTCATATTCTTGGAAGAGCCATGAGATGTTTACACTTATAGTGAATGTTTGTTTTACACGATCAAGAAATTACATTTTTTTTGTGACGTATGATTTCAAAACACTCTTAATCTCCCATTTCGGTTTGATTTGTTTTGTATCAGTTCAGTGGTCAGTTGGCAACTTTTGATGTTCGTTTGTCAATTACCAATCGCCTATATTGTTCTATTGCGGAATATAATTGTTCTATAATTCTATCTTGTATGTATAAAAGGCAAAAGTTGAAAATTGAAATTTAATATCTGATTTATTTTTTGCTTTGCAGATAAATGTTTATATTTGCAGAAAATAATACAGCATTCGGCAATTTGAACGCAGGTCATCCTGACCCTTGCCCACGTTATGTTGCAGAACGAAAAAATCAGAAAACAATGCAGACAAACAGTCATCTCTCTGTTCTTATTCATGAACAAGCTAAAAAGTACGGCGCGAAGCCGGCACTTACATTCCGTAACTTCGGCAGTCTGAAGTGGAAGACCGTCTCATGGAACCAGTTTTCTATGCGTGTGAAAGAAGTTTCAAATGCGCTCTTGAACCTTGGAATGAAACCGCAGGAGGCGATTGCTGTGTTTGCACAGAACTGTATCCAGTACCTTTACACTGACTTCGGTGCATACGGAGTGCGTGTAGTAAGTATTCCCTTCTATGCCACCAGTTCCGAACAGCAGATACAGTATATGATTCAGGATGCCGGCGTAAAGTATCTTTTCGTTGGGGAGCAGGAACAGTATGACAAGGCACATCGTATCCTGTCGCTCTGTCCAACGTTGGAACGTATCATCGTCTTTGACCCCAGTGTGCGCATCAATACGCATGACCCCAATACGATTTTCTTTGAGGATTTCCTGAAGTTAGGAGAAGGACTGCCACGGGAACCGGAGGTTGAAGAGCGTTGGGCACAGGCAAATTATGAGGACATTTGTAACATTCTTTATACAAGTGGTACGACGGGCGAGAGCAAGGGCGTTATACTGACATATAAGATGTATCAGGCTGCGCTGGAGGCAAACGACAAGTGTGTGCCTGTAAGCGAGAATGACCGTGTCATCAACTTCCTGCCTTTCACCCATGTCTTTGAGCGTGGATGGTCCTATCTTGCACTTTCGGAGGGTGCGCAGATGATAATAAATACCTATCCGAAGGAGATACAGCAGAGTATGCGTGAGACGCATCCTACGTGTATGGCTTCCGTACCCCGTTTCTGGGAGAAGGTCTATGCAGCCGTGAAGGAGCGCATGGACAACTCCAGTGCTGTTCAGCGCAAGCTGTTCTATCATGCGCTGAACGTCGGAAAGAAGCGTAATATACAGTATCTGGCACGTGGAAAACGTGTTCCACTGGCGTTGGAGATGGAGTACAAGGTTGTCAACAAGGCAATATTGAGCCTTGTGCGTAAGCAGATGGGACTTGAGAAACCTAACATCTTCCCGGCAGCAGGTGCATACGTTTCGCCTGAGGTTGAGGAGTTTGTGCATAGCATCGGACTGAACATGCTTGTCGGTTACGGATTGACGGAGAGTCTGGCAACAGTCAGCTGCGACCATGCAGGCAAGGCTTATACGGTCGGTTCTGTTGGTCGTCCGATAGAGGGTATCGAAATAAAGATCAGTGACGAAGGTGAAATCATGCTGAAGGGACCTACGATTATGCCCGGTTACTTCCGTCGTGATACTACCAATGCTGAGGTTTTTGATAAGGACGGATTCTTCCATACAGGTGACTCAGGCTATATGAAGGATGGCGAGCTGTTCCTGAAAGAACGCATCAAGGACCTCTTCAAGACATCCAATGGTAAGTATGTTGCGCCGCAGATGGTGGAAGGTATGCTCTTGGTAGATAAGTTCATTGAGCAGGTTTCAGTCATTGCTGACCAGCGAAAGTTCGTGTCTGCACTGATTGTCCCGGAGTTCCGTGTGCTGGAAGAATGGGCAAAGGAGAATCACATTGAGTTCAAGAACCGTGAGGAGTTGTGTCAGAATAAGCGTGTCAATGCGATGATGCGTGAGCGTATCGAAACCTTGCAGCAGCGTCTGGCATCTTATGAGCAGATCAAGCGATTCACTCTGCTTCCCCAGAACTTCTCAATGGAAAGCGGTGAGCTGACGAATACGCTGAAACTGAAGCGTGCGGTTGTCAACCGTCGCTATCAGGATGTGATTGAAAAGATGTACGAGGAATAGTGGGGGAGTTGAGGAGTTGACGAGTTAACAGGCTGACGAGTTAACAGGTTGATGGTTTTGTTGACCAGTCTCTGGATTATCTGGAGCCTCTATGATTTCTATTCCCTCTAAGATGTTTAGAGCATCTATTCCCAAATGATAAATAATTAAAATGATAACAGCAGACCAGCTAAAAGATATACAAGAGCGCACGGAAGCGCTTCACCGCTATCTTGACATTGACAGGAAGCGGATTGAATTTGAAGAGGAACAGCTCCGCACACAGGCTCCAGACTTCTGGGATGACCCGGCACGTGCGCAGGAGCAGATGAAGAAAGTAAAGGACATAGAGAAGTGGGTCAAGGACTATGATAAAGCCCGTGCACTGGCTGATGAGGTGCAGCTGGCATTCGACTTCTATAAGGATGAACTTGTCACAGAGGAAGAGGTAGATGCTGCATACGGCAAGGTGCTCAAGGTGATTGAGGACTTGGAGCTCAAGAACATGCTGCGTCAGGAGGAAGACCCGATGGAGTGTGTGATGAAGATAAACTCCGGTGCCGGTGGTACGGAAAGTCAGGACTGGGCGTCTATGCTCATGCGTATGTATATGCGTTGGGGCGAGGCACATGGATATAAGGTGACGATTTCCGATATACAGGAAGGCGACGAGGCTGGTATTAAGAGCGTAACAATGAAGTTTGAGGGTGGCGAGTATGCCTATGGCTATCTGAAGAGTGAGAATGGTGTGCACCGCTTGGTACGTGTCAGTCCGTTCAATGCTCAAGGTAAGCGTATGACAAGTTTTGCCAGCGTGTTCGTTACGCCATTGGTAGACGACACTATTGAGGTGTATGTTGACCCGGCTCGTGTCAGTTGGGATACCTTCCGTTCGAGTGGTGCTGGTGGACAGAACGTCAACAAGGTGGAGTCGGGAGTTCGTCTGCGCTATCAGTATGAAGACCCTGACACAGGAGAACAGGAAGAAATCCTTATTGAGAATACGGAAACCCGTGACCAGCCGAAGAACCGTGCCAAGGCAATGCAGCTCTTGAAATCACAGCTTTATGACCGTGCGATGAAGAAGCGCATGGAGGAACAGGCGAAGATAGAAGCGGGTAAGAAGAAGATAGAGTGGGGTAGCCAGATTCGTAGCTACGTCTTTGATGACCGTCGTGTGAAGGATCACCGCACCAACTATCAGACTTCTGATGTGGATGGTGTGATGGATGGCAAGATTGATGACTTCATCAAGGCTTACCTGATGGAGTTTCCTACGGAGGAATAAATAACCTCCCCCAACCCCTCCAAAGGAAGGGAGAGCCTAACGAGGTGAATGCCTCTTGTCTCCTCCGAAGGGAGGGAGAGACTAACGGGAAATGGTTTTGATAAAGGTAATTAAGGAAAAAGTTTACGATTATCCCACCGCTGTCTAACACATCCCCTCCTTTGGAGGGGGCTTGGGGAGGTTCTTCCTTGGAGGGACTTGGGGATTTTTTCCTTCCCTTATCATTAACGACATACAACCTTTTAAAGAATATAACTATGAGTGAAAGAAGTAAACGAAACCGCAGAGAACGGGAACTTAAACAAGAAAAGCAGGCTAAGCGTGTTGTTATATGGATTGCAGCGGTGCTGATTCTGTTGGCAATCGCTTCTATCATTGTGTTTACGACTATCTGACATTAGCAGCCTTCGCCTTGATAACGGCAAGAGATATTTGTGATAGTAAGAGCAAACAGCATTCTGCCTGCGAATATCTGATAGCTGTATCCTTCACCGTTGATAACGGCAAAGAGGAGCTGTGGCAATAAAAACAAATAACTGATGAGTGGATTAGAGATAGAAAGAAAGTTCTTGGTACACAAGAATATGGATTGGAAACAGCTTGCAAGCAGTTGTAGTCATATACAGCAAGGGTATTTCACAGCTGTCAATACTGTCCGTGTTCGTATCAGGGATGACAAAGGTTACCTTACAATCAAGGGACCACCGCGCAACGGCGGCTTGTCACGTTATGAGTTTGAGAAAGAGATTACAGTTGAGGAAGCACAGCAGCTTATGTTATTGTGTGAGCCGGGTGTGATAGACAAGCACAGGTATCTCATTCCTTTTGGAGGGCACATCTTTGAAGTGGATGAGTTCCATGGGGATAATGACGGACTCGTCTTGGCAGAGGTGGAGCTGTGTAATGAGGATGAATTATTTGAGAAGCCTGACTTCATCGGCTTGGAAGTGACGGGCAACCGCTATTTCTACAATTCCCACATGCGCCGGAATCCATTCAAGCTCTGGCGTGATAGCGTACCAGAAGAATACCGATAAGCAGGGCTATCGTTGAGCCTGTAGCATCTGCGAAGAAGTCAAGCCACTCACCACTTCGCCTCCCGCCTGTGCAGTTTGCTTGAAGAATTTCGATGAGTCCACCCATCAAGACGGGCATGAGCCAGACCCAAATGATGATGAATCTGAGTCTGGCATGTCTTGTTGTGCGCAGGTACTCAAGGCTTATACTCAGTCCCAATACCAAGTACATGACACTGTGCGTCCACTTGTCTATAAACCTTACATCGCTCAGCGGACTCTCTGGGATATTCATGAAACACAGCACCCAAATGCCAATGATAATGATACTGCTGAATGGATATCTGGTTAAGATATGTTGCATTAAATTTATATTTTACTTCTGATTTGATACAAAAGTAGATAATTTTTCGTAATTTTGCGCATCTATCCAAGGTAAAATGATATGATTGAACAAAAAAGAGCAAAGTTCGGAAGTAAGCTGGGAATGATTCTTGCCACGGCAGGCGGTGCTGTTGGTCTGGGTAATGTCTGGCGTTTCCCATACATGACAGGTCAGAACGGTGGTGCAGCTTTTATCCTTATTTATATTGGTTGTATCTTGTTGCTGGGACTTCCTTGCATGATCAGCGAGTTCATCATCGGACGTCATGCTGCATCAAACACGGCACGTGCCTATACAAAACTGTCTGATGGAACTGCCTGGAAATGGGTTGGCTATCTGGGTGTACTCACAGGTTTCCTCATTACCGGCTACTATGCCGTGGTGTCTGGATGGTGTCTGCAGTATGGAGTTGCTTCTGTCATGAATCATCTGCATGGCTCTCCGGCTTATTTCCAAGCCTATTTCTCCGACTTCTCCACCAATCCGTGGAAGCCAGTTCTGTGGACATCAATCATTCTCTTTGTTACGCATTACGTTATTATTCACGGAGTCAGGAACGGTATTGAGCGAGCTTCAAAGATTCTGATGCCGGCGCTTTTTCTCCTTCTTCTTGCCATCGTTGTCGCTTCCTGTCTTCTTCCCGGTGCTGGCAAGGGTATAGAATTCCTGCTGAAGCCCGACTTCAGCAAGGTGACAGGGGATGTGTTCCTTGGTGCATTGGGTCAGTCATTCTACTCTATGAGTATTGCAATGGGCTGTATCTGTACATACGCTTCTTATTACAACCGCCACACAAAGCTCTTGAATTCAGCCGTTCAGATTGGGTTTATTGATACCTGTGTTGCCATTCTTGCTGGTCTGATGATTTTCCCGGCGGCATTCTCGGTGGGTGTAAGTCCTGATAGCGGGCCTTCTCTTATCTTCATCACCTTGCCGAATGTCTTTGAACAAGCCTTTTCCAGCATGCCTGTAATAGGCTATGTCGTTTCGTTGGCATTCTATCTGCTCCTCTCTATGGCAGCTCTGACCTCATTGATTTCCCTGCACGAGGTGAGTACAGCCTTCTTTCAGGAGGAACTGCACATCAGCCGTCCTCGTGCTGCAATGATTGTTACGGGAGGTTGTTTCCTTATCGGAGCCGTATGCTCTTTGTCGTTGGGCGAATGGAGTTTTCTCAAGGTGGCTGGTGTCGACCTCTTCGATGTATTCGACTTTGTGACAGGACAGATTTTCCTTCCTGTCGGCGGACTCCTTACCTGTCTGTTCATCGGATGGTATGTACCGAAGAAGCTGGTCAAGGATGAGTTTACCAACTGGGGAACCACACGTGGAGTATTCTTTGGCACTTATTACTTCCTTATCCGCTTTGTCTGTCCATTGGCTATTCTTGCCATCTTCCTGCATCAGTTAGGAGTGTTCTAAGAAAGTAGCAGTGCCGACTCTCTCCTTTCTTGTTCGTAAGAGGAAAGAAAGACGGACTCACCTCAATCCCTCTCTGATAAGGAGAGGGAGGGTGATTACGATAGGAGGATACTTGTCCTCACCGCCTGTCAATGCCTGATTTGTAACCTAATAACCCCTCCGCTCCTCCTGAGTATTCCTCTTTAGAAGGAGCATGTGAGGCTTAAATCCTATCAGCTATGAACCTTAAATCACTTTTCTATCTTCACCGGTCTGACCGGAAAGTAATACTGGTACTGTTGTTGTTCATCACCGGTTGTCTTGGTTTGATTATCTTTGTCGGCAATCAGACAGCAGAAACTTCTGGTACAAAAACCGACAGCGTAATCAGTCAGAAGCCAGCATCTTTCTCCGGTAAAGGACAGCTGCCGGAAGTTGAAACAGAAGAAGGAAAACACCTTTTTCCCTTTGACCCGAATACTGCTACTGCCGAACAGCTGCAGCAGTTGGGACTGTCACCCTTTCAGCTGCGCAATATCATCAAGTACCGTTCCAAAGGAGGTGTCTATCGTTCACCGATGGATTTTGCCCGACTCTATGGTCTTACTCGCAAGCAATATCGGGAATTGGAGCCTTATATCACAATCGGTGACGATTATGAACCTGCTTCCACACTTGCCTCTGTACAAGCCTATATCGCCCGAAAAGAAGCTGACAAGCAGGCTGCTCATGAGGCTTATGAAGCCTATAAGGCGAAGAATACGTATAAACCTTACAAGGAGTATGACCGTGACACCATCCGTTATCCGCTGAAAATGAAAGTGGGTGAGCACGTCAACCTCGCTTCGGCTGATACAACCCAGTTGAAGAAAGTGCCCGGCATCGGCTCAGGATGGGCACGAGCCATTGTCAATTACGGCAAGCGGTTAGGTGGGTACGTGGCAGTGGGGCAGCTGCAGGAGATTGACGGCTTCCCTGAAGAAGCCCTGCCTTACTTCTCAATCACTAATCCACATACTGAGAAAATCAACCTCAATACTGCTACTATCGCACAGCTTCGTAAGCATCCTTATATGAATTTCTATCAGGCAAGAGCGGTCAGTGACTACAGACGGCTGAAAGGAAAGCTGACCAGTCTCTCCCAGCTCCGTCTGTTGAAGGACTTTACGCCCGAAGCCATCGAACGGCTGCGCCCGTATGTTGAGTTTTGAGTGATAATGTTTTGCGATATATTATAAGGATTATAATGAGTCTCTCAACCCATCTTTTACGGTGGTGTTGTTGCCCGGCACATATGGTGTTGTAGCCTGGCACATGTGGTGTTGTTGGTAAGCACCAATGGTGCTCGGTACTAAAAAGCTCGCAATATGTTGTTGGGAGGAATGCAAGTTGTATCGGACAGCAATGGTTTCAGTCATTCCTACAACTGGTAACATGGTTTCTGACAATAAAAAAAAGACATTCATTGCTTTGCATTGTCTTTCATTTAGATTACCTTTGCACTAAGAATAAAGTAAACACAATGGATATACAGGAGATTTACAAGATTTACCAGAGCCATCCCGTCGTGACTACCGACAGCCGCAACTGCCCCGAAGGAAGTATCTTTGTTGCACTGAAGGGAGTATCATTCGATGGTAATAAGTTCGCTGAATCAGCCTTGGAGAAGGGCTGCAGCTATGCCATCATTGACGATAAGGAGTATGCAAAGGAGGGTGATGGTCGTTTCATCCTCGTTGATGATGCACTTGTTACATATAAGGAACTGGCACGTGAGCACCGTCGTCAGTTCTCAATCCCTGTGATTGGCATTACAGGAACAAACGGTAAGACTACGAGCAAGGAACTTATCTCTGCTGTATTGGCTGAGAAATTCAACGTACATCATACTGAGGCAAACTATAACAATGACGTGGGTGTACCCCGTACGTTGCTCGATATTCGCCCGGAGCATGATATAGCTGTTATCGAGATGGGTGCTTCGCATCCTGGTGACATTGAGAAACTTGTTACGTATGCAGAGCCTACCTGTGGATTGATTACCAATGTCGGACGTGCACACTTGCAGGGGTTTGGCAGCTTCGAGGGTGTAAAGCAGACGAAGGGCGAACTCTATGATTTCCTTAAAGCCCATGGCAGTCTGCTATTCCTCAATGAGAGTAATCCTGACTTGACAGAGATGGCAGAGCAGCGGGAATTCGACCGTGTCATAACTTATGGACAGGACGATACGGCTGACGTGCAGGGTAATTTTGTAAGTTGTGCGCCATGCTTGAAGTTTGAGTGGCAGTCATCATCCCTCACCACCCATCATCCCTCACCCACCACCTACGAAGTCCAGACCCATCTTATCGGTTCTTATAACTTGGATAATATGCTGGCAGCCATTGCCATCGGTCTGCACTTCGGTGTAACGCCGCAGCAAATCAATCATGCCTTGGAGAATTATATCCCTCATAACAACCGTTCACAGCTGACTGAGACGGCGCATAACAAGCTCATTGTGGATG
Source organism: Prevotella fusca JCM 17724 (assembly GCF_001262015.1). NCBI lineage: Bacteria > Pseudomonadati > Bacteroidota > Bacteroidia > Bacteroidales > Prevotellaceae > Prevotella > Prevotella fusca. The sequence continues at coordinate 22,122 of NZ_CP012074.1, forward strand.
CCTACAATGCCAATCCTTCCAGTATGGCAGCAGCGATTGAGAACTTCCAGCTGATGCAGGTGGAGAACAAGATGGCGATTCTCGGTGATATGCGGGAGCTTGGAGAAGCGTCTGGTGAAGAGCATCAGAAGGTTGTCGAGCTGTTGAAAGCTACTGATATTCATAATGTATGGCTTGTCGGTGAGGAGTTTGGCAAGACCCGAACCGACTTCCGTAAGTTCCGTGATATAGAAGAAGTGAAGGCGGAGATAGCCCGTCAGCGTCCTGATGACCATTACATCCTGATAAAAGGAAGCAACGGCATAAAACTCTTTGAGCTGCCAGCCATCCTTTAAAGGAAAAGAAAAAAGAACACAAAACCTTACGTTAGTTCCGAAAAAATAACTATCTTTGCACTCGCTTACATAGCAATCGGGATGTAGCGCAGTTGGTAGCGCACTACGTTCGGGACGTAGGGGTCGCCAGTTCGAGTCCGGTCATCCCGACAGAAAAAGGGAAGAAACCATGCGGTTTCTTCCCTTTTTAGTTTTATAGAAGCTATCAGCCCCATAAGGATTATTAGGCTAATAAGGCTAATAAGGCTGGTTACTTCCTTAGCTTTTCCCTACAATCTTCAAGAATTGCCAGCAGTTCTTCCATCTTCGTTGCACGCAGCATGGAGATGCGTGTCTGCTTGAAATCGGGGATTCCCTTGAAGATGGGCGATGCTGCCAGATGTCGGCGCGTATGCAGAATGCCACGGTATTCGTCAATACGCTCCACGTTGATGCGCAGCATCTCTTCGAGAATATCTATCTTGTCATCTAACGTGAGCTGCTTCTCACCTTGATTGAACAGCCACGGACAACCGAAGGTAGCACGACCTATCATCACAGCATCAACGCCATAGCGGTCGAACTTCTCATGTGCCTGTTCAATACTTGTCACGTCACCGTTGCCGATAATCGGGATATGAATGCGTGGATTGTTCTTTACTTCACCTATCAATGTCCAGTCAGCTTCGCCCGTGTACATCTGTGAACGGGTACGCCCGTGGATAGTCAATGCCTGTATGCCACAGTCTTGCAGCTGCTCGGCAAGGTCAGTAATAATCAGGTTGTCGTTATCCCAACCTAATCGGGTCTTCACCGTGACAGGTGTGTTGACAGCCTTCACCACCTCTCGTGTGATTTCAAGCAGCAGTGGGATGTTCTTCAACATACCAGAGCCGGCACCCTTGTTTGCCACTTTCTTCACCGGACAGCCAAAGTTTATATCTATCACATCGGGCTTTACCTGTTCAACAATCTTGGCTGCTTCAACCATTGAAGCCACATCCCTGCCGTATATCTGTATGCCTACAGGACGCTCGCTGTCGTCAATGACTATCTTTGAAAGCGTTGACTTGATACTGCGGATGACTGCATCAGCCGATACAAACTCCGTATATACCATTGCAGCACCGAAGCGTTTGCACATCTTTCGGAAGCCAATATCCGTCACATCCTCCATCGGAGCCAAGAACAACGGGCGTTCCCCTAAATCTATTGTTCCTATTTTCATGGGTGCAAAGGTAAGGAAAATGCTTTGAATAGTAAATAGGTAAGAGGGTGAAAAAGTAAAAGGAAGGGAAAGAAAAGGAGTGTTTTTCATTCTTAAATATTTTGTAGTACACGAAAGTTATGCTATTTTTGCAATATAAAGTTCACGTATTATGGCTGATCAATACAAAATACCCTATTTGAACGCTGTTATCAGAACGTTTGGTAACCGCTTTGACTTGACTGTACAGCAGGCTTTCCGCTATCTTCATAACTTTAAGGGAATACGTTTTCTTTTAGAGTATTATGACGTGGAACATACGTTGTCTATAGAAGATACGGTAGACGACCTTATCAAAGTCTGTCAAAAGAATGGAGGAGAATTGGCATGAAACTCTATCATGGTACTAATACGGATTTTTCAGAGATTGATCTTACAAAGTCTTTCCCTCTCAAAGATTTCGGTCAAGGCTTTTATTTGACGACAATACGTGAGCAGGCTGAACGAATGGCGAAAAGAAAACGGGAAGCATTAGGGGGTAAAGCCATTGTACAAGAGTATGAATTTGATGAGAGTGCCTTGCATAAAGGTGATTTGAAAACTCTCGTTTTTGAAGGTACTACCCCTGAATGGGCAACATTCATCTTTAACAATAGGTCAAGAAGTAAGAACTATCATCATGATTACGATATCGTTGTTGGACCTATAGCAGATGATGGAGTTGCCTTTCTTATTAATCAATACACGACAGGAGCAGTCACTTTAGCACAGTTTACTCGGATGCTCAAGTTTAAGAAACTCAGTAATCAGTATTTTTTCGGAACTGAAAAGGCTGTAAAACAATTAAGGAGAATAAAGTAATGACTCAGCAAGAGAGATTTAATCACCTTGTCAATTTTACTATTGATGAGCTGACAACTTATCTTATAGAAGACTATCATTTGGATACGGCAGAAGCATTAAATATTGTCTATTCTTCAAAGACACTTGAACTTCTGCAGAACAAACGGACCGGACTTTATGACCAAAGTCCTGGTTATGTGTATCATTTGCTCAAACATGAATATAAGACAGGGCAGTTACCACAAGTTAACTGATCGTCATAAAAACTAATATTTAAGTTTCCTCCACAATCATTTTTGCAACCCAGTTGCAAAACATAATCTTTATCTTTGCAGCAGATTATTAATGCAGTAACAGGTTTTGGATTATGAAGAAGAAACTTTTAAGAATCATTCTCACGGCTGTACTCCTCACAGGAGCATGGCTGGTGGAGCATTACGCAGCACTTCCCATGTGGCAGGTGCTGCTTGTTTATTTGGTTCCCTATCTGGTTATCAGCTATGATGTGCTGGGCGAAGCGGTTGAGGGAATCATGGAGGGCGACCCCTTTGATGAGAACTTCCTCATGAGCCTTGCCACTATCGGTGCTCTGCTCATCGGTTTCCTGCCTGGTGCCGAACCACAGTTTATCGAGGGCGTGTTCGTGATGTTGTTTTTCCAAGTGGGCGAACTCTTTGAGCACTATGCAGAGGACAAGGCGCGCGACTCCATCTCTGAGCTGATGGATATTCGTCCCGATGTAGCCTTTGTAGATCGGAACGGAAACGTGGAGAGCGTAAGTCCGGAAGAAGTGAACATCGGTGAGATGCTCATAGTAAAGCCCGGAGAGAAGATTCCTTTGGACGGAACGGTGCTTGAGGGAACGTCCAGCCTTAATACCGTAGCCCTGACAGGGGAGAGCATGCCACGTGATGTAACCACTGGAATGGAAGTTATCTCTGGCTGTGTCAATCTTTCGGGGGTGTTGAAGGTACGTGTAGACAAACCTTTCAGCGAGTCTACAGCCGCAAAGATTATCAAACTCGTTGAAGATGCAGGCGAAAACAAGTCACGTGGCGAGTCGTTTATCCGTCGTTTTGCACGTGTCTATACGCCCATTGTGGTCATTTCGGCACTTGCCCTGGCAGTCATCCCTCCTTTCTTCTATGATAGTTACGCACCGGCTTTCGGTGTCTGGCTATATCGTGCATTGACATTCTTAGTCGTAAGCTGCCCCTGTGCGCTTGTCATCTCCATCCCACTCACCTTCTTTGCCGGTATCGGCGGAGCTTCCCACAAGGGTGTACTCATCAAGGGCGGAAACTATATGGATGCCTTGGCAAAGCTCTCTACGGTGGTATTTGATAAGACAGGAACGCTGACACGTGGAACTTTTGATGTTGAGGCTGTTCACCCTGAGGTCCTTTCTGAGCAGGAGCTGCTTCACTTGGCAGCCCATGTGGAACGTTTCTCAACCCATCCTATTGCGCTTGCCCTCCGCACGGCTTACGCTGATGAGAAGGATAATTGCACAGTGGAAAACATACAGGAAACAGCCGGACAGGGTATCACTGCCACCATTAATGGTAGGACGGTAAGCGTTGGCAACGACCGTCTGATGGCAACTCTCGGTATCACATTGCCTGTTTGCAAACGCTGTGTAAGCCATACAGGCACCACGGTTCACGTAGCTGTCAATGGCGAATACGCAGGTCATGTTGTTATCTCTGACCATTTGAAGGCTGATGCTGCCAGCGCTGTTGAGCGCCTGAAGCAGTTGGGTGTCACCAAGACCGTTATGCTGACCGGCGACAAGAGGGAAGTTGCTGAGCAGATTGCCGAACAGACAAAGGTGACGGAATACCATGCCGAACTGCTCCCTGCGGACAAGGTAAGCCACGTTGAACGCCTCATTGCTGAGAAGAAGAGCGACGGTGCCGTAGCCTTCGTCGGGGATGGAATCAATGATGCACCTGTGTTGGCACGTGCTGATGTGGGTATTGCTATGGGTGCATTGGGCAGCGATGCAGCCATTGAAGCAGCCGATGTGGTATTGATGGATGACAAACCTTCAAAGATTGCGCTTGCCATTGAGCTCTCACGTCGTACAATCTTTATAGCGAAAGAGAACGCATGGTTTGCTATCGGTATTAAAGTTGCCGTCCTTCTCCTTGCCACCTTTGGAATGGCAAGCATGGGATTAGCCGTCTTTGCCGATGTTGGTGTGATGGTTCTTGCCGTTCTTAATGCGATGAGAGCAAGGTAAGAATAAGCTGTTTCCGAATTATTTTCATGAAAAAAAATATTTCTTTTCACGAAGAAAAATATTTATTTTCATGAAAATAATTTCTTTTTTTCATGAAAGTAATTCGGTATCTGTCTCAAAGTAGCGATGTAAATACCTTTTTTAGTATTATGGAAAGCAAGTTTTGATAAAACAAGAGAGTGTTTTATCTTTTGATGATAGATGGCTTTTCATTCTTAAACAATGTTACAGTCTTGTGCTTTTACGATAAAAATAATTACGGAGAAAGCTAAATGAGAAAACTTTTGTGTAAGTTTGCAGTGTCGAAGTGATAGTTATGCAGATACGACTTGTTCTGTTTTTCTTGTGGCTTTTGCTGCCATTCTCGTCAGTTCAGGCACAGAAAGTGCTGGTATGTGACGGGGCTACGCACTTTCCGATACGTGATGTGTTGGTCAGTGTGGATGGGAAGAATGTGGGACTTACTACGTGGAAAGGATACATTAATCTGCCTGATTCATTCCAGGCAGCTACCTTCAAAAAGAAAGGATATGCGCCAGAGAAACTCTTGCGTGACGAGGTGTTGCGTGATACCGTCTTTCTCTTTCCTGCCGAACATTATCTTGATGAGGTTGTGGTGATAGGAAAACAGGTTGTTGACGGGCGTGAACTGTTGAAGAAGATGCCGAAGCGAGACATCTTGGAAAAGAAGCCAGCCCATTCTCTTCAAGAGTTTGATTTTGGGCTTATGCTTGATAAGCGGTTACGCAGAGATCGTAAGCACGTGGAGAAGCTACGTGAAGTTTTCAAGAAAATGGATGGCTTGGACGATAAGGAAGATCCTATCCTCAAGGCTTATCGGCTGACACAACAGGAATTAAAAGCTGATTCTATTCAGAAAAAGAATGAACTGAAAGAGCCGAAAAAATAGCCTTTAATGTAAATATATGTTAAATATAGGGTTATTAAAGCAATCTTTATGTATAGTTTACTTGACTTTTGGGAAAGTAAGTATTACTTTTGTGGTGTGATAGAAATTTTATCTTATTCATTAAAAAACTACTTTTATGAAAACAGATTATCTTTTGCCCCACATCTTCAGGAAGATTGGTTGGTTTGTTTTTATCCCTTGCTGGGTCATGATTATCGTTTCTTGGTTAGGTATTAATAACTGGTTTGATGATGATTGGCTGAGTTTTGTTACCTTGCATATAGGTAACTTGGGCTTTTTCACTCCTGAACAAGAAGGACATTCATTCCTCTATTTTGCACGGGAAGATATGTTCTCTGAAATCATCTACTGTCTGGCTTTTGTATCGCTATATATGATAGCATTTTCAAAGGAAAAAGTTGAGGATGAATTTGTTGAACATCTCCGTATGCGTTCATTGGTATGGGCACTGAAAGTAAACACGATTTTCTTCGTTATCTTTACGTGGTTCTGCTTTGGAATGGTTTATGTCACGTTGTTACTGCTTTCAATGTTCAGCATATTTCTGCTGTTTCACTTCCGTTTTCTTTATGAACTACATAGAAGGAGGATACATAATGAAGAATAGTATAAGAGTAGAACGGGCTGTCAAGCGTATGACCCAGGCGCAATTAGCTGAGCTTATAGGGGTGTCACGCCAGACGATAGTCGCTATCGAAAGCGAGAAGTATGTGCCGTCGACAGTTCTCAGTCTGAAGATTGCACGTGTTTTCGATAAGCGTGTAGATGACATTTTTGAACTTGAGGAGAGCGATTAAAGCCCCCTGTTTATGAATTCTGATGCTATATTATAAGTAATCCTAAATCTGAATTCTTAGTTTTGAGTTTTGTACTAATATAAAAAAAGCCCGGTGCACAAGGTGAAGAAGATTCACACTTGTCGCATCGGGCCCAACATACACTCAGGTTGGAATGATTAATTTATCTTATATCACGCCACGGATCCGGTCGTCAAAGGCTGAAAGGGCAGCCTTAGCACCTTCTCCCATGGCAATTGTAATCTGTTTGTAAGGTACCGTTGTAACGTCACCGGCAGCATATACGCCACTCAGACTGGTACGATTGGTTGCGTCAACGATAATCTCATTACGTGGAGTAACCTCCACTTCGTCCTTGAAAGCATCGCTGTTTGGCGACAAGCCAATCTGAACAAAGACGCCATCTAAGGCAATTTCGCGCTCTTCGTCATTGGTGCGGTCCTTCACTCTGATACCCGATAACTTCTGACCATCACCCAAGAGGGCTGTTGTCTGGGTAGAAAGGAACACCTCAACATTAGGCAGACTGGTCACTTTCTGCTGCAGAACCTCATCGGCACGCATAGCATCAGCGAACTCAAGAACCGTCACGTGGCGACAGATGCCAGCCAAGTCGATGGCTGCTTCGATACCAGAATTACCACCACCGATGACTGCTACGTCCTTGCCTTTGTAGAAAGGGCCGTCGCAATGTGGGCAGAAATGCTCACCATGACCGATGTATTTGTCCTCATCTGGCAGACCAAGACGGCGCCAGCTTGCACCTGTTGCGATCACAACGGCTGGTGCGGTGAAGGTTTCGCCGCCACGGACAGAAACCGTCTTCACAGCCTCTTTCAGGTTGGTAGAAACGACCTTGCGGCTGTCGAACACGTCGATAGAATAGTCATTGATATGTGTGCGGAGGTCAGCAGCAAGCTGTATACCGGTTGTCTTTGTGACAGAGATAAGGTTCTCGATACCTGTCGTGTCGTTTACCTGTCCTCCGATGCGTTCAGCAACGATAGCTACGCGCAAGCCTTTGCGGGCAGAGTAGATGGCAGAAGATGCTCCGGCAGGACCACCACCGAGTACGATAACATCATATTCATGCACTGTCTGCACAGCATTCTCATCGTGGTTGGTGCCTACTTTGTCCTCTAATTCCTGCAGAAGGATGCCAAGGTCGCCACGACCCGTATGCAAAGGCTCCCCATTGACGTACACAGAAGGTACGCCCTGTATGTTCAAACGTTGTATCTCGTCCTGACATAGACCACCGTCAACCATCTCATTGCTGATATTTGGGTTGATGAGCGCCATCACGTTCAGTGCCTGAACAACGTCAGGACAGTTCGTACAGGTGAGAGAAACGTAGGTCTGAAGGTGGATTTCACCCTTCAGTGACTTGATACGTGCAGCTATCGCCTCGTCAGGAAGGTTCTTACCCTGTCCGTCAGTATTGAGGACAGCAAGGAGCAACGAGGTAAACTCGTGTCCGTTTGGTATACCACGGAAGCTGATACCAGTCTCTTCACCATTGCGAAGGATGCTGAATGAGAACTGTTCTCCTTCCTGATAGACAGTCTTGATTTTATCAGAAGTAGAGGCAAAGTCTTCTATGAAGGAAGAGAACTCTGCTGTATTCTCGTCATTACTGTTACGTATTACGCTGAGCGTTATGTCTGATGAAAGCGATGCGAACACGCCTTTCACCTGTTCGAGTATGTTTGAATCTAACATGGGGCTTGTAATTTTCTCTCTATATTATAAGAAAGTGGAGAGATGAAGTTCGAAGACTTATCTCTCCACCATAACCTATATGACACTTCTGTGTCTGTTGTTAATGATTCTAAGTCTTAGAGCTTACCAACGAGGTCGATGCTTGGCTTCAATGTCTCGCCACCCTTCTTCCACTTAGCTGGGCAAACCTCACCCTCGTGAGAAGCAACGAACAGAGCAGCCTCAACCTTACGAACGAGCTCATCAGCGTTACGACCGATGCTGTTGTCCTGGATTTCAGCAATCTTAACGAGACCCTCTGGGTTTACGAGGAATGTACCACGGTAAGCCAGACCCTCGTCCTCTTTGTAAACACCGAAGCCACGGCTCAATACGCCTGTTGGGTCAGCGAGCATAGAGTACTTGATCTTTCTGATTGTCTCAGAAGCGTCGTGCCATGCCTTGTGTACGAAGTGAGTATCAGTACTTACTGAGAATACCTCTACACCAAGACCCTTGAGCTGCTCGTACTTGTCAGCCAAATCCTCCAACTCTGTAGGACATACGAAAGTGAAGTCAGCTGGGTAGAAGAAGAAGAGTGCCCATTTGCCCTCGATATCCTTGCTTGAAACGGTCTTGAACTGTCCGTCCTGGAAAGCCTGAACGGTAAACTCTGGTGCGTGTGCATTGATAATTGGTTCCATATCTAACTTAAACTATTTATGTGATAAATTCTTTTTGTTTTGCAATGCAAAGGTAGTATTTGTAATTATTACAGCCAATAGGAAAAATCTATCAGGTGATTAATAAAATCTATCAAACTCGCTTTAGTCGTTGATTATCAGTGAAATAAGTGCTTCAGTCGGTCGGATTAAAAAGAATATACCAATGATAAAATTATTACCAGTGCCTTGTATAGCTACTGGAAATGCCTTGTAAAAGCATTGTGGACTACGAATGGCGCAAATGATACGAATTTTACGACCATTACAAACGCCTTGTACAACCATTACAAACGGCTTGTACAACGATTACAAACGCTTTGTAGTATTTATTTTATTGGCTTATGCGATACTTAATTATAGTGATTGAAGGCATAAGAACTCATCATAAAGAATGAAAAAGACCAGTATAAAGCATAAAAAACACTATGAGAACACGGCTATTCGGCTTTTTTTACTTATTTTTGCCATAGTCTACACATCGTATCAGAATAATGACACTACAACAACTTGAATATGTAATGGCTGTCTATCGGCTCAAACATTTTGCAAAGGCAGCCGATGATTGCAATGTCACACAACCGACACTTAGTTCGATGATTCAGAAACTTGAGGACGAATTAGGTGTGAAAATCTTTGACCGTAAACGGCAACCTATACAGCCCACAAAGGCAGGAATGAAGGTGATAGAGGAGGCTTGGAAAGTGCTTTCGAGAGCAAGAAAGCTCAAGCAGACCATTGATGAGGAGCGGCAGATGCTTACCGGGACTTTTGAAGTGGGCGTTCTGCCGACCATTGCACCATATCTTATTCCTCGTTTCTTCCCTCAGTTGATGAATGAACACCCGGAGATGGATGTGAGGGTCACGGAAATGAAGACGGAAGAGATGCGAAGGGCTCTCCGTAGGGGCGATATTGATGCTGGTATTCTGGCACGTGTTGACGGGCTGGAGGAGATGGAGTGCATGCCACTCTACCGTGAACAGTTCTTCGGCTATGTGGCAGAAGACGACCCGTTGTTTGATAAGGAGTTTATCCGTCCTGCTGACCTGTCGGGCGAGTACCTGTGGTTACTGGACGAGGGGCATTGTTTCCGTGACCAGCTTGTGAAGTTCTGCCAGCTGAAGTCGGCTGCACTGAGCAAGAAAAGCTATAACTTAGGGAGCATTGAGACCTTTATGCGGATTGTGGAGAATGGCAAGGGCGTGACCTTTATCCCACAGCTTGCGCTTTCACAGCTTACGAAGGAACAGCACCGTCTTGTCCGTCCTTTCGCTCATCCGATACCCTCCCGTGAGATTATCCTTATGACTTCACCCAGCTTCATCCGCCATACGCTGCTCCGTATGCTTGCCGATCGGATAAAGGAGTCATTGCCTGTGGAGTTCCAGTCTTGATGCTATCCACGGATGGCAGGATGTTTTCGTGATAGAAAAGACAAAAGGAACTGACCGTGTTCATGGTATGAAGTTCGGGCATGGATTCTCTTGAGGCTGCATGAAAGAATAATCCCCAGCTGCTGTTTTACGGCAACTGGGGAAAATGTTATCCCTAATCAATCTTACTAACAAAATGATAGAACCTGTGAACTAAAATTAAATTACATCTATATTCTAATGAGCTGTGTTTTATGGTATGTCCTGTAAGTTGCCTTCGTAGCTTTTATGACGTAGGTCTTGCAGAACGTATATTAAGTTAGGTGTTTAAAGTAAAACACATGTATGTATCTTTTTTTGTTTTCTTTCTTGCTTTACCAATATCTCCAAGCTGTCATACTGAATGGAAAACAGGTATGAAGATATTGGCTGTTAACGATGACGACCTACTTAGTAGATAACAACTGCAGGGTTAGAAACGTCGGTAGCAGCATTCTGCTTTACCTTGTACTCATCACATGCCCAGTTATAGTTTCCTTCAGTTACGTCGCGGGTGTACTCTGTGATACAGTTAGGGTCAGCTGCCCAGTACTGCTTGACAGTCTTGCCTCCCATCACCTTCTGTGGTGTCTTGTCATCAGGATTGAGGATGAGCTTCAGACCCACTGAAGTGTTCATCATCTCCATGTCGCCACGGCTGTTGCCTGCTGCGAAGAGCGGACGGGTCTTGATGAAGGTTCTTACCACCTCAGCCTTGCCCTCGTCCTGTGGTGAAGGGAATACAATCTGGTCGGTAACAACGCCGCCCATTGTAACGAGTGACTTCACACCAATCACACGGTCCTCCTGGAATCCAAGCTCCTCAACGCAGAAACGCTGGTAGAGCAACTCCGGAGAAGCTGAGATAACCCATGTCTCGAAACCATAGTTGCGGAGATTGGCAAGCAGGGCTTTCATCTGAGGATAGAACTTGTTTTGATACTTCTCGTGGAAGCAATCGTCGCCAATGCGCTGTACCTCCTCTGGAGTAAGACCGCTGAGGAACTTGATACGGTCGCGCTCACGGCTGATGGCATCCTCTTTGATCATCTTGTCAACCAGCTTGAACTTCTCAACTGACTTGGCGTCCTTCTTGCCTGCATAGTTGCGGCGGGCATATTCGTAGAGAGCTTCCTCTGCGAGATAGTAAGGAACCTGACCGAAGAGAGTACCGTCACAATCGAATACGGCAACCTTGCGGATGTTCATTGAGATGGTTGACTGGAGGAAAGCCTCGAGTTTTGCATTGGTAGCATCAGTGAAACCTACGATTTTCTGATACTTGTAGGTCTGTGCTGAAAGCTGCATTGCACCGATGAAAAGGAATACGGCTACAAGCTGAATGGTTCTTTTAAAAGTCTTCATAATAGAATTATTTTTTTAGTTTAATTTGTTTTTACTGTTTGGGAATTATATCTGCAGAAGTAATGCACCGCACCATCCTGCTATGAGACCGCCAACCATAGGACCGAGAACAGGCACCCATGAGTAAGCCCAGTCATTGTCGCCCTTCATGCAGATGGCGTGGGCGATGCGTGGTGACAGGTCGCGGGCAGGGTTCATGGCGTATCCCGTAGGACCTCCGAGCGACATGCCGAGTGCAATAATCAGCAATGTTACAGGGATAGGACCAAGGGCTGCAAGACCGAACTTGAAGTGTTTCGGGTCACAGCAGTTGCCCTTTGTGCTGAAACTGATGATGATAAAGACAAGTGCCAGGGTGGCAATCACTTCACAGAGGAAGTTCAGACTATAGTTGCGGATGGCAGGAGCTGTGCAGAATGTGCCGAGCTTTGCCGTGTCGTTATCGGTAGCATCGTAGTGGTCTTTGTAGAAAATCCACACGAGGATGCCACCCAGGACTCCGCCAATCATCTGTCCGGCGGCATAGACGGGCACTGAACTCCATGGGAACATGCCTGCTGCTGCCAAGCCGGCTGATACGGCTGGATTGAGATGGGCACCAGTATAAGGACCTGCAACAAGCACACCCATACATACTGCGAGACCCCATGCAATGGTGATGACAATCCATCCCGAATTCTGTCCTTTACTCTTGTTCAGCGTTACACAAGCACATACACCATCTCCGAAAAGTACCAGAATCAGTGTTCCTAATAGTTCCATGAAGAACTGTGTTGTCATTGAATATTCCATAAGGATTGAATGATGGTTGTTATTGTATGGTTGCTGTCCGATAAACTTTGATAGGTAATTGGCGAAGCAAGCCCCTGATCAAAGATGTTCAGCCCTCGACGCCATTGGTGTTTACCATGAACGCCACATGTGCCGGGCAATGCCACATCGGTAGAAAGTGCATGATTGTCATTTTATGCGTAAGACACTAATGGCTGACTCATGCTGGAAATGTTTACCAGACAGCACCGTTATTATTTGTTAGGTCTTATCTTTTCGTAAGCGTTCTGCCGATAGCATCTGCCCAACCAGCCTTGGCTGCCTCAATTTCTTTACTGTCAGCAATAGGCTCGAAGCAGCGTTCAACCTGCCATTGGCTCTTGATTTCGTCAATATTCTTCCAGAAACCGACAGCCAGACCTGCAAGGTAAGCTGCGCCTAAGGCAGTGGTCTCAGTGATACGTGGACGAACAACCTTAATGCCAAGGATGTCTGCCTGAGACTGCATCAAAAGATTGTTGCGTGATGCGCCACCATCGACTTTCAGCTCGGTAAGAGAAGCGTTCATGTCCTTTGCCATTGCCTGTGCAATGTCGTAAGTCTGGAATGCAATACCATCAAGGGCTGCACGGGCGATATGTGCACGTGTAGTACCACGTGTAATGCCGACTATCGTACCACGGGCATACTGATCCCAATAAGGAGCTGCAAGACCAGTGAGGGCGGGAACGAAGTAAACACCACCACTGTCTGGTACGGTTGAAGCTAAGTCCTCAACCTCTGATGATGAGGTGATGAAGCCCAATCCGTCACGCAGCCACTGTACAACAGAGCCACCGACATAGATGGAACCCTCCAACGCATAAACCACATCGTCATCAATCTTCCATGCAATAGTGGTAAGAAGGTTGTTCTTTGACATAACCGGCTTGCTACCTGTGTTCAACATTACGAAGCAACCAGTACCGTAGGTGTTCTTGATAGAGCCCGGGTCTATACACATCTGACCGAAGAGGGCTGCCTGCTGGTCGCCGGCAATACCTGAGATAGGCACTTCATGAGCAAAGATAGTAGTCTTGGTGTGTCCGTAAACCTCTGAACTTGACTTTACAGCAGGCATCATAGACATAGGAATGTCAAGTAATTTCATCAGCTCCTCGTCCCATTTCAGGTCGTGAATGTTGAAGAGCATGGTACGAGAAGCATTCGAAACGTCAGTTACATGCACCTCTCCACGAGTCAATCGCCATACCAGCCATGAGTCTACATTACCGAAACGGAGCTTGCCCATCTCAGCACGTTTGCGTGCACCTGGTACGTTGTCAAGGATCCACTTGATTTTTGTTCCGCTGAAGTAAGCATCAATAATGAGACCAGTTTTCTCATGAATCTTGTCCGTCAAGCCCTGTGCTTTCAGCTCATCACAGAACTCTGAAGTGCGGCGATCTTGCCATACAATGGCGTTATAGATAGGTTCTTCGGTGTCAACATCCCACACAATCGTAGTTTCGCGCTGGTTGGTAATACCAATACCTGCGATGTCAAGGCCGTTAATATCTATGGCAGAGATAGCCTCAGCGATGACAGAAGCCTGCGAAGACCATATTTCATTGGGGTTATGTTCTACCCATCCCGGCTGTGGGAAATACTGTGTAAACTCTTTCTGTGCTACGGATTTGATATGTCCGTTGTGATCAAAGACAATGGCTCTTGAGCTGGTTGTACCTTGGTCGAGGGCTAAAATGAATTTCTTCTCCATGCTAGTAATATTTTGTTAGGTTGATTTTTTTCTTTATTTTATAGTTATCATAAGCGGTGACAGAGCTTTGACAGAGTACATCGGATTGCCTGTTGCGTAGTTCCGGCTTTATTGATACCGTTGTCCGACTATTTGAACATAGTCGTCTGATTTTCAGGACACATACGTAATGCCTGTTAATACCGCTTATTGTATGCCGTTCAGCTTCATTGTTTCCTCAACGTCCAGTGCTTCGGCAAGAATTGAGACAGGGTTCTTTACCTCATATCCTGTTGACATTTCAATCTGCCATTTACAGGTTTCACAGTCGGTTGTGACGTAGTCTGGGTTTACTTCCTTTATCTGTGTGAAGAGGCCGGAGCCGATCTGCTGTGATCGTTCGTAGTTCTCTTTCTTGAATCCGTAAGTACCAGCGATGCCGCAGCATTGGGAGTCAAGCATCACAAGTTCCAGTCCGGGAATCATCTTCAATAGCTCTGTACTGTAGATGACCCAGCCCATCTTCTCCATGTGACATGCCGAATGATAGGCTGCACGCATCTTGAAATCCTTGCGGAAAGCAAGTTTTATATCGCCACTTTCTATGAGTCGGTAGAGGAAACGGGTAGCAAGTGTGAGGTTCTCTTTTACATCATCGACCTTTATTCCAAGCAGATGCTCATACTCGTCACGCATGGTAAAGGTACAGGTGGAGCTCGTTGTGAGGACAATGCGGTTCTGCTTTGCTGCCTGACGGATAGAGTTGATGTTCACTTCTCCCTGTCGGCGAGCCTGATTGCTAAGTCCGTTGGCAATTAATGCTACACCGCAACATTTCTCTTTATCCAGCAGGTGGACACCATAACCGACCGCATTCATAATCTTTACGAGGTCTTTGCCCAACTGTGGGAAGTTATAATTGACGTAACAGCCGTGGAAATAGCTTACATGTTTCTTGTATTCGTCCTGCTGTTTGGCTGCATTGCGCTTGAACCATGTCTCAAACTTCTGGCTGCTGTAGGCTGGGAAACTGCGATGTTTGTCAATGCCCATCACGCCGTGGAGCACAGCCTTGATAGGCTTCAAACCTAATGTGGTGTTCACAATCGGTGCAACCATGTTTGCCATAGTACCCACGAAGTCGGTATTTGCAAGCATTCTGTCACGCAGGATAGGACCATGTGTACTGTATTTGATGCGTGAAGCCTGAATGATGTCGGCAATGCGAACACCTGAAGGACAGGCTACTTCGCACCGTTTACAGTTCAGACACATCTTCAAGGCGTTGTCGAAGAACTTGCTGTCTTTCAGTCTGTAACGTTCCAAGTCTGGTCCTGAATGCTTCGGACCGGGGTATTCCGGCTCCACTGCCGACACCGGGCAGTATGCTGTACAGATGGAACACTTCAAGCACTGTTCCAAGTTATTGCCGCTGATATTCTTTAGTTGTATTCCTTCTGGCATGACCTTATTTCCTTTCTGTTATTGTTTCGGCTACCTGAAGGGCAGTCAAGAGTGAAACACCAGTGCCATCGGCGAGCCTGATACCATTGTGTCCGCTCAGTACGGAACCGATGGCAAAGAGGTTGCTGACAGCTTTTCCGTCTTTTATTGCATGGAAGTCCTTGTCCGTCCGCACGCCAAATTCCATATAAGGCTGTGCTGTGAACGCATCTTCCTTTGTCCATTCGCTTCGTGCTTCAGCAGCATCAACATCAAGGTTGAATACTGGCTCGAATACATGTTGATAGTTGCTCTGCAGTCCGTGGCTCATGAATGAACCCGTAGCAAGGATGAACTCGTCTGCATAAAGCGTCTCATCAGGGAGATTGTCGGTAGTTATAGATACGAGTCTGTTGTCCTTGAAGACTCCACTGTTAGCTGTATCGCCCACCAATATTGTGCCACCCAGACGGGTGAAGAGGCGCTTCAGAAGATTAGCAGTGCGTGCACCCGATACAGAAGGGGGAAGTGTTGCAAGGTATTCAACCGGCTTCTTTACCATTGCCTTCAGTTCGTTGATACTTTCATCGTCACTGAACCCCAATACAGCAGGCATCAACAATACGTCAGTCTCTCCGCTGATGGCATTGATACGGTCAGCAGCTTTACGCAAAGCGTCTTTGTTTGACAGTACTTTTGCTATGTTTGTTGCACGCATCTCAGTAGGACTTTTCCTTATACGGCTCAATTCATCGGTCGTAAAAGCCTTCACCTGACAATCCACACCATGTTTCTTAAGGTTGGTGGCGATGAACTCTGTCGGGAAATCCAGAAATCCTTGGATATTCAGGAGTTCTGTTTTTTCCCAAGGAAGAACATCCTTCTGCTGGCTCACGGCATATCCTTCGGTTGTCAGCCAGGCCGGTTTCAATGTGCCTAATGGAGTGAAACGGTAATGATTCTGTGCACTGTTGCCCGTTACCTTTACGCCAGCTTCATCCAGCAGAGCCTTAGCCTTGTCAGCAAGTTGTCCGATTTTCCCAGCTCCGATCTTCTTATAAGGATGCTTGTCGTCCAGTTCAGGAATGGCATCCAGCGGACGTTCAACAACCTCTCCATTATTATCATAGCCAAGTAAGTCGAACGAACCCGAATTAAAGTGGAGACTGTTCTGGCCTGCTGACACGATGCAGACCCGTTTGCCTGTGCGTGCCAGTGTGATACCAGCAGTGAGTCCGCTGAGTCCTCCACCTATTATTATTGTATCGTATCTCATTGTCGATTGTTTTTGATTGTGATAGATTGTTTAGAATCTTTGGGCTTGTTATGGTTTGTGGACTTCCCGTGATGTCTATAGTTGTAGGGATTTCTTTTTCATCCAAAAGCCTTTTGTCAGCTTTCCAGCCCTAACAATCCCTGATAAATTGTAGTTGTGAGCTGCGCCTCATCCAGTGTGCTGCCCCATGCTACTGGTCGCATACCTTTCCACCGTTCATTGATGAAGTTGCGAAGGTCAGTCAATGTCTTGTCAGCTTCTGTTCCTGCAGCACACATAACACCAGCTGCCCGGCAGGCACAAAGCTCACCTTGGCAGGTTCCCATGCCTACACGTGTACGGCGGCGCAGGTTGAGAAGGTCGTGTACATGCAGGTTGTTTATCGCATATTTCACTTCACCGACACTTACTTCCTCACATTCACAGACGAGGGCACGGTCTTCTTCGCTCTGCTGGGATATTTCCTGCACCCGATAGCCCTGACGCCCTTTGGCTGCATTATGCGCTGTCGGGTATATATGATGCTTTCTGTCAGTGTCTTCTCCTTCACTTCCGGGAAGCAGAAGATCGGCTGTCTGGCATGCTGCCTCTATGCCCAACTTCTTGCAAGCCAGGTTGGTAGCCTCCTCTGCCATAAGTCGGTAGGTCATCATCTTACCGCCTGTAATTGTGATAAGATCAGCCAGACCGTCACGTTTCTCATGATCCAGGCAGATGATGCCACGGCTGATATTGCGCCCTGACGGGTCATTGTCAGCAGCAACAAGCGGACGGACACCTGCATAGGCACGCAGGATACGTGTCGTCGCAAGGCTTGGAGCGAGTTTTTCACCCTCCTTTATCAGCAGGTCAACTTCTTCCTGTGTTATCTTCAGGTCGTCAATTGTTTCGTATGGTACACGGTCGCTGGTCGTTCCGATGACGCATACAGTATCGTCTGGTACGAGAATATCGGCATTGGCAGGCTTGCGACAACGGTTGATAACCATGTTGTTGACACGATGACCGAAGATAAGGAGCGTTCCTTTGGCAGGAAACATGTTCATCTTTATGCCTGCCATCTTGACAATGCCATGTCCCCAGATGCCGGCAGCATTGATGACGATTCTGCAATGTGTCTCGCTTTCTTCGCCTGTGTGATTGTTGCGAAGGTGCACACCTTCCACGCGACCGTTGTTGACGATGAGTCCTACAACTTCATGATAGGTAAGGATTTCCGCTCCATGACGGCGTGCATCGAGGATGTTTGCCGTTGTAAGATGGAACGGGTCAACGGAAGCATCGGGCACGCGCACAGCGCCAATAAGGTCAGGGTTGACCGATGGCTCTATGCGTCGTGCCTCTGCAGGTGAAATAATACTAGCACTTATACCTGCTTTCTGGCAGCCTTCAACAAATGTTTTCTGGTATTGTATGTCGTCTTCCGGCAGTGTGATAAACAAGCCGTCAGTCTCTTCAACGCAGTGACGGGCTATACGGCGGAGTATCATGTTCTCCTTGATACACTCAGAGGCTGACTCCGGGTCGGTTACGGCATAGCGTGCTCCGCTATGAAGCAAGCCGTGGTTGCGACCTGTGGCACCATTGCTGAAATCATATTTCTCTACAAGCAGCACACGCAGTCCACGCAAAGCACAGTCGCGTGCAGTGCCGGCGCCCGTAACGCCTCCACCGATGATAATAACATCGTAATCTTTGTCTAATACTCTGCTCATTGTATAGGTAGTTCTAATCTGTCAAAAAGTTGTTCACAATGTTTCGTAACGAAAGCAACAAAGAAAGATTGAGCCATTGTTTAAAAATGCTTTTGTTTCTTTACGATGCAAAGATAAATAATTTAGTTGGGGGTTTCCAAATTGCTTAACATTATTTATAATTTTTATTTCGTTTAGAAACGCTTTTAATTTCGTTTTGCTACATTCTTTGTCGGAAGTAAAACTGTTTTTGGTAAGAATTCAGGCTTTGTATGTTCGTTTTGGGCTATTGGTGTCCGCAAAAGATTCCCCATATAAGTTAGTTGTTTGTGCTTTGCCATATACATTTATAATGACCCTAAGAGAGCTCCCTTACCGTCTTCGACCGATGTGCTGTTGGTAAACACCATTCGTGCTGTTGGCAAACACCATTCGTGCTGAGGCTGAACACCAATGGTGTTGAGTGCTGAACACCGTGCAATATGTTGTTAGTGTGTGAGCAGCTTGTTGTCAGAAAAGAGTTGTGTTACCATAGGCAAACGATGCTTGTTTGATTATGTAGCTTGCTTTCCCAAAGCCAGTGGAATGTTATCTGCTTAAAGGGGGGGGCGGCATTGGAGCGGATGTTATTTAAGTTTGTCGCCCAGCAGTGTTTTTGAATATGTTTTGGAGGTGTACAGACCGTGGGACAGGCTGCACTTCCATGCCGACTTTCATTTTAGCTGCAATCGGTCATTAGAGCCTGGGAAAACTTAGAGAATTAGGCTTGATACAGCTGTTGCGGATGCGGATGTCTGGTTTCGTTTGCTGTGTAACACCTGCGTATCAACTTGCTGAAAGCGAAACTTGATTAAAATATAATTTGTCATATATTATATTTTTTACTATCTTTGCACTCAGTGAAACCAAATAAATAATAATAACATTATAATTTCATTCGATATGAATTTTTATTCCAGACAATCTAATCAGCAGAATCCAAGAATTAACCCCACAAACTCCCATAACATGAACCTTTCAAAGAAATTATGGCTTCCAGTAGGATTTGGTGTTGTCATCTTCTGTATTGTTCTTGCTTTCTTTTCGTTCGTCAATCCTTCATACGACCAGGAGGCTGCCTTGAAGATGAAGCCTATCTTTTTCGGGAGTACGCGCGTTGCTGATGATCCGGTGAATTCTATCACGCTGATAGCACCGACGACCACTGCTGTGTATTTCAATATCCTGCCGCAGAAGGCGCAGTTCCAGTTCGATGACCTGCTGTCAAACGACAATACACCGCTTGACGTCAATATGTATATGATTATCCAGGTGAAGAAAGGGCAGACCCCTGACCTGCTGAGGAACTATGGAGAAAACTGGTTCGAGAACTTCATTGAGCCGTATTTCCGCAATAAGGTACGTGAGTATGTGTCTTCCTGCTCACCTTTCGATCTGATGAGTAACCGTGAAGTCCTTGCGAAGTTTGACGAGCGCATCATGCAGTCTATGCGTCAGTATGTTGCCTCTTTGTCACGTAAAGCCAATTTCCCTATCGACATCCAGCAGGTCATTACCGACCGTGTCATGCCTAACAAGGAACAGTTGGAGGAGATGAACAAGACTGCAGCCAGTATCCAGGCAAAGCAGACACAGGAGAAACGGGCTGAAATGGAGCTTGCACGTGCTAAGGCTGAACGTAACAAGGCCGTGGCTGACAAGGCATATATGACCGAGTTAAACCTCTCTCCAGCACAGTTTATTCAGTTGCGTGCATGGGATGTTATCGAGAAGAAGAACGGTGCCAACATTGATGTCCTCCTTGGAGGTGGCGAAACTCCGATGTGGAATATCCGCCGATAGTATGACAAAGTCTGCTTTTACAATATGTATAAGTAGAGTTATTTAAGGTTTATGGACAGAACAATTTTCTATCTTTTTTCCATTCCGCTTCTAATAATCTCTATGATATTCTGCGGTTATATAGTGAGGAGGGGGCTGAAAATCAATTCAAATGGAGGCTTTCATATTGAGAACGGCTATCTCTATCCTCACACGCAGTATGGGCGTATATCGATTTTGAAAGATCCTGATCCGATTTGTATCAAAGACATTGCTACGATAAGATTGCGTCAGATTTTCCAGATTAACGGTGCGTTCAGAACCAAGGTGACGATGAAGGATGGAAGAAGCATGTCGTTTGCTGTGACAGGATTTAATCCTGCTAAAGAAAGGAGAAGGCTTGAAAAGGAGCTGTTGGAAAACGGTTTCCAAGGAGAAATTTATTAATCTGTTTGTGTCTTAACTGTAATAACGTGAGTTGAAGCCTCTGTTGCAGCATAGGAGAAAACGGGATAAAAAGGAGTTGTAGTGAATATGCAGAGAGGCGGTTGCCAAAATGGTAACCGCCTCTCTGTTATTTGTTTATGTAGATTATAGGCAGATGGGACGCTCTGCACTCTCAAGGATTTATATAGTTTTCTGTTATTCCTGGTGTTTTTAGTATTCATAGAAAGTCCATGCTTCCCTGTAGAAGTGCTGTCAGTCCTGCCTTGTCAAACCTTTCTAATGCTTACTTCAGCTTAGCCTCAAGGTTCTTCAGCATGTCAACAGTCATGGCATCGAGGTCATACTGCGGCATCCAGTCCCATTCAGCACGTGCGCAACTGTCGTCAAGACTGTCCGGCCAGCTGTCAGCAATGCTCTGTTTGAGCGGGTCAACGTTGTATTCCATCTCAAAGTCAGGCTTGTGACGCTTGATGGCATTGAATATTTCTTCCGGGTCGAAGCTCATGGAAGCAATGTTGAAACCATTGCGATGAACCAGACGTGTAGGGTCTGCCTCCATCAACGAGATAGCTGCGTGCAGACCATCCGGCATATACATCATGTCCATCAGTGTTCCTTTCTTGATAGGACACACGAACTTCTCTCCACGGACTGCTGAGTAATAGATGTCAACCGCATAGTCTGTGGTACCGCCACCCGGAGGTGTTACGTAGGAAATAAGTCCCGGGAAACGTACTGAACGGGTGTCAACACCGTACTTCTTGAAATAGTAGTCGCTGAGCAGCTCGGTCGTTACCTTTGATACACCATAGATTGTGCCGGGACGCTGAACAGTGTCCTGTGGTGTCTTTGTGTGCGGTGTGCTCAGGCCGAAAGAGCCGATGGAGCTCGGAGTGAAAACGGCACAGTTGTTCTCTCGTGCCACTTCCAGGATGTTCCAAAGACCGTCAATGCCGATCTTCCATGCCAGCTGCGGCTTCTTTTCTGCCACTACTGACAGCAGGGCTGCAAGGTTGTAGATGGTGTCAATGTTGTGTTTCTTTACAACTTCGGCAATCATCTCTGGGTTAGTAACATCGGCTTCCGCTGACGGACCAGCCTCTTTCAGTTCGCCTTTAGGTTCAGCTCCCTTGATGTAGCCAGCAACGATGCTGTCGTTTCCATAACGTTTTCTCAGTTCTCTGGTAAGCTCAGAGCCTATCTGCCCTGTAGAGCCTATGACCAAAACATTTTTCATAAATATCGTTAAGCTAATATGTAACAGACTGCAAAGTAAATATTTTTTTTGTTGATAATCCACTAATACGTATTAAAATTATTAAATTTTTGACCTCTTGGGCAAAAAAAAACTGCTTATCGTTCTTTTTCTCATTTTTTATAACTTACTTTGTCCTCAGTAAATAAAAATCTAATGTTATGTATGGTAAGATGAAAGAACATCTCTGCAATACGCTTGCAGAGATTAAGGATGCAGGACTTTACAAAGAGGAAAGAATCATTGAAAGTCCTCAGAGTGCAGCAATTGAAGTTAAAGGCAAGGAAGTACTGAACTTCTGTGCCAACAACTATCTTGGTCTTTCCAATCACCCACGTCTGATTGAAGGTGCCAAGAAGATGATGGACAAGCGGGGATTCGGTATGTCCTCTGTGCGTTTTATCTGTGGAACACAGGACAGCCACAAGGAGCTTGAAGCAGCTATCTCGGAGTATTTCCAGACGGAAGACACCATTCTGTATGCAGCCTGCTTCGATGCTAACGGCGGAGTCTTTGAACCATTGTTCACCGATCAGGATGCTATTATCTCTGACTCTCTGAACCACGCCTCTATCATTGACGGTGTACGCCTTTGCAAGGCTAAGCGTTATCGCTATGCCAATGCTGACATGGCAGACCTTGAGCGTTGCCTGAAGGAAGCGCAGGAACAGCGTTTCCGCATCATCGTTACTGATGGTGTGTTCTCAATGGATGGGAATGTGGCTCCTATTGACAAGATTTGTGACCTCGCAGAGAAGTATGATGCTCTTGTTATGGTAGATGAATCACACTCTGCCGGTGTCGTTGGTGCTACTGGTCATGGTGTAAGCGAACTCTGCAAGACATACGGTCGTGTAGATATCTATACCGGTACGCTCGGTAAGGCATTCGGTGGTGCACTCGGTGGCTTTACTACTGGTCGCAAGGAGATTATCGACATGCTCCGTCAGCGCAGCCGTCCTTACCTCTTCTCCAACTCACTTGCACCTTGCATTATCGGTGCCAGTCTTGAGGTTTTCAAGATGTTGAAGGAGAACAACGAACTCCACGACAGGCTTGTTGAGAACGTTAACTACTTCCGTGACAAGATGATGGCTGCTGGCTTTGACATCAAACCAACCCAGAGTGCCATCTGTGCTGTAATGCTCTATGATGCCAAGCTGTCACAGGTATATGCTGCCAAGCTCCTTGATGAGGGTATCTATGTGACTGGTTTCTATTATCCTGTTGTTCCAAAGGGTGAAGCTCGTATCCGTGTCCAGCTTTCAGCAGGTCACAACCGTGAGCAGCTCGACAAGTGTATTGCTGCTTTCATCAAGATTGGTAAAGAACTTGGTGTGCTGAAATAGAATGATGTAAGCACTGGCAGGCACGGTAGTTATAGCGTGCAGCAGGCTTTTACTGACATAAATCCAAGGCTGGATTCCGAAATCGGAGTCCAGCCTTTTGCTTGTCCTTTGCCTCACTTCAGGCCTGCTGTAAGTATGGATAACAAGTCTTTTCCCCGTTTTATGGTCTTTCATAGGTGGCAGCCTGCATCCTTTAACTATGCTTTATTAAAATTATCTGAATACTGATAAATGTTTATCAATGCATAGATAATATTTTATCAGCATGCAGATGAATAATTATCGCCATTCAGATAATTCAGGAAAGGTGTAGTTTGCGAATGTTATTGTATGCAGGTAATCCGAGAAGTATGGCGGATCAAGCGATAGGAAACGGTGGATACGACACAGCTCTGGCTTGTCCAGACCAGGGTTGTGTGCATAAAACGAGGGTGTGCCAGTCTTGGCACACCCTCGTTGTTGTTATAAAGTTTCTTATCGGATGACACTTGTATAACGGTCATCCTGTGTCGTTATGCGTACCATGTAGGTTCCTTTAGGGAGGGAGAATGTTATACGGTCGGCAAAATCCGCTGTACCGCTTGCCACCAAAACACCATTCATACCATATACTTCCACGCGCTTCAAGCCTTGCTGCTGTACTGTAAGATGTCCGTCAGAGAATTGCATTATACCCTTAAAGCGGGTTGCATCAATCCCGTTCGTCACACCATTGTTAGTGATGGAAATGAATGTCGGCTTGGTTGAAGCTGGTATTAAATCAACGTTTCTGCCATCTTCCACACCTATCAATGCCACCCGGTAGCGGCGGTTGTTGATGAGTTGCTCAACCTTGGGGTCAATCCAGTCGCTTTGTATCATTGTCATTGAGCCAGCATTGGTGAGATCTACCTGTAACGGTTTCTTCATTACAGGGATAGATACCTCTGTCTGTGTGTCAATCAGATACAGCATCAGGCTACCTTTGTAGTGGGCGTTCTTTCCAAGAAAAGCCATGCAGTTGATTCTGAAAGTAGGGCTTGTCGCTATGTTTATCCCTTCGCTTGGTATGCTGTTCTCACTGTTGTCCTGTACGAAAATACGTATATTAGCAAAGGTTTCCGGCTTCGTTCCATCCTCAACCGTAACCTTGTAAGGCTCCTGTAAAGCTCTGTCGCGCACCTGACAGGTCTGGTTGTCTGCGTTGGTGATGGTTGTGCGCAGGCGGTATTCACCTGCAGCAATGCCATAGGGAAGATTGAACGGCATTCTTACTCGTGTCGTAGCATAGACATCAAAGTCCACTGCCTCTTTCGTCTGTGACGTATATACAACTTTATTTTCACTGTCAATCAGTTCTGTCTTTACGATTCCGTTGAAGAAATTAGCATCCAGTTTGCGGATGTGCAGGCGGATGTAATTGTTTTCGCCGGATAACAGTTTGCTGTCAAATTCAGGGTCGGCAGCGAGCTGGTAACTTGGAGTCTTTGAAGGCAACTCTAAGTAACTTATCTTTCCGTTTTCAACCTTCATTACGACACGTGGTGCCTTTTTCATCCGAGCCCATGCACCCAAGGCACCGTTCTCCTGTGATCGGGCAGCAATAGGGTAGAGTGAGTATGTTCCGTTTGTCAGTGCTGTGAGGTCAAGTGTAAAGGTCATTTCCTCATCTATTACAGCTCCCGAAACCATCTTCCCATCAGAGTATATGAAACGAGTCTTGGTAAAGATGTCCCTGCCGTTCTGCCCATAAGGAATTTCCTTTATCAAGTTGCCCTCTTGGTTATAGATACCCAAACCGATGTCGCCTACAAAGTCGCTGTTGCTTTGGTTGGTGAATCCTGAATACATTACCTTTGTATTGGCAGACAAGGTGGTTGGGGCGTCCCCTACGAACGCCATGTCACTTCCGTATTTAAAAGTGATATTGGGCGAGTTGTAGGCGATGTCTGTATCAATCTTAGGTGTGCCTGGCTTGTTTGGGTGTGCGGCAATGACGATAAGTCTGCGGTTGAAGCTGTGCTGTGCACCGTTAAACTCACTGCCGGTAGAAGTGAGGTTCAAGGCTGCAAGCGAGTAGTAGCCGTCTGCCTGCCCGTTCCAACCGAAGTTCATGTGGAAGTTGTCGTTTCTGTCGAAACCGTCGCAAACCCACGCATGACCAGCTCCGTTTTGTGAATCACCTGATATGTAGAGTGGGAAACCGTTGCGGATTTCTTTTTTTACAATCTCGATAAAGTTGGTAACCCCCTCGTTTGCCCTGGTTATCATTGCTGCATCATAGTCGAAGTGATTGCGCAATGCCCGTTCAGCCATATAGTTCTGCGTACCGCTTGCCCTGTCAGTGTACTGCATCTCTGTTGCAATGCCCACATCATTCATCAACAATGCCACGGCATCTTCCTGCTGTGGCGTAACGCCCACACGTTTATAATCGGTCAGCATGTTAGCCCAGTCGTAATGCGATTTTGTGAAATCCGCTGAGCGGGTGGTGTTGTTAAAGTTCACTTTGTAGCTTACCTGACCCTTTCCCTGTGCCGGCCACTTGTGGAAGTACATCACTTGCGCCACAGCTGTAGCCACACAACCCGTTACGTAATGTGTCTTCTTGCTGTAAGGGTAGTCCTGTCCCCACTTGGTTTTCACTAACGGTTCCACATGATCGCCTTCAGTCTTAGCAGCTTTGGCACGTGTGGTAAGGCTCTTGTTTTTCCCCAGCTCTGCATAAACCTGACGATAGGAGTCGAAGAGATATCGTGCTTCGGGATTGAGGTTTGTCATGTCAATGGATGATTCATTGCTATAAGCAAGAACCTCACCCATCTTGTCGTCTCCAGCAACAACAACGAAGCCCTTTCCGGCTGCATCATTGAAGACGTAATAAGGTTGCTGTGTGGTTGCTGCCAAGCGTGTTCTCATGCCTTTGACAGCCTTCTGGCTTACCTTTACATATTGTCTTGCAATACGCAAGGCAGTCTTGAAATCGACATTGTCAGCATAGTTTGCTGATACGAAACACAGGAGGGAAAGAACGAGAAAACCTCTTTGCAATATACGGTTGTGTACCGAGAATACAGTTCTTTTGAATTTAAAATGAAATAATGATTTTATCATGTCAGGTTTATACTAAATAAATTATTGAGTGCAAAGTTACATTATTTTTTTCATTTTTCTGTATAAACAGGCGTTAGAATGACGAATCCGTCAAATTCTCTCAGATGTTCGTCTGTAACGTAACCAAGCGTTAGCAGCAGCACGGTAAGGTGTCTTTTCCAAAGCTGGATGCTGTCGTTAATAATGTGGAAAAGCATGTTGTCGGAATTCTTTTCATGACAGGAAATATTTATTTTCACGAAAAGAAATATTTTTCTTCATGAAAAAAAATGTTTTTCTTCATGAAAAGAATTCGGAGACACCCGCTTTCTGCAACAGAGAGGCTAATAAACAAAGTAGGGACACACGGCTTATATACCCGACAGCAAGTGCTGTTTGCAGGCGTATAAGCCGTGTGTCCCTATATTTGTTATAGTTTATGCCGTTCTTTTTCTGTAATATATGACAGGCTCTAAGGCATTGATATTGCCGGAATCCTGGCCGCAGAATCAGTATGCAAAGTATTTTCTTATTTTCCCCTTGTAGGTATTGATGTCCAGCGTGATGGAATCCGGTTTCTTGAATCCCGCTAACGGAATGCTTGCAAAGACACGTGAACTGTAATATTCGGGGACTCCGTTCTGATGATGGTGCAGACGGAGATAGAACATACGACCGCCAGATGGCTGCAGCTTTATGGAATCGCAGACTACAGCTACTGACTGGACAGGCTGTTTGCCTTCTTTCTTCCCTGTCTTCAAGATAAGTCCAAGGTTCAGATAACTGCCGTTCTTGCTCATCCATGCACTTTCAAATCCGACAGGGTCGTTATGGACGACAGGCGTGTTGAGTGCCAGGCGTAAAGGCAAGACCGCAACGGGGCGGATGGCGACAGGCTCTGTTACACCGTTTTCCACCTTATTATAATATAGCAAGGCACGGTAAGTGGTGTCGCCCTTCGTAGCCCACTTTTCTTTCAATGCTGGTTGCAGGGTCAGCTGGATACCATCGTCAGTGCTTGCCGAAACAAAAGCTGACAACGTGTTTGTCCTTGCCTCGACGAAGTCAGTATGCAGATAGGACAGTCCGCTGTCGCCTGTCTCGTAGAAATCATGCTCACAAGCACTGACTATGAGTAACGACACGGCAGCCGTTACCATAGTCAATATCCAGGAAATCCTTTTGCTGATACCGTCCACAGGGCGTTACTTCTTAAAGGTAAGACGGTTCAGCAATGATTTAAAACGTCCGTTCTCGGATGACGCAGCAATGTAATTCTTTGCAGGATAAGCATACTGTGTCAGCAGGCATGTGCGCAGGAACTTGTCGTCACGGTTCTCAATGTTGATCTTCTCAATCTGACCTTCAAGATAAGTCTCGAAGTCCTGGTAGTCTTCTGGCGTATAATACTCCTCATAGACACGTGTGTCCTGAATCATATCCAATGCCACGTAATTGACAGGATAGAGCTTGTAGTTGCAATGGATTTCGTGATCGATATGTGCTGCAATGGCATCGAAGAGCTTGTTTTTCGGCAGGTTCTCGTCTACGGTGTCAAGCCATTCGTCAATGCAGGGCGCACACTTGTAGAAGATATGCCCCTTGTAGCCCTTGATACCGACCAGCATACTCTCGAGGTCGTCCTCGGCTGTCTTCTTCCAGTAAGGTACATCACGGCGCAGCTGATACTCACGTGCCTTGAGGTAATCGCACGGGTCATACTCGTATGATATTGCCAGCGGAACGATGTGCAGCTGTTTCAGACGCTCAATGATAGAGCCTTCGCCACCCATAGCCATCATCTTCAGGATGGCTGCCTGTGTGAGGTCGTTCGAGTTCTTGGCTCTTCCCTGTCGCTGGGCAATCCACACGTTCTCATTCTTCTCGGCAATGGCAAAGTGAATGTACTCTGACATGCGCTTGCTGGCACGCAGCATCTCGACTGAATGGAGGGCACGCTCCACGGTGAACGACTTGTTGATGCGCACAAGGTCACGTACCCAGTCCTGTGAAAGGAGGTTGTCGCCGATGGCAATCTCGCAGGTTGTTGCGAAGCCAACATCAATGAGCAGCTTGTCGAGGAACGCAGAATCGAGTACGATGTCACGATGATTGCTGACAAAGGTGTAACGCTTCTGCGTGTTGATGTTCACCGCATCTATGCTACAGCCTAAGCTCTGCTCGATGACAAGACGCTGGAGGAAAGGATAGCAGAATGCTTTCTGGAAGTCAAGGTTTGTCTTGCAGGCATGCATCTTCTTTGCCAGAGCCTCTGTAGGGACATCAGGGTAGAGGTAAGCCAGCACCTTCTGGAACTGCTTGTCAGCAAGAATCCGGTCATAGACTGCCGGTAATTCTTCCGGCTCGAACGGACGGATAGGATCAAACTCTGATGGTATTTTCATAATCGTAATAATTAATTTGTTTCTGTTTATGTATTTATTGCACGCCGACAGAGCCTGCAATAATCAGTTCTATTCCCATTTCCTCAATCTTCTTTACCACTGACTGCGGTATTTTTGAGTCGGTTATGATGATGTCAACATCCTCCAGTCCGCTGATTTTGGCAAAGCCACGGCGTCCGAACTTGCTTGAGTCAGCCAGTACGACGATCTTCTGTGCTGCCTGCATCATGCTTCTGTTCAGTTCTGCTTCCCGTATATCGGTCGTTGAGATACCGAAGTCAAGGTCGATGCCGTCCACTCCAAGGAATAGTTTTGTGAACGAACAGCCACGAAGAATCTCCATGCTGTATTGTCCGATTACCGACACACTGCTGTGACGGACCATTCCTCCAAGCTGGATAATGTCAATGTTGTCATTTCCTGCCAACGTCATCGTAGCCTGCAGACTTGCTGAAACAACCGTCAGTCTGCCTTCCGACTGGATGTTACAAGCCAGCGCATGAATCGTTGTTCCCGAAGCAAGGATGATGGAGTCATCTTTCACAAGCAGCTTTACAGCCTCTGCGCCGATGAGTTGTTTCTCTTCGGCATTCAGCTTTTCCTTCTCGTTTACAGAGCGGTTGTTGGTGAATGGATTGATAAGAATTGCTTTCCCATGGCTTCGATACAGCTTTCCCGCCTTCTCAAGTTCAGTCAGGTCCTTTCGTATGGTTACCAACGACACGTCCAAAGAGGTTGCCAGATCGGAAACCAATACAGACTCCTGTGCCAGAAGTTGGTCGAGAATAGCATTCTGCCTATCTTCTTTTGTCATAATCAACGTAGGTTTTCGGTAACTTTCAGCTGACATTTGTCATGCCTTACCATATTAGAATAGTTTTGTACAAATATAGTTAAAATAAATCAATGGGTAAAGGTGAAGGCGTCGTTTAACAGAAGATTAACAATTGTTTACAGCTGTCTGTGTCGTCTCTTCTTGTTGTTTGATGTGTTGTGTGCCGTTCCGACTTGTACAAGGCGATAGGGAAAAGACTGTTATTTTAGGAGAATAATCCGTCAATTTACTTGTCATTCACGAACAAAGTGTTATCTTTGCAACATTATGAAGTACAGTGTCATTGTTCCCGTATTCAACCGTCCGGATGAGGTTGATGAACTGTTGGAGAGCCTGCTTGGGCAGGAAGAAAAGGATTTTGAGGTCATTATCGTTGAAGATGGCTCACAGGTTCCGTGTAAGGAGGTGTGCAACAAGTATGCCGACAGGCTCGACCTGCATTATTACTGCAAGGAAAACTCAGGTCCGGGGCAGAGCCGTAACTATGGTGCTGAGCGTGCAAAGGGCGAGTACCTGCTCATCCTTGATTCCGATGTTGTACTTCCGAACGGCTATCTCCATGCTGTCAGCGAAGAGCTGGAACGTGAACCTGCTGACGCTTTCGGTGGTCCTGACTGCGCACACGACTCCTTCACTGACACGCAGAAGGCCATTTCATACTCGATGACATCATTCTTCACTACCGGCGGAATACGTGGTGGAAAGAAGAAACTCGACAAGTTCTATCCCCGTTCGTTCAATATGGGCATCCGTCGTGACGTTTATCAGGAGTTAGGAGGTTTCTCCAAGATGCGCTTCGGTGAAGATATTGATTTCTCCATCCGTATCTTCAAGGCAGGAAAACGCTGTCGTCTGTTCCCCGATGCATGGGTTTGGCACAAGCGTCGCACTGACTTCCGCAAGTTCTGGCGGCAGGTGTATAACTCCGGTATAGCCCGGATTAACCTCTACAAGAAGTATCCCGAATCACTGAAACTTGTCCACCTGCTGCCGATGGTGTTTACTGTAGGGACAATCTTCCTCAACCTGATGGTTCTTTGCGGCATCATCATGTTCTGTTTCTCTTCAACAAAATCTGTCGGTTGCATCCTCCTTCTGCTTGGCTTGCTGCCCTTGTTGCTTTACAGCACAGTCATCTGTATAGACTCAACCCGTCAGAACAACAGTGTGAAGATAGGACTTCTCAGCATCCGTGCAGCCTTCATCCAGCTCACCGGATATGGCTGTGGATTCATCTCGGCATGGTGGAAACGCTGCGTGTGTGGCAAGGACGAGTTTGCTGCGTACGAAAAGAACTTTTACAAGTAATTCAGAATTCGTAATTCAAGTACCATCTGCAACACGCAATCTATACCCAAATTTACAAACAACAGTGCTAACCACTCCCCGTCCTTCGGGGCAGGAGCAGTAGGAAGGGCTGTTTTAAGACTATGGAAAAACTATCTATCAATCACTGGGCAGAAGCCGACCGCCCACGTGAAAAGCTCGAACGACTGGGGGCAGATGCGCTCAGTGATGCCGAACTGCTTGCCATTCTGATTGGTTCAGGCACAACGGATGAGAGTGCCGTTGACCTGATGAAGCGTATTCTCAACGACTATAACAACAATCTGAATACGCTCGGAAAACTCTCTCTTCGTGACCTGGAACAGTACAAGGGGATTGGTCCTGCCAAGGCAATTACCATCCTTGCTGCCTGCGAGCTGGGGAAAAGACGACAGAAGGCGACAGTGGAAGAAGCACCGTTGCTCAATACTGCCGAAAAGGTTTACCATTTCATGCACACGGCGATACAGGACCTTGACATTGAGGAGGGCTGGATACTCATGATGAAACAGAACTACAGACTTATCGAAGCCAAGCGTATCTCAATCGGAGGACTTACGATGGCTCCCATTGACATACGTCTCATGATGAAGGAAGCATTGCTGAAGAATACCACCATCTTGGCTTTCTGCCACAATCATCCCAGTGGGAGTACAAGCCCGAGTCGTGAGGACAACCAGCTTACGTTACGTATTCATAAAGCCTGCGAACTGCTTAATATTCACTTTGCAGACCATGTCATTCTCACTGATGGCGGATTCTTTTCCTATCGGGAGGAAGGAAAATTATAGCATGGGAACCATCCTGCGGCAATTATTATCCCGATGATAAATATTTATTTTCATGAAAAGAAATATTTATCTTCATGAACAAAATTATTTTTTTTCATGAAAATAATTCGGGAATTACCATTTGTATGAGGGCTGTTGTCTTGTATGAGGGCTGTTGTCGGTTTTCTGCCCCTTTTCCATTGGTTCCAGACTCCATGAAAGAGTCGTATGTCACCAGTAGGTGATGCGTGCTGTGCGGTAGTTCTACAGTTGTTTGAAGCGTGTCTCTTTGTGTAAAACTCCTACAAGTCGTAACCTTTCCGCATTGATTTATTGTGATTCTTGTTTTAAATTGCTATCTTTGCAGAAGATAGGCTGCATTCGGCAATCTGAAAACAAGTTTTCATTGCGCTCATTTGTGCTATCTTTGCAGAAGATAGGCTGCATTCGGCAATCTGAAAACAAGTTTTCATTGCGCTCATTTGCACCATCTTTGCAGAAGATAGGCTGCATTCGGCAATCTGAAATGAAACTTTCCTTGTGCCTGTAAGCCCTGTCTTCGATGAAAAAGAGTTCAATTACAAAGAATCACTAATTATGACACAAGAAGAAAAAACAAAGATAGAAGAAAGAATCGTTGACGTTTTGAAGACCGTCTACGATCCCGAAATACCAGTGAATATCTATGACCTTGGTATGATTTACAAGATTGACGTTGATGGTGATGGCAACCTTGACATGGATATGACTTTCACGTCTCCGGCTTGTCCGGCTGCCGACTTCATCCTCGAGGATGTACGCACAAAGGTGGAAAGCGTGGAAGGTATCAAGACTGCAAACATCAACCTCGTTTTTGAGCCTACATGGGATCAGAGTATGATGTCTGAAGAAGCGCGTGTAGAACTGGGATTCGATTAAGCCTGCCCGGTTCCTCTTCGTTAGGATAGGGTATCCTTTTCTCTGTTGTTCAGTCGCTACTTCTGAGGCATTTGTCTTAGAACGCAGAACAGAATCATCCCACTGCTAACCCGCAGTCTGCCCTCACCTCACCACCCGTCATTCACCACCCATCACCCATCATTTACCACCCAGTGACATGAAGAATATATATTTCCTTTCCGATGCGCACCTCGGTTCGCTTGCCATAGAGCACCGGCGCACACACGAACGCCGCCTTGTCCGCTTCCTGGACAGCATTAAGAACAAGGCTGCAGCAGTCTATCTGCTTGGCGATATGTTCGATTTCTGGAATGAATATAAGTATGTTGTTCCCAAAGGTTTTACCCGTTTCCTCGGCAAGATATCAGAGCTGACCGATATGGGTGTGGAGGTTCATTTCTTTACAGGAAACCATGACCTTTGGACTTACGGCTATCTGGAAAAGGAATGTGGTGTTATTCTCCATCGTAAACCTATCTCTACTGAGATATATGATAAGGTGTTCTATCTTGCTCATGGTGACGGGTTGGGCGACCCTGACCCTATGTTCAGGTTCCTCCGCAAGGTGTTCCATAACCGTGGCTGCCAGCGGCTGCTCAACTTCTTCCACCCTTGGTGGGGAATGAAGTTAGGTATGAACTGGGCTAAAAAGAGCAGGCTCAAACGTGCTGATGGTAAGGAAGCACCCTATATGGGCGAGGACAAGGAGTATCTCGTGCGCTATACGAAGGAATACATGCGCACACATAAGGACATTGATTACTTTATCTATGGTCATCGTCATATAGAACTCGACCTTACCTTGTCGCGGAAAGCCCGCCTGTTGATTCTCGGTGATTGGATATGGCAGTTTACTTATGCTGTTTTTGATGGTGAACACATGTTCCTTGAGGAGTATGTCGAAGGTGAAAGTAAGCCTTAACAAACGTAAAAAAATCCTATCTGCAAAGACAAAAACCAACTTTTTAAGTACGAAAAGCAAAATTACGCAAAAGAATTTGGAGGTTACGAAACAAAAGTGTAACTTTGCATTGTCTTTAAGAGGATTGACTGACAGTTCATTACCGAGAGAAGACATCAAAGGTTTCAAACTTTCAACGAGACATAAGACATTCATAATATAAAATTAAAACTCAGGTTTGTAGATTAAGTTTAGTCAAAAGAAAGGTGGTTGTCGTGAGACAACTACCTTTCGCGTTTTTGTGCATATCTTAGTCATTGCAGGTGTTTGAAGAACCTGATAGGAGGTTATGTGTTGTGAAAGCAATACTGGTTTAGTATACTGATGATTCCTCATCCTCTTTCCCAAGCAGGATGGATAGGCGTAAGCTCGTGTTGATGCTTGTGAATCATCCTTACATAATTTGCAGTTAACCCTGCCTTGGAAACAGTATCGGGATAGGTTTACAGGAGTCTTTGTAACACGAAGTTAAACAGCGGGTTATAGCGTCGTGTAAATAACAGGTGCTTAATAGGACTTCAATTAAGCCTTAGTTAGACTTCAATTAACGCCTTTTTGGATGTCAATTAGTGCTTAGTTGGGACGCTGTTAGGCATCAGTTGGTTTTCCCTTTGTGAATTATCTTGACATGATCGGTGTAGGATTTGGTAACTGATATTGGGCAGTCAGCAACAGTTCTTCTTCATCTTTCTGTGGATGGAATGAAAAAGGGGGACTGTAACCCTGTTAAGTCAGGTCACAATCCCCCGTTTTCTCGTATAGAATCCTGTTTGAGTGCACTTACAGGTACGTATAATCTGCTTATGTACTTCCCGTAAATGCTTCAGACTTTTACTTCTTCAGCTCCTTTACAAGCTCCTGTGTATCACGTGCGATGACGATTTCCTCGTCAGTAGGAACAAGCACAACCTTTACCTTTGAGTCATCAGCAGAGAGGATTTTCTCTTCACCACGGCACATGTTACGTTCCTTATCAAGTTTGATACCAAGATACTCCATGTCCTGGCAGGCATCCCAACGAAGACCAGTCTGGTTCTCGCCGACACCGGCAGTCCATACGATGATGTCGACACCGTTCATCGCCGCAGCATAAGCACCAATGTACTTCTTGATGCGATAGGTGTACATCTGTAATGCAAGATGCGCCATCTTGTCGCCAGCATTGTCTGCATTCTCGATGTCACGCATGTCCGAACTGATACCGGTAATACCCAGCACACCGCTCTCCTTGTTCAGGAAGTCAGCCATCTCCTGTGGCTTCTTTCCGAGCTTATCCATCAGGTAAGTAACTGCTGATGGGTCGATGTCGCCAGAGCGTGAGCCCATCATCAAACCAGCCAACGGAGTCAGACCCATTGAGGTGTCGATAACCTTACCGCCCTTGATGGCAGCGATTGAGGCACCGTTACCAATGTGGCAAGTGATGATTTTCTGTGTCTTGATGTCGACGCCAAGCATCTCACAGACACGGTGTGACACGTAACGGTGGCTCGTTCCATGGAAGCCATAGCGGCGTACGTGGTACTTCTTGTAGAAATCGTATGGAACCGCATAGAGGTAAGCATAGTCAGGCATTGTGCTGTGGAAGGCATTGTCGAATACTGTTACCTGTGGAGTATCAGGCATCAGTGCGTCAACAGCACGCAGACCACGCAGGTGACCGGCGTTGTGAACAGGTGCAAGGTCGATAAGACTCTCGATTCCGTCTTCCACTTCCTTGGTCACGATGCAGCTCTTCTCAAAGAGGTCGCCACCCTGTACGACACGATGACCGACAGCATCGATCTCGTCAAGATTCTTCAGAGCACCGATCTCCGGGTCGAGGAGTACCTTGAAAACGAGTGCCACACCCTCCTTGTGGGTTGGAAGGTCAGCCATGATCTGCTTCTTCTCACCATTATCCAGTTTAACCTTGATGAAAGCCTCATCGAGTCCGATGCGCTCAACACCACCCTGAGCCAGTACTGACTCATCAGCCATGTCGTACAACTTGTACTTAATGGAACTGCTACCGCAGTTTAAAACTAATATCTTCATATAAAGAATTATTATTTAGAATGATGTTGTAGGCGTTACTTAATCAGAGGTCTTGTTTGTCATTGATAAATCCTAAGACGGAGTCTGAACTCCTAAACCATCATTCCTAATTCTACAATTATCTCTTAGCATCCTGTGCCTGGCACGCTGTGATGGCTACCATATAATAGATATCATCAACACAGCAGCCGCGGGAGAGGTCGTTGACAGGACGTGCAATACCCTGAAGGATAGGACCGATAGCCTTTGCGCCACCGAGTCGTTCAATCAGCTTATAGCCGATGTTGCCCACCTCAAGGTTAGGAACAACAAGCACGTTCGCCTTACCTGCAATGTCAGAATCTGGTGCCTTCTTGGCTGCAACAGCTGGGACAAGTGCGGCATCAGCCTGCAATTCGCCGTCAACCTTCAGCTCAGGGAACTTCTCCTTGGCAATCTTTGTAGCCTCGACAATCTTGTCAATGATGTAAACACTCTTGCCGGTTTCACGGTCCTTTGCGTCCTGTGCAGAGCCCTTGGTTGAGAAGCTCAGCATGGCAACGTGTGGGTTCTGGAAGCCGGCAACGCTTTTTGCGGTCTCAGCAGTGGTGTAAGCAATCTGTGCCAACTGGTCAGCAGTAGGGTTAGGGGTAACAGCAACGTCGCCCATGACGACAATGCCGTTCTCACCATACTGCTCCTCGTGTGTAAGAATCAGCATTGCACCACTCACGCAGCTGATACCTGGCGCACACTTGATAATCTGCAAGGCAGGACGGAGTGTGTCGCCCGTGGTGGAGAGTGCGCCGGAAATCTGTCCGTCAGCACCGTCAGTCTTGATTATCATACAGCCGAGATAAAGGTTGTTCTTGGTAACCAGTTCACGAGCCTGCTCTAAGGTCATACCCTTCTTCTGGCGCAATTCTGCCAGTTTCTCGGCATATTCCTCACTCTTTGGGTTATTCTCCGGGTCAACAATGGTAGCCTTGTCAATGTTCTTAAGCCCCCATTCTTCGGCGAGCTTATGGATGTTGGCTGGGTTTCCAATGAGGATCAGATTGGCGATGTCATCAGCCAACACTCTGTCAGCTGCCCTCAGGGTACGCTCCTCTTCTGCCTCGGGGAGCACGATACGCTGCTTGTCGGCTTTTGCACGTGCAACGATTTGCTCTAATAAGTTCATATATGTCTTTTAAAATGTAATAATTATAAATTCGGTTTTGCTATGCAAAGATAGCAAATTAAAGTTGTAATTCCAAACATAATTATTGTTTTCTCCCATAAAACAATTTAATGCTGTCTGGTAAACATTTTCTACATAACTTTACCATTGATGTCTTCTAAATGTTATAGTGGTGAAAACGAGCCCGTCTCTTCATTTTTTATGGTCGTGTTGTAGCTCAGCACGGGTTGTGCTGATGATAAACACCACTCGTGCTGATGATAAACACCAATGGTGTTCGTGGCTAAATAGCTTGTAATATATTATCGGTGTGAGAAAAACTCGTTGTTAGAAAAGAGCTGTATTACCAAAATATGCAAATGAAGTTTTATCGGATAGCAACAAAAACAATTTAGCCTTTGGGCATCTTGGGTTTTCTATTTATCTTTGTACGCTAAATAAAGCATATAATGTTATGATTAGATTTCATGATGTCAAGACTACTGACCGTGATTTGATACAGGGCTATACGCTGTGCGGAGATCGCATGAACTGTGACCTCAGTTTTGCCAATATCATCTCATGGAGGTTCCTATACAATACCCAGATAGCTGAAGTTGACGGTTTTCTCGTATTCCGTTTTTATACAGGACACCATCTTGCTTACATGGCACCCGTGTGGAAATGCCAGTGGGACGAGGCTATGCGGGAGCGTTTTGCTGCCGTTGTCCGTCAGATGCGGGATGATGCCATTGCGCTGGGGCATCCTTTCCTCATGCTCGGAGTATGTTCTTACATGGTCGGCATATTAGAGTCAACCTTCCCCGACACATTTTATTTCAAGCCCGACCGTGACCGGTTTGACTACATCTATACCCGTGAAAAGCTCGCAACGCTGTCTGGAAAGAAACTTCAAGGCAAGCGCAACCACTGCAACAGGTTCCGTAAGACGTACCCCAACTATGAATACCGTCCGCTTACAAAGGAGATGATTCCTGAATGTATTGCCGTAGAAGAGAACTGGCGGGCTGTCACGAAGGATGATGCTGATGCGACGGAAGAACTCTCGGAGGAGCTTCGTTCCATGACACGTGTCTTCGATTTGTGGGATGAAATTGGTGCTCTCGGCGGTACAATATGGGTAGATGGCAGGCTGATAGCCTTCACTTTCGGCTGTTCGATAACGAACAAGGTGTTTGATGTATGTGTGGAAAAGGCAGATACGGCTTATGAAGGGGCATTCTCCATCATCAACCAGGAGTTTGCACAGCACCTGCCCGAACAGTATGAATACATGAATCGTGAGGAAGACCTTGGACTGGAGGGACTCCGTTATGCCAAACTTTCCTATAAGCCGGATATTCTTTTAGAGAAGAATGTGGTCATGGAAAAGTTCCCTTTGGCGCAGGAAGAGGAGCAGGAGAAGGTCAAGGAAGAAACCATTTCATTGTGGCGTGATACCTTCCGTGATGTAGAACCGTTCATTCAGCTTTATTTCTCACGTG
Source organism: Prevotella fusca JCM 17724 (assembly GCF_001262015.1). Taxonomy (NCBI): domain Bacteria; kingdom Pseudomonadati; phylum Bacteroidota; class Bacteroidia; order Bacteroidales; family Prevotellaceae; genus Prevotella; species Prevotella fusca. The sequence continues at coordinate 60,447 of NZ_CP012074.1, forward strand.
TCTTCAAACCCGAGTATAACGTCATCTGCCAGGTAAACCGCCAGACGGTTGCAGCCCTTCAGGCGCTTCCTTATACGCTGAAATATTACGATGAAGAGGTGCGTACGGCTTATATCAGCGGGGTGAGTGTACGGGAAGAATACCGTAATCAGAATGTGGGGAACAACCTTATGTCACAGGCGCACTTCCGTCTTTATCATAAGGATGTGGTCTTTGCAACGCTGATTCCTGCCGAGGAATGGCTTTACGAGTGGTATGGGCGTTGTGGATATACACGTCATATCACCTGCACCCCACCACCTGCTGATGTTGACTGTATGGACTTTGTCACTTTCGACAGCTGGCAACGCTCAAGAAATTGTGTGCTTCTGCACGATGAAGAAGGTTTTGAGATTATCAAGGAAGATTATCGTATCTCGTTGTCTATCGACCCGAATATGACCCGACAGACAGAGTATGTCCCGGCTATGATACGCATCATAAATGCTGAAAAGGCATTACAGCTCTATGCAAACCGTCATCCAGACTGCACTGAAAACATCCGTGTGTACAATGATTCAGATATTCCAATGAACAATATTTACTTCCAAATCAGGCATGGACACGTTATCAGAACTAATCGACCATTGCCTGATACACGTGCATTGACGATTGCTGAATTAGCTGATTATATCTTTAAGGATGATAGCCTTGAGATGAATTTGATGCTGAACTAAGGTGTTGAGTTAGGGTGTTGGGTGTTGAATGTTAGGTGTTGATGAAGTGCGTTTGTTCGGCGCATCTGAGGGAACATTCACTACCCATCACCCACCAATACCGTTCATCATCACCCATCACTCACCACCTATCATCTAATATTACCGTTCATCACCACCCATCACTCACCACCTATCACCCATCACTTAACACCCATCACCCATCCCCCGCTACGCAGGAATCATCTCTTTGGTGAGGATGCTTTCAAGCTGCTCGGCCGAAAGGCGCAGCTGGAACTCGCCACGCAGGGCAACACTGATGCGTCCGGTCTCTTCCGAAACGATGATAGCCAATGCGTCAGAGTCCTGCGAGATACCCATTGCCGCACGGTGTCGCAAACCGAGTTCCTTGGGAATATCCTGCTTGTGGCTCACGGGAAGAATACATCCTGCAGCCTTTATGCGGCGTTTTGAAATCAACATCGCACCGTCGTGGAGTGGGGAATTCTTGAAGAAGATGTTTTCTATAAGGCGTTGGTCGATACGTGCATCTATCAGGTCGCCGGTCTCAACGATGTCTTCCAGCATCACACCACGCTCAATGACAATCAGCGCACCTACCTTCCCACGGCTCATGCTCATGCATGCCATGACGATGGGCATGATGGTTTCCTTGTCCACTTCCGCTTTGTTTCCCTTTTTAGTAAACAGTTTCATGAGGTTGTTCACCTTTCGGTGCGCACCAAGGCTGTAAAGGAAGTGGCGTATATCTTCCTGGAAAAGTACGATAAGACCGATGACTCCCACCGATACAAGTTTGTCCATGATGCTGCCCAAGAGCCGCATCTCCAGTATCTGGCTCACGATAAGCCACATGATAACGAATACCATGATACCGATGAAGACGTTGAGCGAACGTGACTCCTTCATCAAACGGTAGATATAGTAGAGCATCAGTGCTACCAGCACGATGTCGATCACGTCTTTTATTCCAAATGGGAAAAACATAATAGCAAAGCAGTTGCCAGTCTCGCTCCCCGTCTTTTCTCCCCGAGGGAGGAATGCGGAAAGTAGTGCCTGGTGAGATGTGGATTATCTATTGGTTAATAATTCAGTGTGTTCTATTATTCTATTTCTCTGCGTTCAGCCGCATAGCTTCAACGATCTTCACGGCTTCAACGGCTGGGCGCACATCGTGTACGCGGAGGATATTGGCACCTTTCAGCAGGGCAATGGTGTTCAGAACCGTTGTTCCGTTGAGGCTCTCGGCTGCCGTTATGCCCAAAAGCTGATGAATCATACGCTTGCGGCTGATGCCGATGAGCAATGGAAGTTCCATTACCTGCAGACGCTCCATCACGCTCAACAGGGTGTAATTCCCTTCCACGGCACCTTTGCCGAATCCGAATCCGGGGTCAAGGATGATGTCTTTCTGTCCCAAGGCACGCAGTTCCTGCACTTCCCGGGAGAAGTTGATGAGCATATCGTGCAGGTTGGCAGCCGTAGACATTAATATATAAGGTGTACCCAGTTCGGCGACAGTAGGGAACATGTTTGGGTCTTTTCCTTCTTCAACGTCGTTGATGATGTCGGCTCCGAACTCTTCCACTGTGCGTCTGGCAATCGAAGCGTGAAAGGTATCAATCGAAATGATAGCTTCCGGCTCGGCCTCCCGTATGATCGGGAGGGCAAAAGCCAGTCGGCGCATCTCCTCTTCTGCACTGACAGCCTCACTTCCCGGGCGTGTTGAGCAGGCTCCGACGTCAATAATCCTTGCCCCTTCTGCCACAATCTCGTGTGCACGTTGGCGTATAGCCTCCTCCGTCTGCACCCGGCTGTCGGCAAAGAAGGAGTCGGGTGTCACGTTCATGATACCCATAACGAGGGGATGATTCAGGTCGATGAGCTGTCCCCGCACGTTGATGGTATAGTTAATGGGCTTTATGTCTGTCCCAAGGTTCATATTTTCCATATCCGCAAAGGTAATGCAAAAGTAGCATATACGTGAATTTTGAATTAAGAAATTTGATGTAGTGGGGGAGACTGGGTGTTCTGAAGACAGGGTAGCAGGGTAATGGGGGACGTGTTAAGACAAAGTAACAGAGGGACAAAGAGTTGGTGGTAACATGGTGTAGGGCGTTATTTGTATAGAAAATCAGCGTTTATTGGGTTGTTGTTTAGTGGGCATGGCGAGTTGGTTAATAGGTAAGTTGTGAATTATTTTCATGAAAAAAATATTTCTTTTCATGAAGAAAAATATTTCTTTTCATGAAGAAAAATATTTCTTGTCGTGAAAATAATTCTTTTTGTTCATGAAAATAATTCGCATTCGCTGGCTTACTGCTATCGAAGAAACGGTTATTATGGTGTCAGGAAGCCCTGTTGATAATGTGAGTTAGCCCTTATTAATAGGCACATATATCCTTCTATGTTATTTTACTTTTGCTTTCTTAGAATTGAAGAGAGCGAAAAAAATAGGATATGCCAGTCACCTGACATATCCTATTTTTTATATAATGTTTAATGATGGCCTGTCTGTTGACAGGCTGTACTTAGGCATTTACACGACCCAAGTAGCTGCCGTCGCGAGTGTCAATCTGGATAACCTCACCCTCGTTGATGAAGAGAGGGACACGGACAACAGCACCAGTCTCAAGAGTAGCAGGCTTTGTTGCGTTAGTAGCAGTGTTGCCCTTTACACCCGGCTCGCTGTGAGTAATAGTCAGCGTAGTCTTAACAGGCATCTCAGCGAGGAGGATTGTGCCGTCAGAAGTGTCTGTAACAACCTCTACAATATCACCTTCCTTCATGTAGTCAGAGCCGGTAATCTGGTGCTTAGAGATAGGAATCTGCTCGAAAGTCTCCTGATTCATGAAGATGTAACCAGTAGGATCCTCATAGAGGTACTGGTAAGGACGACGCTCAACACGTACATCCTCGAGCTTGAAACCAACCTGGAAGGTACGCTCAAGCACACGGCCGTCAGCAACATTCTTCAGTTTGGTAATCATAACGGTGTTTCCCTTGCCTGGCTTACGATGCTGGAAGTCGATGCAAGTCCAAATTTTACCATCAAGACGAATGCATGTTCCGATCTTGATTTCCTGTGAATTAATCATAATCTGTTAATATCTAATTTGTTACTTTTATGCGTTGGTAATTTGCTTATGCGGTGCAAAGTTACGGAAAATATAGAAAAAAACATAAATAATAGTCGTAAAAATCACCGTTTTCTTGGTTAATTCAAAAAGATTAAGTAATTTTGCAGCCCGTAACGGCAGGTTTCGCCTTGTCGGTTTTATAATTCGCACAATAACAATAAAATAGGATAAGAAAATGAAAAGAACATTTCAGCCGCACAACCGTCGTCGTGTAAACAAGCACGGTTTCCGCGAGAGAATGGCTACTAAGGACGGTCGTCGTGTATTGGCTGCTCGTCGTGCCAAGGGTCGTAAGAAGTTAACTGTTTCTGACGAGCATCACGGAAAGTAAGAAAAAGGTACGCCTTTCCCTTAGCAGGGATTTAGTGCGAAAACGGAAAGAAGTAGAGACTATTCTTTGCTTCTTTCCGTTTTTTTATCTACCTTTGCCACGTATAATTTTTAGTTGACTGGTTGACAGGTTGATGAGTTGACAGGTAGACGAGTTGACAAGTTAGAATGTTAGAAGAAAAGTAAGCAAGTTGAATGACAACAAGAGAATTCTTCCATAAATTTAATTGCACATATATCTGGGGCAATATCCTTGCCATAGTCATTCTTGTGCTGTTGTTGGCAATAGGAGTCAGGTTCGGACTTGACTATTATACCCGTCATGGCGAGTCCATCGTGGTGCCGAATGTGATTCATAAGCAGTATAATGAGGCTGTTGACATCATGGATAAGGTCGGGCTGACCATAGAAGTTACTGATACGGGATACGTGAAGGACCTCCCGCCCGACTGTATTCTTGAGCAGTCGCCGGCTGGTGGAAAGCGTATCAAGTCCACTCATGTGGTTTACGTAACCATCAATGCTGCCAGTGCCCCGTCGCTTGTTATCCCTGACATCATTGATAACAACTCGCTTCGTGAGGCGCAGGCACAGTTGCTCTCTATGGGCTTCAAGGTGGGTGAGCCAGAATATATACCGGGCGAGAAAGACTGGGTTTACGGTATCTTGGTCAATGGCAAGCATGTCAAGACGGGTGACCGTGTGTCTTCTGATGCGGTGATAGTGCTGCAGGTGGGCGACGGTACACGTCAGATTAGCGATACTGCCGGGTTGAAAGAGCCTGAATATGAAGAGATTGAGGTGGAAGAGAGGACGCCGAGGTATGACGAGGTGGAGGAGTATGTGGAAGTTCCTGTCGATGAGAACGGCAACGAGATAAGGGACAGACGTGGTAAGTCGGGCTCGGGCAGCTCGGGTTCTTCGTCGCAGTCGGGCTTGCCTGCCGATCCTTCTTCGTTGAAACCAATAGATTAACGTGCGATGACAACTGACGAAGAAACGATATTCGACGACGAACTTACCGATGACTTCCTTCCCGCAGCATCTGATGAAGAAGGCGATGGAGAGCTTTATGAGCATTTCAGAGTTGTCGTTGACAAGGGGCAGGAGTCTGTCCGCATTGATAAGTTCCTCTTTGAACGGATGCAGCACTCCAGTCGTAACCGTATTCAGAAAGCTGCTGATGCTGGCTATATTCATGTGAACGGTGCGCCGGTAAAGAGCAATTACAAGGTGCGACCGGAGGATGTCATCACCTTGATGCTCGACCGTCCGAAGCATGACAATACCATTGAGGCTGAGGATATACCACTGGATGTTGTCTATGAGGATGATGTGCTGATGGTAATCAACAAGCCTGCCGGGCTTGTTGTGCATCCCGGGGCGGGCAATTTCCACGGAACTCTTATCAATGCCATAGCCTGGCATCTGAAGGATATGCCCTCCTTTGACCCGAATGACCCTGAAGTAGGACTTGTACATCGAATAGACAAGGACACGAGCGGACTGCTGGTGATTGCGAAAACGCCTGATGCGAAGACAGCCTTGGGCAAACAGTTCTTCAATAAGACGACACATCGTAGCTACAATGCCATTGTATGGGGAAACCTGACGGAAGATGAAGGGCGCATCGAAGGGAACATTGCGCGTGATCCAAGGGACAGATTGCGTATGACAGTCTTCCCTCCTGACTCGGAAGTGGGCAAACATGCCGTGACACACTACCGTGTAATTGAACGCTTCGGCTATACAACCCTCGTTGAATGTGTCCTTGAGACAGGGCGTACCCATCAGATTCGTGCACACATGAAGTACATCGGACATCCCCTGTTCGGCGACGAACGCTATGGTGGCACTGAGATTCTGCGTGGGCAGCGGTCGAGTTCCTATAAGGCATTCATCCGTAACTGTCTTGCTATCTGTAACCGTCAGGCTCTCCATGCACGGACGTTGGGGTTCGTTCATCCTGTTACGGGGGAGCAGATGGACTTCACCAGTGAACTTCCCGATGACCTTGCTGCACTGATTGATAAGTGGAGAGGGTTCATAAACGGGAGAGCTGACGAGTAGATGTGTTGACGAGCAGATAAGTAGACAGGCTAACGGGTTGACAATTTGTTTGTTGATGAGACGACAAGAGAACTGGTTATAATCAGGAACCTGTTGGTAAGTAAGTCAGAAGAAAGCATATTCAGATAAAAAGAAATAATAATAATCCCACATTCACCATACAGAGTAGTCAGGTAATTCTTCTTCGGGAAGACGTAAAGAAGTGGGATGGAAAATAAAAAAGACACAATGAAAGTATCAAAACGGACAATCGCCATCGTCTGTGGTGGTGACTCTTCAGAACACGATGTATCCATGCGTTCAGCACAGGGAATATACTCTTTCTTTGACAAGGAACGTTACGATATATATATAGTTGACGTAAAGGGGCTTGACTGGAACGTGCAACTGCCTGATGGCAGCATGGCTCCAATTGACAAGAACGACTTTTCCTTCGTCATAGGCGGTAAGCGCATGGAGTTCGATTATGCCTATATCACGATTCATGGTCAGCCGGGTGAGAACGGTGTCATGCAGGGTTATTTCGACCTTATCCACCTTCCTTATTCTACGGGTGGCGTTCTTGTTGAGGCACTGACCTTTGATAAGTATGTGCTTAACAACTACCTCCGCGGCTTCGGTGTGAAAGTTGCCGACAGCATCCTGCTCCGTCGTGGTGAGGAGTATGATGAGGCTGAGATTGAGAAACGACTTGGTATGCCCTGCTTCGTGAAGCCTTCAGCCGATGGCAGCAGCTTCGGTGTTTCAAAGGTGAAGAATATCGACCAGCTCGCACCTGCCCTTCGTGTTGCTTTCATGGAGAGCGATGAGGTGATGGTTGAGCAGTTCATGGACGGTATGGAAATCTCACAGGGCGTTTATAAGACTAAGGACAAGTCTGTCGTATTCCCTGCAACGGAAGTTGTGACAAGCAATGAGTTCTTTGACTATAACGCCAAGTACAATGGTCAGGTACAGGAAATCACACCTGCCCGTATGTCAGACGAGACTGCTGAGTGTGTGGCAGCTGAGACAAGCCGCATCTACGACATCCTGCATGCCAATGGTATTATCCGCATCGACTATATCATTTCAAAGGATAAAGATGGCAATGATGTTATTAATATGCTTGAAATCAATACTACTCCGGGTATGACCGTCACCAGTTTTATCCCACAGCAGGTGCGTGCGGCAGGCTTGGACATTAAGGAAGTACTGAGCGAGATAGTTGAAAATCAGTTCAAATAGACTTTCAGTACAAATCTTATCCGTAAGGATATAGAAAGAAGAGAGGGCATCAGAAAGCCTGTCCATAAAGGACTATGGCACACCTGATGCCCTCTCTTCTTTCTATATCCCTGTTTATCCTAAACTGGTTCATTAGACTGTTTTGAAGAGAAAACTTGTTCTATAAGAAGAGAAAGTCCAGATACGGTTTCAGCCATAGAGCGTTTTCGCTCTGATAGTTGAAGCCCGTATCTGGACCTTTGTCCACCTCTTTCAAGGTGTGTTCCTTGAAGAGAGGTGTGATGTTATGCTGCCTTTTTGATTATCTCTTACGCTTTCCTACAGGACGCTTACCTACGGGTTTCTTGCCAGCTGGCTTTTTGCCAACAGAACTCTTGCCTGCAGGACGCTTGCCAACAGAATTCTTGCCGGCTGGCTTTCTGCCATTTGACTGCTTTGGTGTTGACCGGGAAGTAGAAGTCTGAGAGGTGGAAGTCTGTCTGGTTGTTACAGGCTCTTCACGTACGATTCTCTCCGGCATCTTGTTCTCTGGACGAGCAAACCCATCCTTCTGTGCACGTTTGCTCATTATCTTGATACGCTTGTCGAGGTCAGGGTGTGAGGAGAACATACGCTGCCATTTGCTGTCCTTCTTGATACCTGCGTCCTCTTCGAGCTTCTTCAGCTTTTCAAATGCGAGTGCAATAGCCCAAGGGTTCTTATCGTTCTCCTTGAGGAACTCGTAGCCGTATGAGTCAGCCCTGCTCTCCTGTTTCTGTGAATAGGTGGCGTTGAGCAGTGATTCTCCGAGGTCACCCAGCTGTGATTCGCTCAAGGCTGCAGCTACACCGTTTGTAGATGCTACTCCGTCTTTCAGTGCAGAGGTCAGCAATGCTGTGCGGAAACCCTTCTTAGAGTCTTTGTGTGCTACGTGACCAATCTCATGACCGATAACGCCCAGCAGCTCTTCGTCCGTCATGATATCCATGAGTGAAGAGAAAACACGTACACTACCGTCAGGACAAGCGAAGGCGTTTACGTCGATTACATAGTAAACCTTGAAGTTCAATGGGATACCTTCAACGTCGTTCAGACCCTTTGTGAGTTTGTTCAGACGCTTGGTGTAAGGACTTTTTTCATCGCAAACCTGGTTGTGTTCGTCCATCCAGGTAATGTATTCTTTCACGTATTTTGCCATCTGGGCATCTGTCAGTGTAGCTGCTTTAACGACTTTAGATGCACTGCCAGCTGCTTTACCAATATTGAACTGTGCCTTCATAGGCGTTGCTCCGAAGAGGAGTAATGCGGCAACACATGCGCCAAAGATTTTCTTTCTCATAGGAATTATTTAATTAATGATAATTTATGAGATGCAAATATATACATAATTTTTTTAATATTCAAACCCATTTGATGTTTTCTATAGCTGCTTTATCCTGTTTTGAATAAGTTTTAAGACATTCCGTCTTCCTTTTTGACAGTTAATCTGTGTTTTATTCTTGAGATAGTAACGGCAAGAGTTGTTTTTTAAGTATTGGATAAGTGATTTAGCGTTTGTTGACGGTTGTTTTAAAAAAGGTGATTGCTTCCTGTTTTTCTAAAAGCTCAATCGATAGTTTGTGTTAAGAGACGGTATAACTCTAATTCTGTTCTTTCAGAGGAGAGGCGGAGTGTATGGTGTCAACCTCAAATCGGTTCATTTGCTTATCGGCATCTTTCCCAGTCTTTTTAACTCGACATAGCCCCTGTTACGTTAGCGTTAAAAAGACAAACAATCTGCTCGACAAACAAGCAAAGTATGTTCAGACTCTAATGACTGGTTGGGTAAAGAAAAAGGACAGCCCGCTGGACTGTCCTTATGCTTTATGATTATCTTCTGTTTCCAAAGAATCGGAGGAGATAGAGGAAGAGGTTGATGAAGTCGAGATAAAGGCTTAACGAACCGAGAAGTGCAACCTTCTGTGCTCCCTCGCCAGTGTCAGGTGCCATGAGCAGGTTACGCTTGATTTTCTGTGCGTCCCATGCTGTAAGTCCTGTGAAGACGATTACGCCAATACCGCTGACAATGTAGTCGAACATCACACTCTTCAGGAAGATGTTGACCAGTCCTGCTATGATGAGACCGATCAATGCCATGAAAAGGATACCGCCCATCTTGGTCAGGTCCTTCTTGGTGTATGAACCAATCAAAGCCATCGTGCCGAATGTTCCTGCGGTGACAAAGAAGGTCTTGGCGATTGCTGCTGATGAAAAGGCTGCGAAAATCCAACCTAATGTCAGTCCGTTGATGACTGCAAAGATGATGAACCATGTTGTCGCTGCAACGAGTGACAGTTTCTGGATGCGTGAAGTAAGATACCAGATGATGGCTAACTCAACGAGGCAGGCAAGAATTATCGGACCGCGTCCTAAATAGAGCAGTTGGATGAGGGCTGGAGAGTTTCCTGCTCCGTAAGCCACAACGCCTGTGATGGCAAGTGCCATAGCCATCCATACATACACTTTGCGCATTAATGATGGAAACACACGTGACATTTCTAAGTCGCGTTCCTGACTGCTTGTCACGTTTGTGAAGTTGTCGAAGTTCATGTTCATTGTTCTTTTTATTTGTTTTTGTTTGTTCTTGTCCTGTCTGTTACCGACAAGCTGTCGGCTCTATGGCTTGCTGCCTTATATTTGTTGTTAAGCAAACGTTATGCCATTTCCCTGCAAATGTAGTGGAAAGATTGTACACTGGCAAATATGATGGACTTTTTTTGCATTATTTAGGTGTCAAGGTATGGGCAGGGGTATTGTTTCAAACAGGGATGTAGGGACAGTCTGCCAGCAGGTTATGGTTGCCGGAGTGCATTGTGATATAGTGCTGTGCAGTAAACTTTTCCCGTATATGTTAGTCGTTAGCGTCTTACTATATGCAATATAATGACAGCGAAGAATCTTTCTTCCTGTCTTTTACCGATGTGTTGTTGCCTATCACATAGTGGTGGTGTTGGTGAACACTAATGATGTTGAATGCTGAACACCTTACAATATGATGTCGGGATGCGTGTTTGTTGTTTAAGATGTATCGGACAACAATAATTGGAATACTTGTCAACGACGGATAGAAACCTGCAGGCTGAATGCCTGTGGGAGTTCTTACGGGGATAGTTTTGATGCGTCCTTGATACGGTTAAACCTCTGTCATTCGCTATCCTACAGTCATTTACTGTGTGTTTTTATATGGAATTTTCTGTGTTTTTGTTTGTTGATTTGGATATTGTTGTATAAATTTGCAACAGAGTTAGGATAATTATACGGCAATGAAGGTAAAGAACAGTAGACTTGAAGCATTGAAGATGCTCATTTCAAGTATGGAACTCAGTTCCCAGGAAGAGGTGTTAAAGGTATTGGAACAGGAGGGATTCAAGCTGACACAGGCAACATTGAGCCGTGACTTGAAGCAGCTGAAGGTGGCCAAGGCTGCCTCGATGAATGGAAAATATGTATATGTTCTGCCGAATGAAACGATGTATCGTCGTGTCACCACACCACGTAAGGCTACGGAGATGTTGCAGCGCAGCGGTTATGTCTCAGTGAATATATCGGGGCAGTTGGCTATTGTCAAGACACGTCCGGGCTATGCCAGTGCGATAGCCTACGACATTGACAGTTCCGATTCGCCTTATATATTAGGTTCGATAGCCGGTGATGATACTATCTTCATTGCCCTTCGTGAAGGAGCTACACGTGGTCAGGTGCTTGAAGCCCTGTCGTATGTGATTCCTGAAATAGGATAGGCTCATGTAAAATTTACATTATTAATATACAGATATTTTTTCAAATATGAACAACAAGCGATTGACCCGTTCTGCAGAGAATGCCTGGTTGGCTGGTGTCTGTGCTGGTATTGCTGACTATTTAGGCTTCGACAGAGATGCAATGCGTATTGTCTGGCTTCTGCTTACGCTCTTTACGGCTGGTTTTCCGGGATTTCTTCTTTATATTGCCTTGTGGCTGTTGATGCTGGTAGAAGGTGCTAAGTAATTCAATTTTCGGCTTGGTTTGGAACTATGAAGTTTGAGTTTTCAAGCCATTGCTTTTATTTGGGCAGGTTCTGAAAATCAGCTTTGACTGATTTTCAGAACCTGCTTTGTATGGAGTTGATGGGATTATAGAGGTGGGTAATGATTTTCTTTTCGGATTATCCGTGCTTCTTTCTGACTCTTTTTTATGCACAGACTGCTTATGGTTGTGTATAAATTCGTTTATTTTACCTGCTGAATATATAAAAACGGAAACTTTTTGCTGTGTTTATAATTTTATTCGTTACTTTTGTGGCGGATGAAAGTATAATGTTGATTTATGGAGGAAGCTATAAAACAAATTGGTGAAAGGTTAAAAGGACTACGAGAGTCACTGGATATTTCAGTGCAGGAAATGGCAGAGACATGTGGCATAACTGAGGAAAAGTATCTGAAGATGGAGCGTGGTGAGAGTGACTTGTCGGTCAGTAAGCTGTACAAAGTCTCAAGTAGATATGGCATTGCACTGGATATTCTGATGTTTGGCGAGGAACCTCACATGAGTGCTTATTTCCTTACGCGAAACGGAAAGGGGGTGAGTGTCGAGCGTGTGAAGGCTTATAAGTATCAAAGTCTGGCAAGTGGGTTCCGTGGAAGGAGGGCTGCTCCTTTTCTGGTGACCGTTGAGCCGAAGCCTGCTGGTGAACCTGTTGAGATGGATATACACCCTGGGCAGGAGTTTGACATTGTCTGGACGGGGCGCATGGAACTTAGATTGGGTGACAAGATGTTTGTTCTCGCTCCTGGTGACAGTATTTATTTTGATGCCAGCCAGCCTCATTGTATGCGGGCTTTGGATAACATGACGTTGAAGTTCCTTGCAATTATCTTGTAGGTTTCCGTCCCGTTTCTTTAGAGTTTCTGTTTGCTCAAGATTTTTAGCCCTTATAAAGTTATGTCTGTGTGGTCTGACAAGATTACAATGACCGTAAAACTTAATTCAGAATAACAAGATGATAGAAAGATATTTAACACAAACACATTTCACTTCAGAGGAAGACTTTCGTGAACATCTACGTTTCAGGGTTCCTGAGACATTCAACTTTGCTTACGACGTCATGGACGAATGGGCAAAGGTGGCACCCGAGAAGCTGGCTTTACTATGGACCAGTGAGCGGGGAGAGGAAGTGAAGACAACTTTTGCAGAGTTCAAAGAACAGACTGACCGTACCGCAGCTTATTTTCTCAGTCTTGGTATCGGGCGTGGTGATAAGGTGATGCTTATACTGAAACGCCATTACCAGTGGTGGCTGTCAATGATGGCACTGTGCAAGATTGGTGCTGTGGCTATTCCTGCAACTCATATGTTGACGGCGAATGATATTGTTTACCGGAACCAGCGTGCATCGGTAAAGGCTATTGTAAGTGTCAATGATGAGTATGTGACTACGCAGATTCTGAAGGCTATGCCCGAGAGTCCGACGGTCAAGGTGCTTGTCGCTGTGAATTCAATGACGCAGAAAGAGAACCCTGTTCCTGAGGGTTTCCACGATTGGCGTGCTGAGTGGGAGGCGGCTCCAGCCTTCGTTCGTCCTGGGGAGGTGAATACAAATGAGGATACGATGCTGATGTATTTCACCAGTGGTACGAGCGGAGAACCGAAGATGGTGGCACATGACCATCTCTATGCGCTGGGGCATCTGGTTACAGGTGTGTTCTGGCATAATCTGGATGAAAACGGAATCCATCTTACCGTGGCTGATACGGGGTGGGGAAAGGCTGTGTGGGGCAAACTCTATGGGCAGTGGTTTGCCGGTGCAGCTGTCTTTGTGTATGACCATGAGAAGTTTTCGGCAGAGAAGATTATGCGTGTGATGGAGAAGTATCACGTGACTTCTTTCTGCGCACCTCCTACCATCTACCGCTTCATGATTCAGGAGGATTTCTCAAAGTATGACCTTTCTGCGCTGAAATATTGTACCACGGCTGGCGAAGCTCTTGAGCCTGCAGTGTTCCAGAAGTTCTATGACCTTACTGGTGTTGAGATGATGGAGGGGTTCGGACAGACGGAAACAACGATGACTTTGGGTACCTTTCCTTGGATTAAACCGAAGCCGGGAAGTATGGGCAAGCCAAATCCACAGTATGATATCAAGTTGCTGAAACCAGATGGTTCTCCCTGTGAGGATGGTGAGAGGGGTGAAATCTGTATTGATACCAGTGCGGGTAAACCTATTGGTCTCTTCAAGGGTTATTATCGTGATTCGGAGCTGACGGAGAAAGTATGGCATGATAATCTTTATTACACAGGCGATCTGGCATGGCGTGATGAGGATGGATATTATTGGTTCATTGGTCGCGCTGATGATGTTATAAAGAGTTCGGGTTACCGCATCGGACCGTTTGAGGTGGAGAGTGCGCTGATGACGCATCCTGCCGTTGTTGAATGTGCAGTGACGGGTGTGCCTGATGAAATACGTGGTATGGTTGTCAAGGCTACTGTTGTTCTTGCCAATGAATGGACTGACAAGGCTGATGATAGATTGGTGAAGGAACTGCAGACACATGTGAAGCATGAGACGGCTCCTTATAAGTATCCACGTGTTGTAGAATTTGTGACGGCTCTTCCGAAAACAATCTCTGGTAAGATTCGCCGTGTGGAGATTCGTGAACGTGATAGGCAATAAGAAGGAAAACTTTAAATGTTTGTTGCGATATAGGGATTGTGGTCTTTGTCATGAAGATCCCAATCCCGTTTTTTGCTTTATAGTTTTATTTGTTGACTAAATTTTGGTAATGATGAAGGACATGGTTTGCAAAATGTTCCTTTCATAATCAGCCCATGGTCGATTTGAGAGTTATATATTAAATAAGGTGTAATGTCTGTTTTATTCCTCATAGTTGTAACGAAACTAGAAAAATACGTTTTTTTCAAAACTTTTTCTTGAAAACATTTGGAGGTAACGGATTTTCTCTATACCTTTGCACTCGCTTTACGAAACAAGCCATCTGGCAGACAGGGTGAGGCGACTAAGGAAAAGAGTTCTTTGAAAAGATTTACATATACAGAGAAGTAGTACAAGAAGCGTCTGTTTGGTATTATATCAAATGGACGGGTAAAAGAAACGAACCGTTCAATTCGGTACTGGGGTCTGGGGTTTCCCCTTTCCTCATTGCTTTTGAACACAAGGTGGTTCTTTGAGCTTGATATTTCAGGATAGGCGTTCTGGACAGGGATTACTCGGTGAAGTGCCGGGAGCAGCGTGGTATTCGTTACCACCCGCCACCCGTCATCCATCACCAAGACATATTTTACAATGGAGAGTTTGATCCTGGCTCAGGATGAACGCTAGCTACAGGCTTAACACATGCAAGTCGAGGGGAAACGGCGAAGGGTGCTTGCACTCTCCGGACGTCGACCGGCGCACGGGTGAGTAACGCGTATCCAACCTTCCCATGACCGGGGGATAACCTGCCGAAAGGCAGACTAATACCCCATGGCCTTCACTGACGGCATCATATGTGAAGTAAAGATTCATCGGTCATGGATGGGGATGCGTCTGATTAGCTTGTTGGTGGGGTAACGGCCCACCAAGGCTACGATCAGTAGGGGTTCTGAGAGGAAGGTCCCCCACATTGGAACTGAGACACGGTCCAAACTCCTACGGGAGGCAGCAGTGAGGAATATTGGTCAATGGGCGCAAGCCTGAACCAGCCAAGTAGCGTGCAGGACGACGGCCCTATGGGTTGTAAACTGCTTTTGTACGGGGATAAAACGGCGGACGTGTCCGTCCTTGCAGGTACCGTACGAATAAGGACCGGCTAATTCCGTGCCAGCAGCCGCGGTAATACGGAAGGTCCGGGCGTTATCCGGATTTATTGGGTTTAAAGGGAGCGTAGGCCGGGGATTAAGTGTGTTGTGAAATGTAGACGCTCAACGTCTGACTTGCAGCGCATACTGGTTCCCTTGAGTACGCACAACGTTGGCGGAATTCGTCGTGTAGCGGTGAAATGCTTAGATATGACGAAGAACTCCGATTGCGAAGGCAGCTGACGGGAGCGCAACTGACGCTTAAGCTCGAAGGTGCGGGTATCGAACAGGATTAGATACCCTGGTAGTCCGCACGGTAAACGATGGATGCCCGCTGTTGGTACCTGGTATCAGCGGCTAAGCGAAAGCATTAAGCATCCCACCTGGGGAGTACGCCGGCAACGGTGAAACTCAAAGGAATTGACGGGGGCCCGCACAAGCGGAGGAACATGTGGTTTAATTCGATGATACGCGAGGAACCTTACCCGGGCTTGAATTGCAGGAGAACGATACAGAGATGTTGAGGTCCTTCGGGACTCCTGTGAAGGTGCTGCATGGTTGTCGTCAGCTCGTGCCGTGAGGTGTCGGCTTAAGTGCCATAACGAGCGCAACCCCTCTCTTCAGTTGCCATCAGGTAGTGCTGGGCACTCTGGAGACACTGCCACCGTAAGGTGTGA
The DNA here is from genome assembly GCF_001262015.1 of Prevotella fusca JCM 17724. Lineage (NCBI taxonomy): Bacteria > Pseudomonadati > Bacteroidota > Bacteroidia > Bacteroidales > Prevotellaceae > Prevotella > Prevotella fusca. The sequence continues at coordinate 76,401 of NZ_CP012074.1, forward strand.
GGAAGGTGGGGATGACGTCAAATCAGCACGGCCCTTACGTCCGGGGCTACACACGTGTTACAATGGCCGGTACAGAGGGACGGTGCAACGCAAGTTGCATCCAATCTTGAAAGCCGGTCCCAGTTCGGACTGGGGTCTGCAACCCGACCCCACGAAGCTGGATTCGCTAGTAATCGCGCATCAGCCATGGCGCGGTGAATACGTTCCCGGGCCTTGTACACACCGCCCGTCAAGCCATGAAAGCCGGGGGTGCCTGAAGTCCGTGACCGGAAGGATCGGCCTAGGGCAAAACTGGTGATTGGGGCTAAGTCGTAACAAGGTAGCCGTACCGGAAGGTGCGGCTGGAACACCTCCTTTCTGGAGAGGATGCCTTTCCTATGTCATTTGCCGGATCTATTCCGGCAGTTCAACGGAATGACCTTGGTTCGTCTCTTCTTCTTGTATCTGCTTGCACTGTTTTACGAATAAGAGAAAGGAAGTCTGGTATGAAAAGCCGCAATGCTTTCTTCCAACTCAGTCCTATAGCTCAGTTGGTTAGAGCGCCACACTGATAATGTGGAGGTCGGCAGTTCAAGTCTGCCTGGGACTACACATCGGCGCTAAGCCAATGTGATTCGGGCAGTAATGCCCGGGACCACTTCTCTATTCCCTGGGGGATTAGCTCAGTTGGCTAGAGCACCTGCTTTGCAAGCAGGGGGTCAACGGTTCGAATCCGTTATTCTCCACCACGCTGGCACGGATACATCTCCGTCGTCCGGCACAGGATCTTTGACATATTGACACAAGCAAGACTGTATGTAGAACTGATTCTTCATGTTCATGAAGGATCGGAATTCTAAAGAAGTTTAACTTCAAGATTAGAATCACACAACAGCTGAAAGTATGAGCTACATTCCCTGCGGTCATTCGCAGGGAAGGCGAAGAAAGTAAGAAAGGGCGCATGGCGGATGCCTTGGCTCACGGAGGCGATGAAGGACGTGATAAGCTGCGATAAGCCCTGGGTAGGTGCAAATGACCTTTGATCCAGGGATTTCCGAATGGGACAACCCGGCAGGCTGAAGACCTGTCATCACTGCATCTGCGGTGAGGCGAACGGAGGG
>NZ_CP012074.1:982500-1210000 GCF_001262015.1 Prevotella fusca JCM 17724
CGTTTCTGCACTTCCTCCTGCTCCTCCAACGTCATTGGAGGGTCATCCTCAGCCACTATAAAATTATAAATCAGTCCCAAGAGGATGAGGACCACTAATCCACAAATCACTTTAAAGACCAGCGACTTTGTGAATTTACGCTGCTTATTCTGCTTTGACATAGCCTTGCTGTTATTCTGTTCTGTTAAGAATTTGTTTATACTTCATGGAGAAACACAATCGGTACATTCTCCCTCTATCTTCTGCAAAGATAAACATTTAAAAGGAAAATGTACCGAAAGGAGGGTAAAAAATATGATTTTTGAATTAGGATTCAGGAGTTATAAGCGTTTTGAATCGGAATTTATAAATTATTGATGTCTGATAAAACCTAAACTATGCACTATCCCATGCGAATCCCTTTTAAACAGATAACACCCTGTTGTTTTTGGCGAAGCAAACCACCTAATCAAACATATTACATTTGCTTTTGGTAGCACAACACTTTTCCATCTGCAAAATGCTCCCAACCCGGCAACATATTGCAACGTATTCAGCCCCCAACACCATTGGTGTTTACCAACAACACAACAAGTGACAGGCTACAACACATCGGCTGAATACGGCAAGAGAGGTTCATCACTGTCATTATACATTCATAATATTAACACTAAAGTCCCTCCACGCCTACTATATGGACAAACCGCTCCAAAGCTATTCCTTGATACGGATAAAAGCATTGGCAAGGATGGCTGTAAGACCACCTGTTGTTATACCACTTGAAAAGATACTCTTGATAATACCGGGCAGCTTATCGAGAATACCGGGCACCAGCTCTACGCTCAATCCCATAGCAAAGCTGATTGCCATAACCAATACAGCCTTGCGGGTAATCTCGGTTGAAGCTATAATGCGAATACCTGCGGCAGCTACGGTACCGAACATCAACAGTGTTGCACCACCCAGAACCGGATCAGGAATGAGCGAGAAGACCTTGCCCACAACCGGGAAGAGTCCTAAGAGTACCAAGGCGGCTGCAATGAAGTAGCCTACATAACGGCTGGCAACACCCGTAAGCTGTATCATTCCGTTGTTCTGGGCAAAGATAGAGTTAGGGAAACTATTGAAAACAGCTGCGAGGAAGGAGTTGAAACCATCCGCAAGGACACCTCCCTGCGCTCTCTTCATGAAAACCGGACCCTCAACAGGCTCGCCGGAAATAAGAGAATTGGCTGTAATATCACCGAAAGCCTCAACTGCTGTGACAAGATAAATAAGTCCAAGAGCGATAATTGAACCCACATCAAAATTCAATCCATACTTGAAAGGAACAGGGATATTCAGACTCGCAGTGCCCTTGATGTTTGAAAAGTCTATCATATTGAGCGCATAGGCAACCACACTCCCTATCAACAGTCCCAACACAATGGATGCCATACGCAGGAAACGATTGTTTGAACGGTTGAAGATAATAATGCTTACCAATACCAACAGCGCAAGTCCGAGATTCTTCAATGAGCCGAACGTACCTGCATCAACTGCCGACTGACCGCCCCCACAGGAGCTGATGCCTGCCTTGATGAGACACATACCTATAAGTGCAACGACAATACCTGACACCAGTGGGGTGATAATCTTGCGTGTATAAGGGAGCAGGCGACTGACTATCATCTCGACAACTGACGCAACCATACAGGCACCGAAGATGTAGCTGAGCCCCAACTCAACATTCATCCTTCCGCTAACAACGCCAAGCGCACCTGCACCAATAATCGGACTGATGAATGAAAAGGATGTCCCCTGAACACAAAGAAGCCCCGTACCTATCGGACCGAACCTGCGACACTGGATGAAAGTGGCAATTCCTGACACGAAAAGCGACATTGATATGAGGAAACCGGTTGTCTCCAAATCAAACTTCAATTCCGAACTGATGATGAGCGGCGGGGTAATGATGGCTACAAAGATTGCCAACAAATGCTGCAAGGCAGCAAAAAGGGTCTCACGGAGAGGTGGGCGATCATTCAGACCGTAGATAAGTTCCTTAGACTTTTCCATTCTTTTTCTTTTTTTACAATATAATAAGGTAAGATTCCATGCTTCTTATAAAACTGAAAGATTAGCTTTGAATATTCCAAAGGGATACTCTACGAACCGTAAAAGAGAGCTATATAAACTTAAAGAGCAGCTTTACGATGCGAAAGCTGACCCTGTTAAACAAAAAAGGTGGGCACACAAGCCCACCTCGTTTATTACTATCTCAATTTAATTTCACAATTATCAAGCGACTCTATGATTGCCAGACTCTCACAGCGCACACCTTCCGCCTCGATTACCTCACGACCATGCTGGAACGCTTTTTCAATGATAAAGCCCATACCAACCAGCTCCGCACCTGCCTTCCTGCAAAGGTCTATGATGCCTTTTGCCGCATTACCGTAAGCGAGGAAGTCGTCCACAAACAGCACCTTGTCACCTTCACCCAGGTATTCCTTGGATATTACGACGTGATATTCCCGCTGCTTGGTAAACGAAAAGACCGTTGTCGAAAGCATATCGCTCATCGTCGAGGGCTTTTTCTTCTTGGCAAAGACCACAGGAAGGTCAAGCAGGAACCCCATCATGATGGCTGGCGCAATGCCACTCGCTTCAATCGTGATAATCTTGTTGATTTCCGTTGATGCATAACGGCGGATGAACTCCACACAAATCTGCTTCATCAGATTAGGATCCATCTGGTGATTAATGAACTTATCTACCTTCAAGATACCATCCGGGAAACACTTTCCATCCTTTAGGATACGGTCACGTAATGCTTTCATTGTGCAATTAATCGTTAGTCTGTTTCGAGAATTAATTGCCCACAAAAGTACTAAAAATCTCAAATATAACGAACAATACTTGTGCTTTTTTCTACATCTTTTCAAATATTATCCTAAATATATTTAAGTCATGGGCTATGTGAAAGAATTACAGCAGGCAGCCTCTTAAACCAAAATCAGTTCATCAGGGCACAACACACATCATTATTTAACCCAAATCTCATTCGAAATGCTCACCACTCCAAGGTGCTGCAAAAACACTGACCTAAGCGAAGAAAAACGGTTCTGACTAATAAGAAATCCGAAGAGTGACAGAGAATAAGGAAATACAATTTGCTCATTGCTTCCTATCTCTTTCACTCCTCGGATTTATCCATAAAATCATAAGCCTGCAAGAAAGGAGTTATCACAAATCCTTCATTACAAGAATGCTGCCACAGAACCTCTTACCGCAAAACATCTGCTACTACACCTCTACCATTACCGCATCTATGTTCTTTTTCTTCAATGCTTTCACAATAGATCTGGCTGTGGCAAAATCCGTCTCAAGCGGGATGGTCTTCATTTTACTCTTGAGAATATTATTAAGCGAAGTTCCCGTGAGGGCACTATTGTTATGGCAACGTGAATTGACAGTGTTCACCACAAACGGCTTCTGCTCCTTGTGAGGCTTGGTAATTAACTGGATATTATAGCGAGGCTGCACGTCAGGCTTCTCGTCCGTCTCCTCCGGGTCAGAAGGCGGGAGAACCGGCGGTTTGGGGTCAATAATAGGCTCTTCCTGTTTTATCTCTACAAGCTGGTTATTGAAGATTTCGATAAGTTTAGAGATACCCATTGGCATATCCGCTGTGGTAACACAGAGGTTTACATCTATACACCGCTTGCTTTTATATTCCTCCTTAGTAACATCCGTAATTGCACCAGAGTCACCAGGAGCAGAATACTTAGCCTTGAGTTCTACCTTATTGTCCTGTATGCTGCTCTCCGTAACCGTTGCCTGAAAAGTCAGGTTAACCTGTTCTATCTGCAGATAAGGAACAGGCACGATACAGACAAGCGGCATAATGAGTCGGTTTACCACTCCGCCACTTTCAAAGTAGAAGGTTACAGTGACAGGCTCAAGGTTGTAAGGGTCTCCGTCTTGTTTTCTGAACACCACCCCATTGAGATAATCAAGGGTAGCCTGAGCAGCCTCTTCTTGAGCATTGACGCAGGCAGATAGAGGTCCGCCGATGATGCGATTGAAGTCAAGTGCGCTCAGCGGAGAGTTCTGCTGACTTTGGTTGGGGGCATTGGATTCAGGCATATTCTTTCTGTTTTAGAGGTTCTTGGAATTGATACTTATTGATTTTCCGTCGGCTCGTCAGGCTTCCGAATGCGGATGCAGTTGTTGCCTACTATCTGCAACAGACGTGACATGCCGCCCGCAGGGAGTTCAGCAGAGGCTTTAATGTTCACACGAATGTTATTGCGCACATCGTATCCTGTCTGCCGTGATTCGGTCAACAGTTTATTGGAGGGCGAGAAACGCACCTTTAATCCTTCCTGCTGACTGGTATTTGAGGACATGATACTCACGAAGAAAGTAAGATCAGCCTGACTGATTTGCAGGAAAGGAAGCGGCACCAGCACCAACAGGGGCACACGGAGAGTATGACTTTCTCCATCCATCTGAATAGAGAACGTCACCATTACAGGCTCAGAACTGCCGTCGGAGGAACGGAAAGCCGTGCGCTCAATGAGGTCAAGCGACTTTTCCAAAGTCTCATGCTGCGCCTCAACGCAGTCGGCAAGCGTCTTGCGCATGACGTCAGAGAGCCACATGGCATCTTGATACGTCTTCCTTCTGGGTGTATCATTCTGGATTTTGCTCATTTCTTCTTACGTGATTTGACTTTCCCACTTTTCAGGGACTTGTCTACCTTTTCTCCCTTAACGCTCTCCCCATCAATTACTCGATCACTGGATGCGGAACGCGTAACCACACGAGGACGGACTGGTCGCTCTACATTGATAGTCCCTTCTGTTTCTGTAAGTCTATCAATAACACCAGAGGGTATTCTACCCGGCCGATCTACCTGAATAGGTTGTTCTACTTTAATAGGTCGCTCCACATTTATAGGTCGTCCTATGTTAATAGTACCTCCTACATCAGTAATGCTATCTATAATATCAGGGCGTACAATACCTGGGTCAATTATACCGGGCTGGCCTACAACACCCGGACCTGTGATAGCAGCAGCACGCTTACGCTCATTGTCAAGCACATAACCCACAAAGTCGGTATAGGCTTTATCGATATAGCCACCCTCAAGATAACATTTGGGTAATTTATTGTTATTGAGTTCGCCGTAAGTGTACCAGCCATTATATCGTTTGCTGAAACTCGCAAGGTCTTCCTTGAGAATACGCTGACCATTATCAGAAGAGAGTGTATCAGGATAGATACGTTGTGCCGTCCTAAGTGCAAGCAACAGGTGATTGCGCAACCAGTCATGTCTGTTATCACCACGTAACGTTTCCTGTCGTTCGATGTTCCACTGTATACTCTTACCAGGGTCAAAAGTGCATTCCGGATGCGGTTTCTTCCTATTGGTTTCAGGCAGTGCAAACGGATTGTTAGGGTCAGGACGATTTTCACGTATGCGACGCTCCAGAGCTTCCTTCTTCCTCCGCTCCCTCTCTTCTTTCAGCTTCTGTTCCCTTATCCACTCCTCTTCAGAGTGTTCCTTATGATACTTGAGTGCCTGTACGATGGCTGCGATCTTTTCACGACGCTTTTGTTCTCTCACTCTACGGCGCTCTCTTTCACGCTCTCTTTCTTCTTCTATGCGCTTCTGTTCCTCAAATTCAGCCTCCCTGATAGCACGTTGACGGGCTGCTTCCCACCGCATATCCTCCACTTCTTCGGCAGTCAGAGTCTCTTGTATAATGAGATTATTGCCAAAGAACTCGAGCATTTTCGCCATACCGGCCGGCATGTCGCTGGTAGCGGCACGAATATTGACGCCCATTTTGCTCTGCATCGAAATAGACTTTTCATCCTCTTCGGTGCGTTTGTACCCCTCCGAAGCATATTTTGCTTCCATCTTATCGCTGTCGCAGGCAGTTATGTCGGCCGTGAAAGAGAGGTCAACATAATTAATGCGCATGTATGGGATAGGCACGATGGTCATAAGCGGTACCGTCATGAGCGTGGGGACTCCTCCCATTATGAATGAGAAGGTAACGGTAATAGGCTCTGTACCCTCAATATCAAGACTCGAATCTGTCATCGTGAAACCACGGATAAAATCCATTGTGGTCTGCGCAGCCTCAGCCTGTGCATGAACACATGCTGCCAATGGGCCGCCGATGATGTTTCCGAAAGGGATGGAATTGAGGGCGCTCACAACCTGTTTGCCTGCATTTGTGTTAGTTCCATCTTGCATAGTGTTACGGAATTATCGTTGGAATGAACTTGCCTTCTTGAGGTTCTGTTGTGCCTCTTCGACGTTTTTCAATATCTCCATCGCCCGCTTTGACTCGTTTCGGTTGATATTCAGCACGAGGTGACAGTGTGGGCAGTGCAGTCCACTTGCCGAAAGCAGTTCTGTGATGGAAGTAGAAATGAATGTTCCACATTTAGGACAATTGAGTCCTGGGGTTTTCTGTTGATTATTTGTCATAGTTAATAAGTTTGAAGTTATTCTTGGTTTTTGTCTTTTGCTATCACCTTGATACTGCTGTCAGTTGCTTGCAGTAATCCGCGCATACCATCGGGCAGCTGGACTGGTTCGAGCTTGACATGTACCTTAATGTTTGTCATCTTCTTTTCCATTTCCGTGGACCTTGATGTTTCTGTCGGCACAGGTCTGATGAGTCTGACACGGACACCAGGTGCTATTATCTTTCTCCTCAGCATTTCTTCTCCCAGCTTATCCGCCTTTTCTGCTTTAGGAACAGATCTTAACCTGTTCTTGAATAACGGATAACGCTTCAAGAAGTGCTCACGTTCTTTACCGCTCACAACAGTCTTGATATCAATTTGCGCTTCTATATCGAATGTTGCTTCAGAAACACGCAGCACAGGAAGTGGCAGCAGCGACAGCTTAGGGATAGAGATAACCTGACGCTCTCCATCAGAATCTGTCATTTCAAAGTCTATCATCTTGAGCCTTTCCCGCCCTTTTGCATTTGCAGAGGGCATCAGTGCGTAGTCACGCAGCACCTTCAGGTAGTCTTCAGCAGCCTTCTGGTCAGCGGCAACAGTTGATTGAATCATTCCCGTCAGCATATCTGCCAACGTCATGTCCATCGAAAACTTATCTCTGTTACCAGACATATCTTCAGGACGAATATCCTTGGTATTGGTAGTATCGTTGCCCATAATGCATTATCAGAGGTTTATGATTCAGTGATCTTTACGCTGTCCTGTGGTGAGACCTTCAACGAAAGGCTATGAACGGCACTCTCTGGTAACACCGCCAGACGGTCAGCATCTACGATAACATCCATTGACTGGATGCCGTCTTCTGAGATTTCATCGGTTTGTCCACCGTCAGAGTCTATTGCGAACCGGAAAGTTATTTCCATATCACCGATGGTCACGGCAGGAAGGTTCAGCTGATGAATAACACCCGCACCCTCATATTGTTCAGCAAGTGCTTCTGTAAGGAGGTTAGCTTCATGCTGCGCAGACAGAACGTCGCGCAGCACAGAAGCTATTACATCTTGTAATTTCGTCATATTGAAATTATTTTATGAAACAAATACTATGCGTTGCAGCTTCCCTGCAGTAATGTTATAGGTTCCTTTTTCACTGAACACAAGCAGCATATTGTCGCCACTCTGCAGCAAAGTAGGAGTTTTCTTGCCGTTAAGCTGCACGCATTTCACCGCTGTTGGCTGGTAAGCTCCCTTTTCGTCACGATAGTTTACCGATATGGCAGCATACCCGTTGACAAGTGATACCTGCTCTGTCGACACCTGAAGGATACCATTTGGGTCTATGACTTCCGTCGACTCATTAAGTACACCTAACAGTTTGTCGATTCCACGAGGCATTTCACCTTCGCTTGCAGTGATGGTAACGTCCATCGTTGTTTCCACACTGTAACGTGAGTCACGGGTTGCACCGGAATCTTTCTTTGACGAATAGCTGGCTGACAAGATTGCCTTAGGGCTTGACTTGGTCTCCGCTTCAGCTTGTTTAGCATTCTGACCTGTTGCACCTCCCTTATCCGTTGAGGGCTTCTGCGCTCCTCCTCCAGAGGAAGAAGGCTTAGCAGATTTATCATTGCTATTCAATCCAAAAGTGGTATTGACAGGTGTTCCGCCACTTCCGACAGAAGCCACAACCGATGAGATTGCATCCACCTTCGCCTTGAACGTATAGTTCATGGACGTTATGGAGAGGCGTGGCACAGGCATCAGCGTAAGCAATGGGACCCGCATCTTTACCTGTTTGCCATCGCGGACGAAGTTCATCGTGACATAGATTATCTGTCCCTGTCCGTCCTTGTCCACTTTTATGCCTTCTTCACGGATGTAACTGAGCGTTTCCTTTGCAAGGTCACGCTGTGCCTTGATGGCCGCACGTAACGGATTACCTATAAGTTTATCGAACGACAGCTTATCAAGCAGGTTCAGGGAGTCTTCCACAAAAGCCTTATCAATCTGCACTTCGTCCAAATCCTTCATCTGATCAGCTAATGACGGTTGGCTTGCACCTCCCTTATTGTCAGTTCCGACAGCATTCTTGACACCATCAAGAGCACTCTTACCTTCTTCAACAATTCCACCTTTTTCCTCTTTCGAAGTATCAGCGGCGTTCTTGTCTTTAGTCTCGGTATTACTGTCTTTATCCTCAGCTTTACCTCCGGTATCCTTACCCTTACCGCTGTCAGTGCCTAACAGGTCATTAGCCTTGTCTTCTATCTTTTCTTTAACCTTGTCTTTAACAGTATCCTTAACCGTATCTATAATATCGGTAAGGATACCACCGCCCTCTTTTCCAGATTCACCTTTTGCGGCATCTCCGTCCGTTTTCGGGTCTTGTTCCGTAGGCGGGGAGTTATTGGTAAGATTATCATCTTTTCCTATATTCTTATCATCTGGCATAGTCGGTTACTATTTAGTTACATTAATGACCAGCATTTTCTTGCCAGCCTTTGCACAATAGAATCCCTCTTTCTTGAACTCGCAGAGTACTCCAGTGTCATCGGCAGTTGTCCGACATTCTTTGTCTGTAAGCGCACTGCCCGTCTTAGAGTCCTTATACTCATATAATTTAATATCTTCAGGCATATAATAGCCTTCGCTATTCTTATAAGAGATATAGGTACTACCTCCACCTGCCAGGCTGACAACCTGGTCAGAGGCGTGCATTTCACCCTTTGTGTCCGTTGAGTCAATAGAGTTGCTGAGTACCTCCAGCACCTTAGCCATTCCAGCAGGCATATCATCCTGTCCAGCCTTGACATTCACGTCCATCGTATATTCCACGCTGTACTTGGAATCACGTGTGGCTGTGGAGTCTTTCTTGCTTGATATGCTGGTGCTCAATTCCACACTGGCACTTGCTATGAGATAGTTTACTCCTGCCTTTGCCTTCATCCCCGCCTCAAATCCAAAGGATTTATGTACGGACTTTGAAGTAGATGCTGCCGCAGAGATGCGTGCCTTGAAGGCAATATCAATCTCCCGTATAGCAAGGTAAGGAATCGGAACTATCGTCAGCAATGGCAGGCAAAGAGTTGCCGAACGCCCGTCTTTGCGGTATTCGAAACTCACATAAATTGCCTTCTTTCCGCCGTCTTCACTGTCTGTCAGTCCTACATCTCTGATAAATTCCCAGGAAGATTGTGCAGCTTTTGCCTGAGCATCAATGCAGGCAGTTAGCGGACTTCCTATGAGAGTACCAAAAGGTAATGACTGCAAAGCATTTGTGGCGACTTGAGAAGGAGTCGTGTCAATGGATGCCATAACCTTGGAAAGATTTAGAAATTAATAAATGAACAATACTTTCGAGGAGATATTACTTCGGCTGAGCAGGAGCAACAGGTGCGGCTGACTCTGCAACCTTTATCTCTATTGCATGTGCATCACCATATAGAATCTTATGAGCACCTACAGCCAGTTCAAACTCCTTCGTCTTCTCCATCTTATTTTCCGTACCCGCAGCACCATTCGAGCAGGTGATACCAGAAGAATCATACAGTCCAGCAGGTGTCTTATACTGTGCGATAACCTTTGCTGTCTTGCCTTTCTCCACATAGAACATGGTATCGTTTACAGTCAACTCTCCATCTGGTGAGCAGAGATCCATTGCAGCACCTAACATTTCAAGAATCTTTGCCATACCTGCAGGCATAGACTCCTGACCGGCATGTACAGCCACGTCTATCGTGGTTTCAATACTGAATGATGAATCGCGCGTACTCTTGGAATCGTGCTTAGAAGAATAAGAAGTCTGCAGACTGGTTGTCTTTCTCTTAAACCATCTCTTTGTGTTTCTTGTGTAATCCCTCTTATACTCACTTGAGTATTCATCAGTAAAAGAAGAGTTTTCAACACCAGTTACAGTTGCCTTGAAGTTGATGTCAATAGAATTGATAGCAATATACGGAATAGGAAGAATCGTCAGCAGGGGCACGCTGATGGTCACTTTTCGTCCATTCTGTATAAAGTTAAAGTACACATAGATAGCCTCCTTCGTGCCATCCTCCAATTGATTCAGACCCACCTCCTGAATGAAATTCACCGTAGTCTGTGCTGCCTCTGCCTGTGCCAAGATACAAGCATTCAACGGTCCACCAATTAAGTTGTTAAAAGGAAGTCCTTGCAACGCGCTGATAGTTTTACCAGTTACTCCCATAGTGTTAAGTTTTTAGTTAGGTTCTTTAAATGGACAGATTGACAAGATAGAACCTGTATAAATCCTGTCACGTCCGTTAGTTATTTAGTTATATAAATAATGCAGCTTCAGTTAAAGCTAATAGTCAAATCTATGTCGCAAATATAGAAAATAAAATAATAAGTTCCAAATAATTGAACAAGAAAAACAATATTCCTTTAAAAAAATCAAAAAGAAAGCAGTATAAAGTAACTCTATTGGCCTGACAGGGGATTACTAACCAGGCTGTTCCCAATCCCTGTCAAGATTTTTCTTTGCAAGCAACTTACGAACTTCCTAAAGGAAATATATGGACAATCAATGAAGCTGCAGGGGATTACAACCATTATATTAAGGTCATGACACATGGTTTCCGTTTTGCTCAATGATGTTCTGTCCGTCTCACAACAGTGATTAATACGGATAATTCCTCGCCATTACAAAAAAAATTAGTACTTTTGCACCCGTTTGCCGGCAAAGGGACATCTCTCTTTCCGACGTTTTCAATTATTATAATATGTACAAACCAACTTTTCAAAAGCGCAGCGTTCTGAAGTTCAAACACTTCTCCAACCACGGCTACTCACTCTTTACCGTTCTCGGCAAAGAGGTTCTGATTGGTGTACTGAGCGTCGCTACCTTACAAAATGCTACTGCCAAGGGCATTAGCGTTGAGACTGAGAAGGCAGAGACGGACTCAACAATCACCAACCGAGGCGTGATGATGGAGGAAGTGAACGTGACGGGAACGCGAGCACCGCTGACAGTCAGTCAGCAAGCGAGAATGGTAACTGTACTGAGCCGTGAGGACATCCAGGCGGCACCAGTACGAAGTGTAAACGATTTGCTGAAATATGCCGCCGGTGTTGACGTCCGACAGAAAGGACCTTTAGGTGCCTTGACCGACGTAAGTATCCGTGGTGGCAATTCAGAACAAATCACTGTCCTCCTTAATGGTATCAATATCTGTGATGCACAGACAGGACACAACTCCTTTGATTTCCCAGTTGACATCAGTGAAATCGAACGGATAGAAGTCCTTGAGGGTCCTGCAGCCCGCGTTTATGGCACATCTTCCTTATTAGGTGCTATAAACATCGTAACCAAAACTCCAAAGAAGACAAGTCTCTCTACCCATGTTGAAGGTGGCTCCTACGGCTATCTCAGTGCCGGCGTGCGTGGCAATATTGCCTCAAAAAGCCACTGGAATAATCAACTGTCAGCTTCTTACACCCGCAGCGATGGTTATCTCCGTAATAAGGCAGGCAGCCTCAATGCTGATTACCACACCGCAAAAGTCTTTTATCAGGGTAATTACACAGATGAAGACATTGCTGTACGGTGGCATACAGGTATAAGTGTGAAAGACTTCGGTTCAAATACTTTCTACTCTGCAAAGTTTGATGACCAGTTTGAACACACTTTCAAGACCTTCACTGCCATTCAGGCAGAGAACCTGCGTGGACGCTTCCACATCCGTCCTTCCATCTACTGGAACCGCAGCATGGACCGCTTTGAGCTCTTCCGTGGCGCAGCCAACAAGTATCCCTTCAACTATCATCGCACTGACATCTATGGTGCTAACCTCAATGCCTACTTTGACTGGACACTCGGACGTACTGCCTTCGCTGCAGAACTGCGCAATGAAGACCTCGTAAGTGGTAACCTCGGCGAACCACTCTCCCGTCCGAAACATATCCACGGAACAGACAGAGAATATACCGTCGGGCTGAACCGCACGAATATCCAGTTTGTCCTTGAGCATAACATCATCCTTGACCGTTTCACACTCTCAGCTGGTCTGACCGCTGTCAAGAACAGCCAGGCTGACATGCCAATGCGTGTCTACCCTGGAATTGATGCAAGTTACCGTATAGGAAACGCTTGGAAACTATATGCTTCCTATAACACATCGCTCCGTATGCCGTCAGTTACAGAGCTGTTTTACTCTGTTGGTGGTCATAAGGCAGACAAACACCTTCGCCCGGAAGAGCTGTCAGCATTTGAAACGGGTGTGAAATACGACAACAATGGTATCACTGCGAAGGCAAGCCTTTACTGGAACAACCACAAGAACCTTATCGACTGGATCAGTGACGGCACATTGGATGCTGACGGGGCTTTAGTATGGAAGAGTGTGAACTTCGGAAAAATAAAAGACTTTGGAACTGAAGCGTCACTCGATTTTAACCTCCATCAACTCCTCCCAACACAAAGGTTTTTCAAGAAGTTTGGTGTTGCTTATAATTACATCCATCAGAAAAAGGTTGATGAGCAAGGCTATGTAAGTAAATATGCGTTGGAATATCTGAAGAATAAGTTTGTCAGCAATATTCAGCTGAACCTCTGGCGCAACCTCGACCTCGGTTTCTACTACCGCTTCCAGCATCGTATGGGAAACTATATTGATACCAATAACCAGCGACAAAGCTATAAAAGTTATGGTGTTGTAGATACTCGCATGAGTTGGAACGCACAGAAATGGACTGCATATGTTGAAGCGAACAACTTGTTTGGTGCACATTACGTTGATTATGGCAATGTTCCACAGCCTCGCGCATGGGTCGTTGCTGGTGTAAGTTTCAACCTATAACGAATTATTTTCATGAAAAGAAATATTTTTTTTCATGAAGAAAAATAATTATTTTCACGACAATAAATATTTCTTTTCATGAAAATAATTCGCTCAAAAGCCGCTGTAAGCATAGAAAGGACTGTTAGCAGAAGGGCAAATAATACCATAAAACAAATAAATTTATGCCTTTCAATGTCACCTTTTACAAACCAATGACGTTATACAAGTGAATCGGTTCAGAAAGAAAACTAAAATGTATAACATATTAAAAATAAATGATTATGAATCCTGTAATTTTAAATTCACTTATTGAAAATCTCATTCCAATAGCAATTGTAGTAGTCCTTCCAATCGTAATAGTCTGGCTCACTTATCGTAACAAACAACACGAAACAGACAAAAGAAGTGAGATTGTTATGGCTGTCATTGAAAAGAACCCTGAGGTTGACGTGCAGGAGTTCCTCAACAAACTGAACCCTCCAAAGAAATCATATAAAGAGCAACTGATGACAAAAATGCACCAAGAACTTCTTTGGGGAACAATTTGCCTTATAGGTGGTATCGTAACCATTTCAGTTATCATAACTCTGAGCATCTTGCAAGTTTATGTTGAAAAATTTTTCCCTATAGTCTCTATATTTGGCGTTGTCCCATTGGCAGTAGGCTGCGGGCTGTTAGCCGCCTACAACAGTGCCAAAAAGACTTTGGAAAACTTGAAAGACAACGATTAGGTTATTATGACAAGAGAACAATTCGTCGAACAGGTCAGTCGGGAACAGGCACATCTACGCCGGTTCCTGACGGCTTTATGCTGCGGCAACAGTGCTGAAGCTGACGATATTGCTCAAGAGACGCTCATCAAAGCCTACCTTCGTAGCAGTCAATACGATGAACGGGGGCAGTTCTCGGCTTGGCTGATGAAAATAGCTTATCGTGTCTTCATAGACTCACGCCGCAAACAGAAGCACCAGCAGGAACTACCCATCGAGAAGGCTGCCACGCTCCAAGGAAACAGTAAGAGTGACGATGCCTTCCGCTATCAGGAACTACACACTGCGTTGGCAACGCTCTCGGAGACAATGCGTACAAGTATTTTGCTCTATTATATGCAGGGTTATCAGATAAAAGAGATTGCAGAGATAACCGACAACAGTGAGGATGCAATCAAGAAACAGCTCTCACGAGGACGGGAACAACTTAAACACTTATTGGAAAGATGAACGAAGATAAATTCTTAAAAGACTTACTGGTGGACTATCATCCACACCTGTCGGATGACAATGCCTTCATGCAAAGACTGCAACGACAGATGGAACTCATCGAAGAAGTTAAGGCATATCAACGTGCGGAGAGCCGAAAGAACAAACTGATGTCGCTAAAACTGCTTGCTGTCGGTGTTGTTTTGGGCTGTATAGTGACGCTTGCAAGTTTCACATTGCCTACTATCTTCGATAGATATATCAATGGGACTGAATCAGAAATCATCCTTACCTTGCTTCACAACGTTCAGTATGTGGGACTGGCGATAGGTGCAGCTTTCGTCACACTCAGTTTGCTGTACACCACCAGGATAGTAAATCTAAAACAGCAAGAACCTCCCCATTAGGATTTCATCACGGCTCATCACAATCGCAGTTGATGTTTTTGAGCAGTTTGTTAAAGTTCTTCTCAATGCCTTCATAACTGACGTCTGGCAACAGGGCATTGGCACTATTCCACCAGCCATAAGTCATAACCTCTTCTCGTGCATATTTCATCCTGTTGGGTGAGTTGTATCTTTCTTCATAAATAAGCTGTAGGTTTTCTGGTGATCCGTTTTTCTTTTTCTGTCTTTCATTCAGAATTGACCATGCCTTGAGCAGTTGTCTTCCTCCTGCAACAAGTGCATTACGGTAGAATTTGCAGTCATTGTCTACCAGTTTGTAGTTGAAAAGAACTGAAGGATTGATGCGTGCCTGGATGGTAACTCTACTGAGTTCGTAGTAATTATTGATGTGTCTTATCATTTCCTTTCTTTGTTCTTGCCAAAAGGGGACGTTTACGAATTCGTAGTGCTCGAGAATGTCTATTTTTTGTTTGTATTCTTTCTTGAGCAAATCTAAGAGTTCCTTTGGCTCTTTATCTCTGTCAAGAGCATAGAAATTTACATATATTGCCTGTCTGCTGTATAAATATTCAAAGGTGTTTTGTAACTGTTGTCTTGTGTATTTGGTTGAGTCGAATAGTGCCGTACAGTCGCATAATTCGGTATTATACTGAAAGTTGGCATATTGTGCCGACAGGTTAAGATGGCAGAGTAATAATAATACTATGGCGATGCCTCTGTGGTGTATGATATTATATTTTTCCATGTTTGATGTTTGTGGCTTCAAAAAACAGGGAAGCATGGCTCCTGTGTCCGTCATTGAACTTAATTTACGGGTATGTGGACCGTGTTTCCCTACATGTTGTTATCTGCTTCTGCATGGTGATGGCTTGCTGTCTATGGTTAGCAGCTCAGCTTGCGGGTGCCGTCAGCCTGCTCTTCAACCGTAACCTTCACGACATTCTCGGGGAGGATTTCCTCAATAAGCTCCGGCCATTCAAGCAGGCAGAGGTTGCCGCTGTAGAAGTAGTCCTCATAACCCATGTCATAAACCTCTTCCAACTTCTTGATACGATAGAAGTCGAAGTGGTAGATTGGTTCATCATTGCCGTCAGTATATTCATTGATGATGGCAAAGGTGGGAGAGGTAATGACATCCTCAACACCTAAGACTTCGCAAAGTGCCTTGATGAATGTGGTCTTTCCAGCTCCCATCTTTCCGTAGAAAGCGAATACCTTTCCTTCGCCCATCCCTTTGACAAATTCCTTTGCCGCCTCGTGGATGGTGTCGAGGTTTTTGATAGTAATTTCCATATTGTCTTCTTTTTGTTTTGTTTTATACGATAGTTGGTTGTGAGTAGCTTGGCAATCAATATGTTCCTATAAGTCTTTGATAGCTTTATAGACTCTTATGTCCGAATATTTCTTCCACAACCAATCTTTGTTTGATTGAATATCCTTTCCCTTATAAGATAAACTCCCTGTCTTATCTTGTAGAGAACTTTTGTGGAAGTCACCCCTCCCTGAGGAGGCTTTTTACCTCTTCCTCGGGCTGAGTGTCACCAATGGCACAATCATTTCTTCCATTGAGATACCGCCATGCTGGAATGTATCCCTGTAATAGGAAACGTAATAGTTGTAGTTGTTCGGATAGGCAAAGAACGAGTCACCAGTTGCAAAGACATAGCTTGTGCTGAGGTTAGGCGCAGGCAGCTGTGCAAGGTGGGGATTCTTGATGGCGAATACCTGACGTGCATCGTAGTTCAGGTTCTTTCCTAACTTATAGCGCAGATTGGTGTTTGTGTTGCGGTCACCGATAATCTTTATTGGATTGGTGGTGCGGATAGAGCCGTGGTCAGTTGTAATGACGACCTTATAGTCAGACTGTGCCAGCTCCTTGAAGACTTCTGCCAGTACGCTGTGTTGGAACCAGCTTAGCGTAATAGAGCGGTATGCGCTTTCGTTGCTTGCCAGTTCTCGTATCATTCTCATCTCTGTGCGGGCGTGGGAAAGCATGTCGACGAAGTTGACCACAAGGACATTGAGGTCGTTCTGCGCAAGGTTGTTATACTGCTGCATGAACTTGTCGGCACCGACAGAGTCGTTGATCTTGTGATAGGAGAACTTGTCGTGTCGGCGATAGCGTTCTATCTGCGTCCTTATGAGTGGTTCCTCGTTGAGGTTTTTGCCTTCTTCCTCGTCTTCGTCAACCCACAGCTCGGGGAACATCGTTGCTATCTGCTTCGGCATCAGACCGCTGAAGATAGCATTACGGGCATATTGTGTGGCAGTCGGGAGAATACTCATATAGAGGTCTTCCTCGATGTCGAACATGTCACCAATCTCCTTAGAGAGAATGCGCCATTGGTCGAGTCGGAGGTTGTCGATGACAATGAGAAAAACCTTTTCACCTTTGTCAATGAGCGGGAACACCTTGCGCTTGAAGATGTCCGGACTGAGCAACGGATGGTTGTCATCGTTGTTGGTTTGCGATTTCTTGTTCTTTCCAGCCAGTTTGGAGAAGCTGTTGTTGAGCTTGTTATCCTGTGGTGCGACCCAGTCAAGATAATTCTTTGCGATGTATTTGGCAAAACCATTGTTGGCTTCTTCTTTCTGCATCTTCAGCATCTCAGTCATATTGCTGTCTGCACTGCTCAGTTCGAGTTCCCAGTGCACGAGCTTCCGATATACTTCTGTCCAGTCGTTGAAAGAGCGACAGTCGGCTATCTGCATCGCAATCTGCTGATAGTTCTGCTGATAACTACTCTGTGTAACTTCCGTGACAATCTCCTTCTGATGGATATTCTTCTTCAGTGTGAGGAGAATCTGGTTGGGGTTGACAGGCTTGATGAGGTAATCAGCAATCTTTGCACCGATAGCCTGGTTCATAATGTTCTCCTCTTCACTCTTCGTCACCATGACAATGGGTGTGGCTGGTTGAATCTCCTTTATACGTTGCAGTGTCTCTAAACCAGACAAGCCGGGCATCTGCTCATCCAGCAGGACGAGGTCGAAGGTCTGTGTCTGGCATTGGTCGATGGCATCAGAACCATTGCTGACCGTCACTACTTCATATCCTTTCTTTTCAAGGAAGATGATGTGTGCCTTTAAAAGTTCAATCTCATCATCTACCCAAAGTAACAAACCGTTGCTCATATCTGTTATCTCCTTTCCTTAGAATCCCTCCAGGTCGTAGTACTCATCTTCGATGTTGTTCTGGATGGGCTGGTTCTTTTTGTTATTCTTGTTGTTTGTCTTGTTCTGTTGAGGAACGTCATCACCGAAGTAGATAATCGGACCGTCATCTACTGTTTTCTTCTTCTGTACAGGAACAGTCTGAGGTTTTTGCGTAGAAGGTTTCGCAGGCTTGTCTGTAGCAGCTGGCTTTGTTGTCTTTGCAGGTGCTGCAGGAGTCGTGGGCTTTGCAGGTACGACTGGCGTCGTCTGCCTGTTCGGTGTGACAGGGGCTGTAGGATTCACCGGTGTTACGGGGACAACAGGCTTAGCCGGCTCCTCTTCTGGTATGAAGTATGTACTGTTGTCATCCAGTGCAGGCTTTTTCTCCTCTGTTACGGGCTTCTTTTCTTCTGTTGCTGGTTGCTTCTCCGTTGCTGGTTTCTTTTCTTTTACAGTCGACTTCTTGTCCTCAACGGGAATCTCAAAGGTGTTATTGTTCTGTTCAATCACCTTCTGCTCCGTCTTCGTAGGCTTGGTTTCCTCCAATGGGATGGTCATTGTGTTGTCAACAGGTACGTCCTGCGTGTCGGGGTAGAGGTCAGGGTCATTTGCGTGCTTCTGTTCAATCTCTTCCTGTATGTCACGTTCACGTGGTGTTGCAACCTCTGCCGGCTCACTGAGTAAATATCTTTGTGTCACTGTCAGTGGGGCAAAATGCTTTGCATAGAACGCTTCGTAGTCCTTGTAACTGTAGGTCGTTCCAATCAGTTTGAGGTTCTTGTCGCTGATGATGACACCCTTTGCCGTCTTGCCCATCTGCTGTACAACCGCTTGTGAAGCAAACAGCTGGCGTGCGTACTGATATGCTTCATCGAAGCTGCGGAAGCCCGATACCTGCATCTGATGTAAACCGTTAAGATCTTCTATTTCAATCTCAAAGTTACGGACGAGGAAGTTCGTGAAGTTGAAACGAGCCAGTTCGAACAGCAGCTTGTTCTCCTTCAGTGAGTCGGGATGGTAGACAAGCAGGAACTTGAAATCTATGTCACGTTCTGAAGACAGCTTGGCTTTCTGTATGCTATCGCTATCGTTCAGCACATTTGAACGATAATTCCAGATGTCGTCAAGGTCGAACTTGCCTCCACGCAGTTTCTTTCCAGCCCGTACACCATTGACAATCATACCCGCCATTTCGCTTATACGACTGCTTGGATACTTCTCCACAACCTTCTTCATGTCGTTGACACAACCCGTAGGGTCGCCGTTGTTCAGCTTACCTAATCCTCCGATGAAGAGGAACTTGTCCCTGTTGGCACCCATCGGGAAACGTGATTCAGAGATATGGGAATTACCAGCTACCTCGTTATATCGTCCTTGCTTGAAGGCTTCGTATGTCGCTGCATAAAGGGAATCTTCTATCTGTACGCCAAAACGAAGGTTCTGCTTATAGTATGGATCAGTAAGGAGAGCAGTCCACTTACTGGTCGGGAATTTCTGACTTAGCCGTGTAACATAGTTTTCTGCCAGCTGTGGTTCGTTCTTACGCATGTAGAGGAGATAGAGATGATAGTACACATCATCCATCTGTTCATAATCGGGATAGTTATCGCTCACACGTCGCAGTGCCTTTTCTGCTAATCGAAGGTTGTCGAGTCTGTCCTTGAAAATAACGCCGGAATGGTGCAACCCATCTTCCAGTATCTTGTTGCTTGCTTCCAACTGTTCTGCTGTGAAAGGAATCTGTGTCAGATAATACTCACGTTTGTGTGGATTGTTTTTCAGCGAATCGGCTGCATTGTCAATAGAATCCTGTCGTGCTTCAGCCAGCATGATAGAATCCCTTTGTTGGTCGGTAGGTTCATTTGGGATATTGGCGTTGCCGATTCTTCCCACAACGCTTTGGTTGATGCGTTGCCAGTTGTCAATGTTTTCCCGTCTTCCCCACAGCTGTTGGAAAGTCGTTTTACCTTGTTGTACAGCTGTCGGGTTATAGAAATACCATGTGCTTTCCTGCTGTCGGTTATTGTTTCTGGGCTTGATGGATCCAAGATTGTTGTTTCCCAAATCACCATTCATGCCCTGTTGCTGCCCATTGTTCATCCCAGCCTGCAGACTTCTTTCTTCTTTTTCTTTCTTCTTGAGTGCTGTTATAACACGGTCAATCGCTGCATTGCGTTCCTCTTCAGGACATTTTGCAAGATATTGGAGAGAGTCTTGGAGTTGTACTGCGTCTGTATAAGGAGCTAATTCGTCCAAAATCTTTGAGCGTTCAGATAGTTGCTCGTAGTCTTTGCGATCCTTGTCAAGCAGTCCGATAGCTTCTCCATAGCATCGCTTTGCATCACCAAAGCGTTCCTTTGCCCAATAGAGATCGCCGAGGTGTAGCAGCAGAACGCCCTTCTCAATGCCGCTTCGGGTAGCCTTCTTGTTGCCCTGTTCGTATGCATTGATGGCTGCAAGTGTATCCCGGGCTGCGAGATGGATGTTGCCCATAGCATAATACACCTGGTCAAGATATTCCTTGTTGTTATCTGAAGCAGCCATGTATTTCAGTTTACTGATCATCTTCTTTGTCTGCCCTTTTGCCGTTACTTCCGTTTGTGCAATACGTGCATTGAACTCCAGCTCATAAGGAGGATTGGTGCGGATGACACGTTGGAAGGCTCTATAGGCTTCTTCGTTTCTTCCAAGTGAAACCAATACCTGTCCGAGCAGATACAGCTCACGGGCTTTCTGCTTTTTGCGCATTTCATGCTTGATAACCTTCTGTAGATAGGGAACAGCTTTCTCCAGCTCACCCGAATGCAGGTAATAATCGGCATAAGTATAGTCCCACTCTTTGACAGCCCGCCAGTCCAAAGAGTCGCGCTGCATATTACGGATGATGTCTTCAGCGTCATAGAGCCAGTCCTGTTCTATATAGCATTTTGCCAGCCAAGCCCTTGCTTTGCCGTAAATAGCAGGTTGTCCTTTGTAGATGCGGCTCATATAGGCGAAGGTAGCTGCGGCTTCTTCAAAGGCACCTTTGTGGAACTGTGAACGCCCCATAAGCATCCACGCTTTCCAGAGGAAGGGGTTATACTCACGGCGTGACAGCCATTCTATGTCACGTTCAGTCTTTCTTCTGCTCTTTGTCCACTCCGGTCTCTTCTTTATACTGTGTTTGGCAATCGCCTTCTCTGCCTTTTCTATTGCCCTGTCAAAGTTGCTCTTTCCCAGGTCTCGGCTGTTCTTGTTGCCGACAGTATAGAGCGGGATGAGTTCCGTGAAGTTATCCTTGTTTCCTTTCTCCTTTTCAAGTGAGCCGTCAATATAAGCCTGTGCGCCATTATAGTAGACGTTGTAGCGTGTGTTGAAGGCGTGCCACCAGCGCGATTGCGAGGTATTGTTTTTCGTTGAGCAGCTGACAACCGTCAATACAACGATTGCCAACAGAAAGGGGATAATATGTCTTGTTGTTTTTTTCTTCACGTTTCATTTGTTGTTCGTTCTGAAGCGATGGCTCAGAATGTGTGACATACAGGGGGTGGGGCTTAGTCTTCTATCATCGTTATCAGCTCATCCTTTATCTGGTTCGGAACGTTGATTTCCCGCAGGATAAGACTCCTGTTCCAGCCTTTCGCTTCGTGTGGCTGCATCGTATAGAGGACAGTTGCAAACTCTTCAGCCTCTTCGTCAGTATATTGGTCGGACTGTCTGCCACGAAAACGATCGAGTTCTTCGTCGTCATAATATTCTATGTCTCGTGTCGCAGCCTCCATCATGCACACCTGTTCACACTTCTCGTCCGTACCGTCACAGGAAGAGCAGTCGCCCGATTCAGGCATTACAACATCTGGCTCACCCTCTTTCTTCTTGGTGAACTTTGTTGCGATGGCTGCAATAATGGCTAATGCCAGGAGAGAGCCTATGCCGATGATAAATATATCCATTCTTTTCTTGTTCTTTTTATGAGTCAGCTATGTAACGGACGATTAATCCCTTTGCTCTATATGGAACCCCGCTTTGCGCAGGTCGTCCCAGTAATGGGGATAGGATTTTGACACTACCTCCGGATTGTTGATGCGTATTTCCCCCAGCTTGATAGCCAGTGGCGCAAATGACATTGCCATACGATGGTCTTCGTAGGTGTCGATGACTGGCTGCTTCATCGGCTCGCAGCGTTCGCCATCCCACGACAGTTCCGACCCGTCAGTCTCATGAAGGATATAGCCCAGCTTCTCCATTTCCGTCTTCATTGCTTCGATACGGTCTGTTTCTTTGATTTTCAGGGTTCGTAAGCCCGTGAAATGGAAAGGTATCCCCAATATCGGGCACACGGCAATGAGAGTCTGCGCCAGGTCGGGCTGGTTGGTGAAATCGTAGTCCATCCTGTTCAGCATACATGAATGGCGTGTTAAAGCAGCTTCGGACAACTTGTCGGAACCATTGTCGACAAAGCCTGTCTTGATACCTAACAGTGAGAAGATGTATCGGACAGACGAATCACCTTGTCGAGAACCGTCTTTCAGCCCCTGCAAATTAAACTTTGAACCGAGCTCTTCAGTCAGTGCAAGAATCTCATACCAGTAGCTTGCTGCACTCCAGTCACTTTCTATCGTGTATTTTCTTTGTTGGTAAGGCTGCGGTTTCACACTGATTGTGTCAATGTCAGTCCATTCAGCAGATACACCGAACTCGTGCATGAGATGCAGCGTAAGGTCTATGTAGGGTCGGGAGATGATGTTACCCGTCAGTTGTAATTCTAACCCTTTCGTCAGTACAGGAGCAATCAACAGCAAAGCAGAGATGTACTGCGAACTGACGTTGCCCGGGATTTCCAGCCTCCCTCCCTCTAATTGTCTGCCACGGATGTGGAGTGGGGGATAGCCCTCCTCGCCGATATACTTAATGTCTGCACCTAAATAACGTAAAGCATCTACAAGTATTGCAATCGGACGGTGTTTCATCCGTTCTGTTCCTGTTATTGTGTGTTCACCTTCTGTTACACTCAAATAGGCTGTCATAAAGCGCATTGCCGTTCCGGCAGCCTTGATGTCGATAATATCCGACTGCCCTGCAAGCCCACGGATGATAACCTCCGTGTCATCACAATCCGACAGATTCTCAGGCATCCTTCCTCCTTCTGTGAGTGCATGAATAATCAATGCACGATTGCTAATGCTTTTTGACGCAGGAAGGGTTATGCAGGTATCAACAAGTCTGGGGCAAGTTATGACGTATTGCATGTGTATTTAGTGCAGATTTATTACATGACAAAATTACAAAATAAACTTGGTATAGGAGAAAAAGAAGTCCAAAAGTTTGCTAATATCGCAGAAAGTAAGTAATTTTGCACTGCTTAAAACATGACGGGATGTAGTTCAGTAGGTTTAGAATGCTGGTCTGGGGGACCAGTGGTCGCCAGTTCGAGTCTGGTCATCCCGACAGAAATATAATTACAAAAGAGGCTGTTTGTGGCCTCTTTTTTGTTGTTTGAAATCATACTGACAACACGCCTTGTCAATATGTCCCTTTACTCCATGTTAAGGGTGAAGCATTACAATTCATTTTTCAACTTTCTTATCAACGTGCAGAGGCTTAGCACATATTGTGCTGATGCGCAACACCAATGGTGCGCATGGTGAACACCAATGGTGTGGACGGTTTATAGTCTTTATAGAAAACGATTACATTTAAAGTAGAAAGGGTTATTAACGTGTTAAGCTATAATGGAGAGAATGTAAAGCGGGGGAATATTCTCCTGCCTTCCTCCACATTCTCTTAGAATGAAAAGCTTTTATTCGAATCTTATTCGTATCTTTGCCGTATCTGTTTAGATGATAAAACCAAAATCTATCGTATTACATAATTAAAAACAAACAAGAAAATGGCTACAATAGGCGTAACCTCTTGGACATATCTGCTGCAGAAACCTCTGCTGTTTATTAATAAAAAAAACGAGTTTAACAGCTTTCCAACTTGGAAGAGATATGTAGGAAAGGGTATGTCAATACTCTTTGTTGGTCTTTTATCAGGTCAGTCGGCTAATGCGCAGAACTTCAGAACCTTGCGCGATGTGAAGGTAAATGAAACTGTACTCGACCTTTCGCAGACGGACTGTACAGTGATTCCTCGCAACGCAATGCATTCTTGTCACCGTCTGGCATCGCTGACGCTTCCTCCTAAGCTCGATTCTATTGGGACTCAGGCGTTCTTTGCTTGTGATGGAATCAGCGGAAAGCTACATTTCCCAGCGACTACACGTGTGGTAGATGCTTCTGCTTTCAATAGTTGTAAGCAATTGACAGAACTTGTGTTTGACGGCTCTACACGCATAGGTACCTTTGCTTTTGCTAATTGTCGTGGACTTCGTGAAGTCCGTCTTTCGGCAGTAACCCCTCCCGTATGTGCTGACAATGCCTTTGATGGCATCGACCTTAGTCGTGTGAAACTCACCGTTCCAGCAAAAGCAAAGAAGGCATACCGTAGCGCACAAGGCTGGCGCAACTTCTTTGCAGCTCCAAAGTTTGAGAATGTATGCGGTCCGGAGAATATCCTTGTGCCCCGTCCGCTCAAGCTGGAAGTCTACTCAACTCGCCTTCCTCTCAAATGGCAGGATGTCGTAGGCGTAGAGGCTTCTCAGGAACTGAGTAATGAAAAGATACAGGCTGAAAACATCCTTGGTGAACGAACAGTATATAAGAAAGGACGTAACGGGGCAGGAGCAATGGTGCGCCTTGCACTCGACAAGTCCCTTGCTAATGATGAGGCTTACACCTTGCAGGTTGATGAAAAGGGAGTAACGATTAAAGGACGCACGGCTACAGGCGTGTTCAACGGACTGATGACACTTGAACAACTGTGTATTGGCAATGGTGTTTCAGCACGTTCTACAAAAATACCTGCACTCTTTATTGCTGACCAACCACGTACAGCCATCCGTGAATTGATGGTCGACCCAGTGCGCCATTTCATTCCGTTTGAAGACCTGAAAGGTTTTGTCGTTGAGATGGCACGCTATAAATTCAATGCACTCCATCTCCATTTAGTTGATGATCAGGCTTGGCGTATAGAGATAAAGAAATATCCAAAACTCATCGAGAAAGGTTCTGATCGTGTCGGTATGGATGATATGCCGGAGCGTATCAGCGGTTATTATACACAGGACCAGATGCGCGAGCTCGTTCGTTTTGCAGCCCAGTATCATGTTATGGTGATTCCAGAGATTGAACTCCCCGGTCACGAAGTGGCTGCTGTTCACTGTTTCCCACAGCTTTCTTGTGCCAAGAAACCTGTGCCTGTCCGTCTGACTTGTGGTGTAAGTAATGAGTTGCTTTGTCCTGCAGAGCCGTTTGTTTATGAGTTCCTCGATAATGTATTGACCGAGTTAGCTGATGTCTTCCCTGCTCCATACGTTCATTTGGGGGGTGATGAGGCTGGCCAGCCACCATTGGGTGCGTGGTCAGATTGTGCTGCTTGTACGGCACTGAAGCAGAAAGAAGGCTATACAGAGAGCTGGCAGTTGCAGCAGTATCTCTTCGATAGAGTGATTAATAAACTTCAGTCATTGGGAAAGACCCCGATGTATTGGTATGAACAGGAGTTCAAGACCATCCAGCCGGGTTGTGTGGTTTATGCGTGGCGACACGGTTTGACGAAGACCGCAATTGATGCTGCCGTACGCAATAAGGCAAAGATTATGCTCTGTCCGGGTGAACACTGCTATCTTGACTATCCGCAACAGCGGGGCGACATGCCCGAGAAGAACTGGGGAATGCCGGTTACTACGCTTGAACAGACTTATCGTCTTGACCCGGCATGGGGGCAGGACAGCGTCTTTGTTCGTGATAATCTGCTCGGTGTGAGTGGTACGCTCTGGAGTGAATGTATCAACTCAACAGAACGAATTTACTATCAGGCTTTCCCACGTGCTGCCGCTTTGGCTGAAGCTGGATGGAGTGTGGCGGAACGCCGTAGTTATAAAGAGTTCCTCACCCGTATTCGTCCATTGACGCATGATATGCAACGCCGTGGTATTGCAGTAAACGTAAGATAAGTTGCAATTGATGGTCGTCGGGCTGTAAGAAGAATGTCTTTACGACTGCGACTGGTCATTATAAAAGAATTATCATCACGAAGATAATAATTTATTTTCGTGATGATAAATATTTCTTTTCATGAAAAAAATATTTCTTTTCATGAAAATAATTCGCTGGAGCGTAGCTATGAGAAGTCAAAAGGGCATCTATCAGCTGCTTAGGTCTTACCTCTAATATTCGTAGAGAGCATGGGTAAAATCCTTCCTCCTTTCTTTCTATATCTTTAATTAGCATCAGGAACAGAAGTGATGTCTTAACTCCTTTCACCCCCTTTCACTCCTTAACTCCTCGACCCCTACCTTCTCTCTTGGAAGAACCGCTGCATCAAGGTGCGACATTCCTCTTCCATGACACCGTAAGTAACGTTGGCTTTAGGGTGGAAAGCCTTGGGTGCATACTCATGGTAGCCCCGTTTTTCATCGGGACAACCGTAAACAATGCGTCGGAGCTGTGCCCAGCCGATGGCACCAGCACACATAACACAAGGTTCAACCGTTACATATAGCGTGCAATCCTGCAGGTATTTGCCTCCCAACTCGTTGGCAGCCATGGTTATTGCCTGCATCTCTGCGTGTGCAGTAACGTCGTTAAGCGTCTCTGTCAGATTATGGGCACGAGCGATGATGCGGTCACGGCAGACAATGACGGCACCAACAGGGATTTCACCTTCTTTATAGGCAGCTTCGGCTTCTGCCAATGCACGCTGCATATAGTATAGGTCTTTCTTGGTTTGTTCTTCTGTACTCATGCTGCAAAAATACGGGTTTTATTTTGATTTTACGAAAGATTATTCTAACTTTGTACACTGAATCATAATATATACACAATCCTGAAAGGAGTCATGAAGTTTAAAGAGTTAGAAGGAGTTTAGCCAAGACCTTCGTTTCACCTGAAAGCTGCCACGATACCATCTAAAGAGTCGTCTTAACGCTTTCTAACTTCCTTAACATCTTCACTTCTGTAAATAATGTAAGAAAGACGCATGGCATACCATAACGAACTGGGCAAATGGGGCGAGGATGTGGCTGCAAGCTATCTCCAGCAGTTGGGATATGCCATTCTTCACCGTAACTGGGACTATCACCATCGTGACCTTGATATTGTCGCAATAGATAATGGTACGCTGGTCATTGTTGAAGTGAAGACACGGAAGAACGAGCAGTTTGCTGATGCTGACGAGGCTGTTACGCCACAGAAGGTGCGTTCGCTCTCCATCGCAGCCAATGCGTACGTCAAGCGGTATGGCATCAGTCTGGATATCCGCTTTGACATCATCACCGTTGTGGGACAACCTGAGGGAACAAATGAAGTGCGTCATGTGAAGGATGCCTTTCTTCCTTTCGTCTAAAGAACAGAACATAAATGAAGATAATAGATGCCGTACTGGGCTTTTTCAAGCCTGCAGTAGTTGAGAAAGAAAGAGAAGTAAATGTCGTAAGACTGGATACAGTTGACAGTACGAACTCTTTTCTGCGTACTTATACACCTGCTGACGACGAGCCGATGACGGTTGTTGTTGCTGATTATCAGACAGCAGGACGAGGACAGGGAACAAACACATGGGAAAGTGAAGCTGGCAAGAACCTGTTGTTTTCGGTGCTTGTCCATCCGACGATGCTGCCTGTACGCAGCCAGTTCCTGCTCTCGGAAGCTGGAGCATTGGCACTGAAAGAGGCTTTGACAGACTATGTAAAGGATGACATACGACTGAAATGGCCGAATGACATCTATTGGAAAGACAAGAAGCTGAGCGGTACACTGATTGAGACAAAGCTCGCTGGAGGACGTATCAAGGACTGCATCTTCGGTGTGGGACTGAACGTAAATCAGGAGGCGTTCCACAGTGATGCACCTAATCCCGTCTCTCTCTGTCAGATATTAGGGCATGAAGTTGACAAGAAAGAGCTGTTGGAGAAGATTGTCAAGAAGTTCTCCGAACTTTACAACCTGTTGGAAATGGGCGGATATAACGATATTAGCGCAATGTATCACGAAGCTCTGTATCGGCGTGGAGGCTTCCACAAGTTCCGTGATGCCGACGGCGAGTTTGATGGAGCTATCGTTGAGGTGGAAGACGACGGGCATCTCATTCTACGTGACAAGAGTGGCAGGATACGTAAATACCAGTTCAAAGAAGTAGAATTTATTATATAATAAGGTGTTCTTTGGGAAGTAAAGGAGTCAGGACGTTAGAAGAGTGAATTTTAAAACCTCTGCTAAATGCCCTACTCGCCATTATATGGTACATCTGAATTTAACTCCTCTAACTCCCCCTCAACATCCTAAATCCTAAAATAATGGCAAGATTTAAAAGAATACTCTTGAAGCTCTCGGGTGAGAGTCTGA
This sequence comes from Prevotella fusca JCM 17724, assembly GCF_001262015.1. Taxonomy (NCBI): domain Bacteria; kingdom Pseudomonadati; phylum Bacteroidota; class Bacteroidia; order Bacteroidales; family Prevotellaceae; genus Prevotella; species Prevotella fusca. The sequence goes on from NZ_CP012074.1 coordinate 1,010,945, forward strand.
TGGGAAAACAGGGCTTCGGAATTGACCCTGAACGTCTTAGTGATTATGCTAAGCAGATTAAGGAAGTACACGGAATGGGCGTACAGATTGGTATTGTCATCGGTGGCGGCAACATCTTCCGTGGCTTGAGTGGCAGTCAGAAAGGCTTTGACCGTGTGAAAGGCGACCAGATGGGTATGTGTGCAACCGTCATCAACTCCCTTGCGCTCAGCTCGGCACTCGAGGCTGCCGGCGTGAAAGCCAAGGTTCTGACAGCTATCCGTATGGAACCAATCGGTGAGTTCTATAGCAAGTGGAAGGCTATCGAGGCTATGGAGGCAGGTTACGTCTGCATTTTCTCAGCCGGAACGGGTAGTCCTTACTTTACTACTGACACTGGCTCAAGTCTGCGTGGTATTGAGATTGAGGCGGACGTAATGCTCAAGGGAACACGTGTGGACGGTATATATACGGCTGACCCGGAGAAAGATCCGATCGCAACGAAGTTCTCTGAAATCACATATGATGAGATTTACACCAAAGGACTCAAGGTAATGGACCTCACCGCAACCACGATGTGTAAGGAGAATGACCTGCCCATTTATGTATTCAACATGGACGTTGTCGGCAACCTGAAGAAAGTTATGGACGGCGAGGACATCGGAACGTTAGTACATAACTAAATCTTATTACTTGTAAGTTAATATTCGGACATATTATAGAGCCTTCAGCTGTTATAAATATTTAATCTGTATATTGTTCAATGTTATAAAAAATAATTTGTTTATCTTTGCAGTTCTAATTTTAATTGTACAAATCAATGAACAGAAAAAATACATTACTTTTCCTCTTTACGCTGTTGTTCAGCCTCACAGCTATGGCGCAGCAAAAGCCTGTTCACTTCTCTGTTCAACAGAAGCAGGTATCTCCAACAGAGGTAGAGGTTGTCTTCACAGCCAAGATTGACCAGGGGTGGCACGTCTATTCGACCAATCTTCCTGCTGACGGACCGACTTCAGCGTCTTTGCACATAGAGAAGGCAGAGGGCGTAACACCAGTAGGGAAGCTCACTGCCCGTGGCAAGGAGCTGAACGTTTATGACAAGTCTTTCGAGATGAAGCTGCGCTATTTCGAGAATAACGTAAGTTTCGTTCAGCGTTACAAGATTACAGCCAAGACCTATAACATAAAAGGTTACTTGGAATATGGTGCCTGCAACGACGAAATGTGTATGCCGCCAATGCAGGAAAACTTCAATTTCAAGGGCGACGGACCAGCTTCCGCACCAGCAGCTGCGCCGACAGCTGCCAACGCTGAAACCAACAAAACACCGACAGCTGCTACTGATGTAGCAGCTGATGGTTTATCTGCACTTTCCACTATGCCGGCAGATACGGCTAAAAAGGCAGATGTCCTACCAGTGGACACTGCCGCAGCAACACAGCAGGCAAGCGTACAGACAACTTCTGATACCAACCTATGGCAACCTGTCATCAGGGAGTTATCAGCATTCAACAGCACTAAGGACAGCAAAAACAGCTCTCTCTGGAGCATCTTCTTCATGGGTATCATCGGCGGCTTCATCGCCCTTCTCACCCCATGTGTATGGCCGATCATCCCAATGACGGTCAGCTTCTTCCTCAAGCGTGCCAAGGACGACCGCAAGAAGGGAATCCGTGATGCAGTGACATACGGCTTGTCTATCATCGTCATCTATATGGCTTTGGCAACGCTTGTTACCTGGGCATTTGGTCCACAGAAGTTAAACGAGCTGGCAACCAATGCGCCGTTCAATGTCTTCTTCTTCCTTTTGCTGGTGGTTTTTGCCTTCAGTTTCTTCGGATGGTTTGAACTCCGCCTGCCTTCATCATGGGGTAATGCAGTCGACAATAAGGCTTCTGCCACTACAGGATTGCTCTCAATCTTCCTGATGGCATTCACTTTGGCTCTGGTAAGTTTCTCTTGTACAGCACCTGTCGTTGGTCTTCTCCTTGTTCAGGCAGCCACAAGTGGTGACTGGGTAGCACCGGCTGTAGGAATGTTCGGCTTTGCCTTGGCACTTGCCCTGCCTTTCACATTCTTTGCACTCTTCCCAACTTTGCTCAAAAAAGCACCGAAGTCTGGTTCATGGATGAATATGATTAAGGTCGTATTAGGCTTCATTGAGTTGGCATTCTCGCTGAAGTTCCTTTCTGTTGCTGACCTCGCATACGGCTGGCACATTCTTGACCGTGAGACATTCCTCTCTATTTGGATAGTCCTCTTCGGTCTGCTGGGACTTTATCTCATTGGCAAACTCAAGTTCCCACACGACGACCTGGAACAGAAAGCTATGCCTGTACCTGCCATCATGCTGGGTCTTTGCTCACTGGCATTCTCTGTTTATATGCTTCCAGGACTATGGGGTGCACCTTGTAAGGCTGTCAGTGCCTTCGCACCACCTATCAACACACAGGATTTCAACCTTGCTCCACAGACCGTACATGCTGATTATACCGATTATGATGAGGGTATGCGTGCTGCAGCTGCAGCGGGCAAACCGGTATTGGTTGACTTCACTGGCTTCGGTTGTGTCAACTGTCGTAAGATGGAGGCATCCGTATGGACCGACTCACGTGTAGCTGACAAACTGAAGAAAGATTACATCCTCATCTCGCTCTATGTGGATGACAAGACACCATTGAAGGAACAGGTAGAGGTGAAACTGCCTGATGGAACATCCCGCACACTCCGTACAGTGGGTGACAAGTGGAGCTATCTGGAGCAGACGAAGTTCGGTTATCTCGCTCAGCCTTTCTATGTTCCATTAGACAATGCAGGCAAGCCGTTGAATGGCAGCTTCAGTTTCAAGGAGGATGTACCGGCTTATCTTAAATTCCTTGATAAGGGATTGGAGAATTACCGTGCCCAACAGCAGTAAAAATAATACGTAATAACATTGTTTTTGGCTACTTATAGCATAGCACAAAGTCGATAGTTATAAATTCTAAAGAGGGGTTGTTTCAAAGAAATCATTAATGGTTTCAATTTGATACAACCCCCTTTTCATGTTCAAACACATACCCTTCTGCTTTTGAATTATCCCCATGCAAAACATTGTAAACGACAAGGAAGATTTCATCTACCAGTTGATTGTATCAATAAAAACAAAGAAATATAGCCAATCAAAGGAATCCTTTTCTCATAATCCATGATGAAAACTGATTTATCTTCGTGAAAAGAAACAATGATTTTCACGACCAAAGATATTTTTCTTTATGAAAAGAAATCAGAGGAAATGGTTTATAAGGAGAAAGAAAGTTCAAGGTTAAAAGTCCTGATTCCATAGACATGATTACCAAGAACCGCTAATCATCAACTATTACGGTGTCAGCTTCAGCGCATGCAGCTGCACTTTCCCTTTATATGAGTCGGTCAAACAATAAAAGAAATACTGTGACAAAGAGGATAGAAAGCCCTCTCCCCACCCCTTCATCCCATGCACAAGTCTGTTCGGAAAGAACTCACCGTCATCTCACAAACCGTCATCTCCGAATTATTTTCATGAAAAAAAATATTTCTTTTCATGAAGAAAAATATTAATTTACGTGAAAATAAATTCTTATCTTCACGAAGATAATTCATTTTTCCGCCCTTATCCGCCACTTCTGCATGTATCCTTTCACCTCTCGAATACCTACTTTTATAGCCAACTACAGGCCAGACAGCCTCATGTTCACGCTTTCTCATACTGTTCACAGCCTTTCTTCAGAGAGGAAAGGAGATGAAACCATAGTATAGATAAGAGGCGGGGGTCTTACAATCGCTTCTTCTCAGCCTGCCCGGCACCAGTCCCCTTGTATTTGCTTCGTGAAGTATTGAACTTATAGGTAACAGTGAGAACCAGCTGACGGCTGTCATACGTGCTGACTTGTTTTGTTTCCATCGACTCCGTATAACCGATTCCTCCACCTTTCTGGGTATGGAACAAGTCCGTTCCTCCAATGCGGAAAGCCAGCCTGTCCTTCAGGAATGACTTGGTCAGGTTGATGTCAAGTGACCCTGTGTTACATGCTAATGCCCCAATCTCATCATCACCTTTCCTGACGAGGTATGACTCCATCGACAACAGCCAGCCTTGCCCGAAGTTGAACGTATTATTGAAGCTGAAGTGAAAAATAGGCTTGTTCAGTTTGTAGGTCTTCATCCTTGTCTGCAAGGTGAGCCACTGCTTCTTCATTGCTGCGCTGAATTCGGGAGTCCAGATGCCTATTGTCGGAGCAAAGGAAAGCTGGGCAGACAATATCTTGATGCTCGGAAGGTTCGTATAGGTAATGCGTGAGACGGAGGAGTTGTGGTTGTCCTGCTCGCTCCAGAACACAATGGCATGGCGGCGGTCTCTATAGGAAACACCGAACTGGATGAACTTCCACATTGCTCCCAAGGATATTTCGTGGATGTATTCGTGCTGTAGCAGCGGATTACCCGACTGCATCAGAAAGCGGTTACCGTAGGTAACGTTGTTGCTTAACTGACGGTAAGAGGGGCGACGTGTCTTTGCTGCATAGCTCAACTGCATCTGTAGATCTCCAATCTGTGTGGCAGCGGAGATGCTTGGGAACAGGTTGCTGAACGAACGGCTCTGATTTGCAATGTGCTGTCCGTTCTCATAGTAGTTGAAGCGTACAGCTTCCCACCGCAATCCTACTGTCAGCTGGCAGATAGGAAGCATGTGTTTGTATTCCATAAAAGGAGCTATATTCGATTCTTTCAGCTGTGCGTATGAGGTTGGGACATAGTTCTCGGGATTGATGTATGCATCATTGCGGTTCGTGTTGGTATATTCTGCACCCACAGACAGATTACCTCCTAAAACGGGATAACCCAAGGTCAGTTTGGAAGCGAAGAGCCTGTTCCGCTCCTGGTTGTCAGAAGTAACCGTGCGGCTGGTCTTGTTGCTGCTTTCTTCCTTATAGGTCGTATGGTCACGTTTCTTGTTATAAACGTAGTCTGCATTGAAGTCTATGTCCATTTTCCCTATCTTTCCTACATAATAGATATTAAGGAAATGGGGAGGACGGTATGTTTCCTTGCGCATGGCAAAGGTGTTGATATGATCATAGAAAGCTCCGTCAGCTGTTACATCACTGCTGAGTTTAAAAGGCAGGGGAGACTCGTGGAGGAAGTTGAGGGTATATTGGATACCGACGGAGTTGCTGTCATTCAGCTGGTAGTCTGCTCCTATCGTATTCTTGAAATTGGATGATTTCTCTGTAACCTCCTGTGTAAATTCCTGACGCCAAAGCGTGTCAGCGTGGACTATCGTAGTCGTGGTGCTTGGATAGCTTCCATTATCAAGGGAATAGCTATGCCCGCCAAAGATTTCCAGACGGTTATGACGGTACTTCCAGTTGAGTCGTTCCGAAAGGTCCACATTCTCCGACTGGTAGTAAGAAGAGCGTACATCGAAACCGAATCCGTCACCTGCAGCTTTCTTTGTACGTATCTTTACTACTGCTTTTACCGTTGCATCGTATCTGGCACCGGGGTTGGTAATCACTTCAATGCTCTTGATTTCGCTCGACTTCAGGCGTTCAAGTTCTGTAGCTTCCCGCATCTGCCGCCCGTTGATGTAAATAACAGGTGCGCCCTTGCCGAAGACTTCGTAGCCATCTTTCTTCTTTGTCAGTCCCGGGATATGTGAAAGGACATCCTCGCAGGTTCCGAGCTTGCTCAGTACGGTGTTCTCAATATTCGTCTGCATACCCTCTGCCGTCAGCTTATGCAGGGGAACACTGCCCTTTACAACCACCTCTTTCATCATCTGCGCATCCTCTTTCAGGATAACCGTCAGTACTTCCTGTCCAGAAAGAACCGTGAAATACGGCTCAAAGCCTATGAAGGATGCCTTGAGGATACTGCCTGGAGCCGCATCTTTAAGGCTGAAACTACCGTCTTCAAGGGTTGTCGTACCGGCAATGAAGGCAGAGTCCCTGGCTGAAAGAATAACGACATTTGCATAGGGAACAGGCTTCTTGTTTTCGTCAAGAACCTTTCCGGAAACTGATTGTGCGCTGGCACGAAGTCCTGTACAGAACAGGAGGAGGATGACTAAAAATCTTTCCATATCTGATAAAGTTAACTGGAACGATAGTTCCAATCTCAGTTGCATTTTCTTGGCACTATAAGTGTCTGCTGCAAATATATATAAAAAAGTGGACTCACACAAAGAAAAGAAAAGAAACTTTCAGTCAGTTATCTTCGATAAATGCGTGGAGATCATATGCACATCTCCTGTATTATTCATCATTACACTTGTGCCCTGACATGTCAAAGAGGCTGATACTGGAACGCATCCTGCATATTCTTTCTTTATGTCATTCTGTCTTCAATGCCCTACCCCCGCTCATCCTGTCCTCCTGTCACTCTGTCTTCACCGTATTGAAATACAACGAAAAAGGGCACATCAACATTGATGCACCCTTAATTTTCTATATATGTAACATGTGTTATGTCTCTTTATGACTCTGAGTCATCAGCCTCAGTGAAGTCAACATACTCACCTTCGCTGTCAGGGATAACCTGCTTGCGGCGTTCCTCCATTGGTCGGTTGTCGATAATGGTATTCTCTGTCGAGTTTGTCTCTTGCTGCTGGTAGTCGTAAGGATTAAACTGACGGCGTGTGCGTGTCAGCTGTTTATAGAATGAGTAAACCGTCCATAAGATGATTATCAGGAAAGCAACGAAGATGAAAATCGCAAACTTCAGAATGAAAGCAAAAAATGTCATAGCCTTGATGTTGTGTCCCTTACTTCTGTACAGGAGACTGTTTTACAATAGCCGATAGTATCACATACCATGCGATGATGATAGCAAATGACGAGATACCGAAAATAACAATCAGAGGAATACAAGTGAGGAGGAAGATATACTTTACCTCATTGCCCTTCCAGCCCCATTGCTTGAACTTCAGTGCAAACATCGGAATCTCTGACACAAGCAGCCATGAACTGATAAGAATTCCTGCCAATATGAGGTATAATCCCCAAGAGTACCCTTGCAGTTCTTTACCGAATCCCACAAGAAGTGATCCCCAGAAAAGTGCATTGGCTGGAGTTGGCAAGCCAATGAAACCCAATGCCTGTCGCTCGTCAAGGTTGAACTTGGCAAGACGAAGTGCCGAAAATGCAGCCATAATGAATGCTGCAAATGGCAGATAGCCGCACAAAGGCTCCAAGAATGTGGGATAAGCCATATTCTGCAGCTGTGAAAAAATGATGGTTGAAGGTGCCACTCCGAAAGTAATATCATCCGCCAGAGAGTCAAGCTCCTTACCGATAGGTGAGCTGACGTGCAGCAGTCGTGCTATCATTCCATCAAAGAAGTCGAACACGGCTCCTATGACAATCCACAGCAATGCCATCTCCGCTTTACCGTTAAAGGCAAAGTAAGTAGCGATGCAGCCCGAAATGAGGTTGCAACAGGTGATGCTGTTAGGGATATGTTTCTTCATCTTTACAGTTTAATTATCAGGCTTCAGCTTGGCAATGACGGTCTGGTCACCTGTAGTTGACTGCCCCATCTTGACACAGACCTCAGAACCTACAGGAAGGAAGATGTCCACACGACTTCCCAACTTGATAAAGCCAAGGTGCTCATCAATATAACAATCCTCACCTTCCTTGGCGTATGTCACGATACGACGTGCCATTGCACCTGCAATCTGACGGCAGAGAATGTCTGTACCGTCAGGAGTTGTGATTATCGTGTCAGCATGTTCGTTCTCCTCACTGGCTTTAGGAAGCCACGCCTTATGGAAGTTTCCGTCGAAATGCTTCACTGACTTTACTACACCATCAATAGGGAACCAGTTGGCATGAACGTTCCACAGACTCATGAAGATGGAAATCATCAACCGGCGATCGTGGAAATAGTCGTTTTCGTCCACTTCTTCTATCACGACGACATGCCCGTCAGCTGGGGCCACGACAATGCCGTCAGTATCCTCACTGCCAAAATAGCGGATAGGACACCGATAGAAGTTAAGCACTATACCATAGACGGTACCGAATACAACTGCAAAAATCCAAAATGGTATCTTTGACGGAACTGCAAACCAAAGAATCAAAGCGATAAGACCAAGACAAATACCTCCGTAGAGCAACGTGTTCGTACCTTCGCGATGAATTCTAATCTTTTTGAGTTTCTTTTTTATTTTTCCCATGGTCGATAAACGACGTGTTTGTTTTGTTGCAAAGGTACTCCTTTTTTGTCATTTCCACAAATTTTCACTCTCATTCTTTTGTCATGTCGCCTTTTCATAGTAACTTTACAGCTCAAAAACGCATAAGTTCAATGGAAGATTACGTACATTTACATGTCCACACCAATTATTCTATTCTTGATGGTCAATCGAAGGTTACCCGTCTGGTTGACAAGGCTGTTGCTGACGGAATGAGGGGTATGGCTATCACTGACCATGGTGTGATGTTCGGCATAAAGGAGTTCTCTGACTATTGTGCCAAGGTCAACAAGGGCAGAAAAGAGAAAGGCGAAGAGCCTTTCAAACCTATATTTGGCTGCGAGATGTACGTAGCTCGTCGCACAATGCACGACAAAGACAAGAGCATGCGGGATAATTCAGGCTACCACCTTATAGTATTAGCGAAGAATTATCAAGGATATAAGAACCTCATCAAACTTGTTTCCAACGCATGGGTGGACGGTTATTACTATCGTCCCCGTACGGACCGTGAACAGCTTGAGAAGTATCATGAAGGACTGATCGTGTGCACGGCTTGTATTGCAGGAGAGGTTCCGAACAAGATTATCCACGATGACATTGAAGGTGCAAGGGAGGCTTGCGAATGGTATCACCGTGTATTCGGGGATGATTACTATCTTGAACTGCAACGCCATGAGGTGAAGGACCCGACACTGATGGCAAACCGTGAGGCTTATCCCTTGCAGCAGAAAGCCAACAAGGTACTGCTTCAGTTTGCCAAGGAATACGGTATCAAGGTAGTTTGTACCAATGACTGTCACTTTGAAGACAAGGAAACTGCCGAGGCACATGACCACTTACTCTGCCTCTCAACGAATGAAGACTTGGATGACCCGAAGCGTATGCGCTACTCCAAGCAGGAGTGGTTCAAGACGCAAGCAGAGATGAATGAAATCTTCTCGGACATCCCAGAGGCAATGACGAACACATTGGAGATTCTTGACAAGGTGGAAACCTACAGTATTGACCATGGTCCTATCATGCCTTTCTTCCCCATTCCAGAGGACTTCGGAACGGAAGAAGAGTGGGAAAAGAAGTTCAGCGAGGAGGATTTATACAAGGAATTCACGACCGACGAGAACGGTGAGAACCCGCTTTCTAACGAAGAGGGGAAGAAAGTTATCGAACGTCTGGGCGGCTATGAGAAGATATATCGCATCAAGTTCGAGGCTGATTACCTTGCTAAATTAGCCTATGACGGTGCTAAAAAGCTGTATGGTGAGCCACTGTCGGATGAGGTTGAAAGCCGCATCCGCTTTGAGTTGCACGTAATGAAGACGATGGGTTTCCCCGGTTACTTCCTTATAGTACAGGACTTTATCAATGCAGCAAGAGAGGAATTAGGCGTAATGGTGGGTCCGGGTCGCGGATCTGCAGCGGGCTCTGTTGTGGCTTATTGCCTTGGAATCACGCTGATTGACCCCTTGAAGTATGACCTGCTTTTTGAGCGTTTCCTTAACCCCGACCGTGTCAATCTCCCTGATATTGATACCGACTTCGATGATGACGGACGCGGACGGGTGCTGCAGTGGGTAATGGATAAGTACGGACACGAGAACTGTGCACATATCATTACCTATTCAACCATGGCAACGAAGAATTCCATCAAGGATGTTGCCCGTGTGGAAAAACTGCCTCTGGACGTATCAAACGCCCTTTGCAAGGCTATTCCAGAACGCCTTCCTGACGGCATGAAGATGAACCTGACAAATGCCATCAAGTGTACACCACAGCTGCAGGATGCTGAGGTAAGCGAGGACATAAGGGAACGTAACACGATTAAATATGCCAAGATGCTGGAGGGGACGGTGCGTGGAACGGGTATCCATGCCTGTGGATTCATCATCTGCCGTAACCCAATTGACGACTGGGTGCCGGTTTCTACGGCAACTGACCCGGACTTCCCGGAAAAGAAAGTGCCTGTCACGCAGTATGACGGACACGTGATCGAGTCGACTGGTCTTATCAAGATGGACTTCCTCGGATTGAAGACTCTCTCCGAGTTGAAGGAGGCCTGCAAAGTTGTTAAGCAGACAAGAGGCGACATTATTGACCTTGAGAAAATCCCTATTGATGACGAACTGACTTATCAGCTCTATCAACGTGGGCAGACTGTCGGTACGTTCCAGTTTGAATCGGCTGGTATGCAGAAGTACCTGCGTGAGCTTCATCCAACTGTGTTTGAAGACCTCATTGCCATGAATGCGCTCTATCGTCCGGGACCGATGGACTACATTCCCGACTTTATCAAGCGTAAGCACGACCCAGCACTGGTGAAGTATGACATCCCTTGCATGGAGAAATACCTCAAGGATACATACGGAATCACCGTCTATCAGGAGCAGGTGATGCTCTTGAGCCGACAGCTGGCGAACTTCACCCGCGGCGAGAGTGATGCACTTCGTAAGGCGATGGGTAAGAAGAAGAAAGCCATCGTTGACAAGATGAAGCCTAAGTTCATCAAGCAGGGACAGGAAAACGGACACGACCCGCAGATTCTTGAGAAGATATGGAGCGACTGGGAGAAGTTCGCCAGCTATGCTTTCAACAAGTCGCATGCCACCTGCTACTCATGGGTGGCTTACCAGACGGCTTACATGAAGGCGCATTATCCTGCCGAATACATGGCTGCCTTGATGACACGACGCTTCAGTCAGATTACCGAAATCACGAAGCTGATGGAGGAGTGTAAGGCACTGAAGATTGCAACCCTCGGTCCTGATGTCAACGAGAGTCAGATAGGCTTTGGTGTGAACAAGAACGGTGAAATCCGCTTCGGACTCTCTGCTATCAAGGGAATGGGTGCCAGTGCGGCAGAAAGCATTGTGCGTGAACGCGAGGAGAACGGTCCTTACAAGGATATATATGACTTTGCCGAACGTGTCGACCTCAGCAACGTGAACCGCAAGGCATTTGAAAGTCTGGCTTACAGTGGCGGTTTCGACAGCTTCGGTCTGCAGCGTGAACAGTACTTTGCTGTCACTGGAAAGGGCGACTTGTTCCTGGACACCATCGTCCGTTATGGTCAGCTTTTCCAGTCGGAGAAAGCACAACTGCAGAACTCTCTCTTCGGAGGCATGGATGCTGTCGATGTAGTTCATCCTGTTGCACCGAAGGCTGAGAAGTGGCCGGCAATAGAGAAACTGAACAAAGAGCGTGAACTGGTAGGTATCTATCTGTCTGCCCATCCGCTTGACGAATACAGTATTGTGCTGAACAACATGTGCAATACCCATTGTTCCAATATTGGGCGCAACACTGACATGACAGAACTGTCAAAGATTGACGAAGTAACATTCGGCGGTATCGTCACCGCTGTCAACGAGCGTTTCTCGCAGAAGACAGGAAAACCGTTTGGCTTTGTCACGATAGAAGACTTTGAAGGAACTGGCGAGCTTGCACTCTTCGGTGACGACTGGGCACGATGGAACAACCTCTTGAAGATGAACTATACCATATATATAACGGCAAAGTGCCAGCCCCGTTACCGCAACAACCCAACGATGCTGGAGCTGAAGGTGCAGAATGTTGAACAGCTCTACGACGTGAAGGCACACCGTCTGGAGAAGTTCACCATATCAGTCGACGCCTCAGCGATGGACGAGGCTTTGGTATCAGAGTTGTCAACGGTCGTGGAAGAACATGAAGGAAACACGCAGCTCTATATACAGCTGCGCACACCTGACAACACGACAGTGATGCTGAGAAGCCGTAACAGAGGTGTGAACGTTGACCGCAAACTGATTGACTTCATCACAGCCAATGAGAAGATGGAGTTCCATATCAATTAATCAGAAAGTGGCACAGTGTTTGTCATTAGTACAAGAACAGAAGTAACATTAAACAGAATCATAAAAACAAACAGACATGGAAGTAGTAATTACAACCGAGAATTTAGAGACTTACAAGAATGGCGAGTTGCCATTGGTAGTTGATTTGTGGGCAACATGGTGCGGTCCTTGCAAAATGATCGGTCCTATCATCTCAGAACTTGCTGAGGAATATGACGGCAAGATAGTTGTTGGTAAGTGTGATGTTGAGGAGAATGACGATGTAGCCATCGACTTCGGCGTGCGCAACATTCCGACTATCCTCTTCTTCAAGAACGGCGAACTGGTCGACAAGTTTGTTGGTGCAGCGTCAAAGGAGGTTCTCAACGAGAAGTTCAAGGCATTGCTGTAAACCTGCCCTTGACATAAACAAAGCCATATCAGACAGTCCTCCAACAGGACTTCTGATATGGCTTTTGTCGTATATTTTCATCTCAAGAAAACTCATCAGACGATGAATTGCACTCTAATCAGGCACTGATTGACATCCAAAAGGTGCTTAATTGGAGTCTGACTAAGGCTTAACTGAAACCCAACTAAGCACCTTTTTCTACACACCCTTACAACCAACTGATTTCATGACAGTTACCAACTCGAATACAAAAGCTGTTTTATCCCTGTTTCAAACAAGAAAAGTACAGAAAAATGTAAGGATATTTCAGAAGACACAAACGGTTATACAGTCCTCGCTCCTATTGATAAAGAAAGAAATAGTAGCGATTCCATTATATGCTTATAAGCACCATATCAATCCTGACAGGTATCAGGCATATCACATAGTTTTGGCTTTACAAGACATGAAAAAAGGCATTCTCGCTATGAGAATGCCTTTTTAGATTTCGCGTCTGATGATTATCGAACCTGGATAACCAGATATTTGCTTGTGCTCCAGAAGGTCTGCGGATCTGTGATACGGAGGACATACTGTCCGTTTGTATCAGTTGACAGCGTGTAACTGTTGCCCGGATGAGCCGTCAACAGATGAGCACTCTTGCTGTAGAGCTTGATTTCCTTGCTGACACGAATATCAATCTTGGTGAAGTAACCCTTGTTGAAAGCTCCCTGCAAAACCTTTCCGTTCTCAAGGATACGCTGTGCCTTCAGCTCGCTCTTTGTACCGAACACATACCATCCGGTATTCAACTGCTTGTCCTGCGTATTGATGGTTTCAGTCTTCTGGACGTTCTCCGTCTGGAGATTCTCTTTCTCTTTGGTAAGATTTTCCTTCTCTGTAGTAAGTTTCTCCTTGTCAGTCTTCAGATTGACAACATCCGTATTCAGTCCGGAGATGGTCTCATCAAGCTCCTTGATATGGATATTCTTCGACTCCAGTTCAGCACGCAACTGCTTCAATTCTGACTCCTTGATCCTCAATTGAGTGGTCAGTCTGCCGAGAGTCTCCTTCATTGCATCACCCTTGAAGCCCGTCTCGCGCAACTGCTGCTGCAGTTTCTTGATGAGTTCACGGTTTTCCTGCATGCGCTGGGCAATAAACTGGATATTCTCCTTGACCTGTTCTGCCTTGTTAGTACGCTCACCATCCTTCGCAATGGTCACACGGTTCTCTGCCTCATTGATGGCAGCAAATCCCTGCTGAATATCGTTCAGCGTACCCATCAGGTCATTAATCTCATTATCTCGGGCACTGATGATATTGCGCAATGAATCACTTTTTATCTCGTCTGGATTAAGAGCCGATTTCTTGTCTTGATTGCAGGATGCCAGTGTAAGTACTCCACATACTGCGATTAATAATAGTTTCTTCATACGTTATAAATTTTTATCTGTTTGTTTCTTCCTGTCGGAAGACTTAACTCTTTCCTTTCCAGCTACCACAATGACGAACTCGCCGCGTGGCTCTGTCTCTTTGAAATGGGCTATTACCTCCGTCAGCGTTCCCCGGACACTCTCCTCATGCAGCTTTGAAATCTCACGGCAACAGCTTACCTGTCGGTCGGCACCGAACACTTCTGCGAACTGTTCCAATGTCTTCACTACCCTGTAAGGCGATTCGTAGAAGACCATTGTACGTGTTTCCTCGGCTAAACTTTCCAGATGAGTCTTGCGTCCTTTCTTCTGAGGCAGGAAACCTTCAAAGCAGAAACGGTCGCAAGGCAAGCCACTCGACACGAGTGCAGGCACGAAAGCCGTTGCTCCGGGAAGAGTCTGGACGGTTATTCCGTTAGCTGCAGCCTCACGGGCGAGGAAGAAACCAGGGTCGCTGATACCCGGTGTTCCCGCATCTGAGATAAGAGCAACCGTCTCTCCAGCCTTCAGTCTGTTGACAATGCCAGCAGAGCTTGCATGCTCATTGAACTTATGATGAGACATAAGTCGGTTCTTAATCTCAAAATGTTTCAACAGAATACCCGATGTCCGGGTATCTTCACACAAAATCAAATCAGCCTCCTTGAGGATTCTGATGGCACGGAGCGTCATGTCCTCCATGTTTCCAACTGGTGTCGGTACGAGATATAGTATTCCCATTATAGGTTGCAAATGTAAAGTAAATGAACAGAAAGACAAAATAAATTAGCTTTTTTTACATAACAATCATTTCCGTTTGCAAGGAAAAAGGGACATCGTGTTTAGGAGCTTACATGAAGTCAAGAGAAGTTATAGAAGCTAAGCAAGTTATAAAGAAAAGGGGATTTCACCCCACCCTATGGACAAGCAGAAAGCTAAGACGCAGCACTTCTGAATGATATTTCTCACTGGCATTTGCCATACCGTCACTCTTCAGATTTCCACCAAATGCCTTATAAACACCAACTAAACTCCTATTAAATCCCCATTGACAGTCTTTAGTTTCCTACAGAACACCCGCAAAAACCCAACTGACGGTCTTTAGTCCTCAAATAAAAACAAGTTTAAAGACTATTGACAGCCTTTAACTCCCCACTAACTTCCTACGGAACACACTCCCTCAATAACTTTTAACGCTTAACGTTTACCTATTCTTCCTAAAATATATATCTTTGCAATGATTATGACAAAGATAGACAATCTTAACGGTGAAAGACGTCGACAAGGACGCATTGAGGTAATTTGTGGAAGTATGTTCTCTGGCAAGACCGAAGAACTCATCCGACGTATGAAACGAGCAAAGTTTGCAAAACAGAAGGTGGAGATATTCAAACCTTCCATTGACACACGCTACTCGGATGAGGATGTAGTCAGCCATGACCAGAACACTATTCATTCCACACCTATTGACTCGTCCGGCAACATCCTTCTTCTTGCATCCGACATTGATGTCGTGGGCATTGACGAGGCACAGTTTCTGGACGAAGGACTTACTGCCGTCTGCAACCAGCTGGCTAACAACGGCATCCGTGTCATCATTGCCGGACTTGACATGGACTACAAAGGCGTTCCTTTCGGACCTATTCCTGCCCTCTGTGCCATTGCCGACGAGGTGACAAAGGTACATGCCATCTGCGTGAAGTGCGGCTCATTGGCTTACGTGAGCCATCGCCTCATTGACGACGAACGCCGTGTCATGCTCGGCGAACAGCAGGAATACGAACCTTTATGCCGTGAATGCTACCAGAAGGCAACACAGAAAGAAGAAAACAACAAAGATTAATACGCTTATGCGCCAGACAATTACTTTCGACAAGTTCATACGCTGGACATTGATTGCACTTGCCGTCATAACAGTCGGCTTTATCATCAATGCTCTCTCGGGGGTGCTTTTACCTTTCTTTATAGCATGGCTGCTTGCCTACCTCCTCTATCCTATCGTGAAATTCGTACAATACAAACTTCACGTACCAGGCAGGGCGTTGAGCATTATCATTACCCTTGTATTTGTCACTGCCATCTTCGCCGGCATCTTCTACTTCATCGTTCCGCCAATGATAAACCAGGTTGACAGGTTCATGTATATCGTCAACCGTTATCTACATGAGACCACTCACTCCAACAACATTGCGACAATGATACAGAAATGGATAATGGAGAACCGCACGGAGATTGAGAAATTCCTGAAAAGTCCTGACTTCACCGATGCCATCAAGACTGCCATGCCGAAACTTTTCTCAGTAATCGGACAGACGGCAAGCATCGTCATCTCGGTCATTGCCTCATGTATCACCTTATTATATATGTTCTTTATCCTGCTTGACTACGAGATACTGACACAGAACTGGATAAAGATTTTCCCGAAGAGGGCACGTCCTTTCTGGGCAGAACTGGCACAGGACGTAGAGCGTGAGCTGAACAACTATATCCGCGGACAAGGATTGGTTTCACTCTGCATGGGCATACTCTTCTGTATCGGCTTTACCATCATCGACTTCCCAATGGCTATCGGTATGGGAATCCTTATCGGAATTCTCAACCTTGTGCCTTACCTCCACACCTTTGCACTCATCCCAGCAGCTTTCCTCTCACTGCTCAAGGCAGCTGATACGGGAGAGAACTTCTGGATAATCTTCGGTATTGCATTGGCTGTATTTGCCATCGTACAGGTGCTTATGGATATGGTAATAACACCAAAAATCATGGGAAAGGCAATGGGACTGAACCCAGCCATCCTGCTCCTCTCCCTCTCCGTATGGGGTGCTTTGCTGGGCTTCATCGGGCTTATCATTGCCTTACCGCTCACCACCCTCATCATAGCTTACTGGCAACGATATGTCACCAAGGAGGGCGACACGGCTGGAGCAGAAGCCATTGCAGCAGTCACCGGGGAAAAGAAAGAGGATGAAAAATAAACTAAGACACTATCTATAAAACAAGAACAGGTCACCTTTTCACATGAAAAGGTGACCTGTTTTTTATGCAATCTACCACTGACACCAGTGGTGTTTACCATGAGCACCATGTGTGTTAAGCCTTAGCACCATGTGTGCTTGACCTTAACACATCGACTGAAGATAGAAAACAGGGGCATTAAGGTCACTATAATAAAGATAGTAAGGCGTTAATGACTAACTAATAGGAGGAAAGGAATTGCCAGACAGCACTTCTATAAAACAAAAAGAGCTCTCCTTTTCTTGTGAAGAGGAGAGCTCTTTTTTATACAACCTGCCACTATTAGCATTTTATCAACACCGTGATAACTCAGCTAAAGCAATCTTTAACGTGCCTATTTAAACGTAAGACTCTAAGAACTTAACTGTTCCTGAAACCTTAACAGTTGTTGCTGTAGCTGGAAGGAGTACACTCTCACCTGCACGGAAAGAGATTGTATTGCCCTCAGCGTCGGTAATCTCACCCTCACCCTTGAGTCCAACGAAGATAACGAAAGAGTCCAAATCGCTGTAATCAAGTGTCATCGTCTCTGTAAGGTCATAGACAGACGTTGTGAAATATGGACAGCTGACAAGCTCTACAGGCTCATTCTGACGTGCCACATACTGTGTGCGATAGTCTGGATAGACAGTATAATCAATACACTCAGCCGCTTCCTTCGTATGCAACTGGCGATAATTGCCCTCAGCATCCTGACGCTTGAAGTCGTAGATACGATAGGTCACGTCGCTTGTCTCCTGAATCTCTGCCAGGAAACAGCCTGCACCGATAGAATGAATGCGACCTGCTGGCAAGAAGAACACGTCACCTTCCTTTACTGGATACTCAGACAAAGCCTCAGTGATAGTATCATTTTCAACCATCTCCTTGTACTGCTCCGGTGTAATCTGCTGCTTCAAACCGCTGCGAAGAGAAGCATCAGCATCACTTTCCATCACATACCACATCTCTGTCTTGCCACGACCCAAGCCCTGTGCCTGTGCCTGCTCGTCAGTTGGATGAACCTGAATAGAAAGCTGCTCACGTGCGTCAATAAACTTAACGAGCAGTGGGAACTCATTGCCGAAGCGTGCATAGTTCTCCTTACCTACCAGCTTATCCTTCAACGTGTCAACAAGTTTATTCAGCGTCCAGCCTTTGTACTCGCCGTCAGACACAACACTTTCGTTGTCCTTCACACCGGATATTTCCCAGCTTTCGCCCACCTGCTGCTGATCAGAGGTCAGATGCTTGAAAGGTACTATCTTTTCTCCACCCCAGAGAATTGATTTTAAAAGAGGATTGAACTTGAACATTTCCATTTCTTTATTGCTTTTTTGATGTTTCAAACTTATCGATGATGAAGCCAACACATGACTCCATCCATGCTGCAAAGTTACACTTTATTCCGTACATGACCAAAGATTATAGGGGAAGAAGAAAGAAGTATCACCCACCTCCTTCCAAAAACGGGGAAAGACATTCCGCCATCTATTGTCGTATCATGTAAAAACAGACTGCGAAATATACTTACAAAAAAAATAAAGTAACCAAATTTGTAAACCTCAAAAACAGGCTTTCAGACCGGCATCACAACCAACAGGAAATCAAGTGATTACAAAATGGCAAAAGAAAAGGTGCTTAATTGCATTGCAACTAAGCACCTTTAAGGCTTCAATTAAGCACTGATTGAACATCAATTAAGGCTTAATCAGGACGCTATTAAGCGTCAGTAAAATTATAACCGAGGAATTATCTTTACATAACGGCATCGCTGTCCCGACATTCAGAGCCACAAGAAGCTATTGGCAAGGACAGGTTCATGAAACATAATCCATAGCTTTGCAGCAGAAAAACGACAGCTCCCAGACACAACGTTACTTGATTTCGGACATACGTTTCACCTGCTTCTGAATAATCTTCAGTGTTGACTTGTCTGATGCAAACACACTGTAGAAGCCCTGCGGCTCATGTGCCGGGTCGCACATAAAGTCGTCTCCTGCCTGCCAACGTTCGTGACTGGGCTTTGCAAAGCCACCCCAGCCCCAGAAGTTGCAACCTACAAGGAATCCGCCTTTCGCTGCATTCTCTGCCACAGCATCCATGACATACTTATAATAAGCATCGCGCGCCTTCGTTGTACTCTTCAATGAGAATGAGAAACCATCACGGGGATAGCCGAATTCCTCAAGCACAAGCGGCTTTCCGACACGCTTGCAGACTGCAAGGTGACGGTTTATGTAGTCTTGGGTGTGCTCACAACTTGCCTTGATGTCTTCCTTCAGATGCGTCTTTCTTGCCCACTGCCAGTTATAGGGCCATATATGAATATTGCAATAATCAACATTCTTGTCCGCACAGATACGCTCGAAGCTGCCAAAATCACGCTCACAACCGAACGCACCTTCACTTCCAAGGCTGACCAGATGGTTCTGGTCAAGGCTTCGGACAAGTGCCGTCGCCTCTGAAAGCCACTTCTCAAACTCCGGCAAAGCCTCAACTGAGAAGGCACGCGGTTCATTGCAGATCTGCCATGACATGATGGTCGGGTCGTCAACATACTTCATCCCCGTGTATCTGTTTGTACGACTGAGGATGAAACGTATATGCTCATAGAACATCAAATGTGCCTTCTGACAGGAAGCAAACTTGCTTGCATACTTCGTATAAGCACCATATCCGTCCCTGCGGGGTATCAAAGCCGGACCTTCATCCGCCCATTCCAGATAAGCACCATAGCCCCCACTCCACTCCCAGGAGTTGGTAAGATAGAGCACGGCAAGCATCTTCCTCTTGCTCATCTCCGTCAGCAGATAGTCTAATCCTGCGAGGATTGAGTCATTATACACACCCGGACGAGGCTGCAAAACAGGTTCAACCTTGTCCTCAACACCCGGCAAACCATCCGCACCGACCAAGATACGGAGATTGTCTATACCCAGCTGTTGCAGCGCATCAAGTTCACGACGAAGTCGGGCACGGTTCCCACCCGGTCCCTCTGAGCCAAGTATGGCTCCATACCAGAAGTTTGCTCCCACATAATAGTAGGGTTTTCCATCACGGACAAAGCGTCCGTCCTTCACTTTCACGAAGCCGCCAGCCATCAGATTTACAGCCATTGTCAAGGCAATAACAGCCATAAAGATTCTTTTCATATTAATTAGTAGTAAATCAAAATATTATCAACTCTACATGCAATATACCCCTTTCATGGGACATACATCTACTTAATAATACACTTGAACACACCTATTCCCTTACTCACATTACTACTTTATGCAGGGACACAAGGGCATTTTCTTTTTTATTTTCTAACGCTTTTTACTTTTCAAGAAGTCTGCTTTTCTCACATTTATTTACTAACTTTGTAGCCAAATGCACAACAACATAACAGATATAAAGCAACTGCTGAACAATGAAACGGGCGAGAAGCATTCCGAACAGGTCAACCATATTCAACAAAGGAACCTTTACTGACGAACCCGTCAAGCCTTTTGCCAAGCAGGCACAGCTGAATGTTATTCCAAAGACATTCCGCTGCAACACCTCGGAAGTACTTGCAGAAATGACGCATCAGTGCAAGTTGGACGAAGAGGCACGTCTGTCGGGCACAGTATGGGGTGCAAAGCAGGTGAAAGACCTCTGTGCACATGGTTTCAACAATGTACATTTCCATACCGTTTCAGCTGTAAGCAGTGTACATGAAGCAATGAGACAACTGATGTAGAAACGCTTTCCACAAGCAGTACAACAACTTAAATACAGAACAAGAGAAGATGAACTTTTCAGAAGTTATAGGACAGGAAGCTGCCAAGGAACGGCTCATGCAGATGGTGAAGGAAGACCGTCTGCCCCATGCTTTGCTCTTCTGCGGTCCTGAGGGGACTGGTAAAATGGCACTTGCAATGGCTTTTGCCAGCTATCTGCTTGCTGGTGATGAAGCGGAAGAAGCTGCTTCGCCAGCCGTTTCCAATGCCCGTGCCATGATTCGGAACTGGGAACATCCCGACCTTCACTTCTCTTACCCCACCATCAAGCTCCCAAGTATGAGCAGTGAGCACCAGCCCCTGAGCAGCGATTTTGCAAAGGAATGGCACGAACTCATCATGAAAGGGTCTTATTTCACCATGAACCAATGGATGAAACAGATGGGAGCTACCACGCAGCAGGCTATCATCACGGGTGCAGAGAGCGACGAGTTGTCACGTGTACTGGCTTTGAAATCAAGTCAGGGAGGCTATAAGGTATCCATTATCTGGCTGCCGGAACGAATGAATCTCACCTCTGCCAACAAGCTGTTGAAGCTATTGGAGGAGCCACCGCAGGGCACTGTATTCCTCATGGTGTGCGAAGAGCCAGAGAAACTGCTTGAAACCATCATCAGCCGTACACAGCGCATTGACGTGAAACGCATCGAAGATGAAGCCATTGAGCAAGCACTCATCAGTCGGAGAGGCATTGACACTGATGCGGCACATCGCATTGCCCGCATTGCTCACGGCAGTTGGTTGAAGGCATTGGAATCGTTAGACTCTGGCAATGAAAACCGTGAATTCCTCAACATGTTCCAAATGCTCATGCGCCTTTGTTACCTCCGTAACGTGAAAGATCTTAAACGTTGGAGTGAGGTTGTAGCTGGATATGGACGTGAAAAAGAGCGCCGCATGCTCACTTATTTCCAACAGCAGGTGCGTGAAAACTTCATGTTCAACTTCCGAACCCCCGAACTCAACTACATGACTTTGGAGGAAGAGAACTTTGCGAAGAACTTTGCACGCTTCATCAACGAGGCAAACGTCATTGAAATAAACGAGCTTTTCCAGCATGCAAGTCGTGACATCGGGCAGAATGCAAACGCTAAGATTGTCTTTTATGACATGGCATTGAAGCTCATCGTACTGCTGCTGAAGAAGTAAACGAGTTGACAAGTTAACAAGTTGACAAGTTATATGTATGAACCTATATAATATAACTTATCATTGCTTATCACAGCCTACCCCTTCCTCTCTCAGAGGAAACCAGGAGGCTGCCAATATATATATAAACAAAAAGAATACAATCAATGGATTACAAAGATATGAAATTCAAGGTCTGGCATGGTTGCGACCGAGGCTTATGCCACAAAGGCAGTGGCAGACAAGACCGCCAGCTGAACACCTTTGACTGGCTGGCTGACGTGCCAGATAATGACCAGACAACCGACCTTGTCGAAGTTCAGTTCAAGAATACACGTAAGGGATACTATCACAATGTCAATAACCTTGACTTGAAGAAAGGTGATGTCGTGGCAGTAGAAGCTAACCCCGGACATGACATCGGAGTAGTCACTCTGACCGGACGACTCGTCAAGTTGCAGATAAAGAAATCGTCATGTGTAAAGTCACCGGACGACATCAAACGTGTCTACCGCCTTGCAAAGGAAGTTGACATGCAGAAGTATCACGAGGCAAAGGCACGTGAACACGCCACGATGATTGAGAGCCGACAGATTGCAAAGGGCTTAGGTCTGAAGATGAAGATTGGCGACGTGGAGTATCAGGGCGATGGAAACAAAGCCATCTTTTACTACATTGCCGACGAGCGTGTCGACTTCCGTCAGCTCATCAAGGACCTCGCTGCAGCCTTCCACGTGCGAATTGAAATGAAACAGATTGGTGCACGACAGGAAGCAGGACGCATTGGCGGTACTGGTCCATGTGGTAGGGAACTCTGCTGTGCCACATGGATGAAGAACTTTTCAAGTGTTTCAACCACTGCTGCCCGTATTCAGGACATCTCACTCAATCCAACTAAACTGGCAGGTATGTGTGCCAAGCTGAAGTGCTGTCTTAACTACGAGGTCGATGACTACATGGAGGCTGGACGGAAACTGCCGAGCAAGGAGGTCCTGCTGGAGACAATGGATGGCGAATACCATCTCTTCAAGACCGACATTCTCAGTGGTCAGTGCACCTACTCCACTGACAAGAATCTCGCAGCGAACCTCGAGACAATCAGTGCTGAGCGTGCAAAGGAGATTATCGAACTGAACCGACGTGGGGAAAAGCCGCTTTCACTCCTCGAAGATGGCAAAGCAAAACCTGCCAAGAAGCCTGTCGACCTGCTTGCTGGAGCTGACCTCAGCCGCTTTGACAAGGCAAAGAAGCGCAGGAAGAACAACCAGCCACGCAACAACAACGGACAGCAAGGTGGCAGACCACAGCGTGACAACCGTCGCAACCAGCGTGACGGACAGGACAACTACCGACAGCCAAACGACAACCGTCGCCCACAGAATGGCAATCGTCGTCCTTACAACGGTCCTCGTCCGGCACAACAACAGAACGAAGGAGAAAATCCAAACAGACGAAACGAAGGCAGACAGCCTCAGCAAACAGAAAGAACATAAGAATGAAACATAAGGTTTCCACCTTATTTTATATCATAACACTCATGGTCATCGCCATGGGTGTTGCTTCATGTAGTGATCCTCGCACTTACGACCAATATAAAAGTGTGTCACTACAAGGTTGGTCACGTAAAGATACGCTTACTTTTGATGTTCCTCGTCAGTGGGAAGGCAGCTATCAGTTAGACCTCTGCCTGCGTGCTGCACAGACTTATCCTTACCGCAATATAAGTATGATTATTGAGCGGAAAGTCATCTTTTATAGACAACGTAAAAAGCGAGAAAAGACTTATAATGACACCGTTAATTGCGAGATTATTAACGACAAGGGGATATTGGTAGGACAGAAAGGTATTACAAGCACTGAAATACGTCAAGCGATAACGTCTTTCCATCTTAATCGAAATGACTCTATGCAGGTTAAGATACATCATATCATGAGCCGTGAGTCACTCCCTGGTATCAGTGACATCGGTGTCAGACTTCTCAAGAAGTAAATATATCTGATTTTCATAAGTAGTAAATACTCCTAAAGAAGGCTACTTCAACCTCTATATACAGGAGTCTTGAAGTAGCCTTCATACTAATTACGACAAAGATTTGTTCTAACGGGAGAAATCGCAACTCCAAACTTATGCAACACTATATTTACAACTGAAGCACCGACATTGGGTTCTAACCGCTCTACTACACTTTGCTATTTCCCTTCTGCAAATCTCCACTTTTGAAGAATACAAGCGGTAACTTTGTTGGGAAATTTTACTTATCAAGACCGTATTGATACTTAATTAGACTTCAATTAAGTCTTAATTGAGGTGCAAAAGAGCCTTAGTTGCATCCTAACTAAGGCTTAGTTGAAGCCTAACTAAGCACCTATTCCTGCATAATTCTATAACATACTGATTATACGAGAGTTGCAAATGCGACAAAAAAGACTGTTTACCCCCATACTTTAGGCTGAATAGAAAGAATTTATGTAAGGATTTTTCCAACTTACAAAGTATAGGAAAACGCCACCAGTTATTGAAATAAAAAAGGAAACAGTCAGATACTTCACGACATAAAAACTTTTATAAAAAACATTCTTATAAAAGGGAAACATGGCAAGCGTAATCTTATTCCCTACTGACGAATAAGATTACGTCCAGCATCAATGCGGAGGAAGATAAAGAGGAGCAAGGTAAAGCCCCAAAGGGAGGAACCTCCGTAACTGAAGAAAGGTAACGGAATACCGATAACAGGTGTCAGACCAAGTACCATTCCGACGTTAATAAAGACGTGGAATAGGAAGATTCCCGCAACACAATACCCATAGACTCGCCCGAACTTAAAGGGTTGCCGGTCAGCAAGGTACATCAGTCGGAGAATAAGAAAGAGGAAGAGTACAAGAACCGAAGCTGAACCGAGGAAGCCCTCCTCCTCGCCTACGGTGCAGAAGATAAAGTCGGTATCCTGTTCAGGCACAAACTTCAGTTTGGTCTGCGTACCATTCAGAAACCCTTTACCCTGCAATCCACCTGAGCCGATGGCAATCTCACTCTGATGCACATTATAACCTGCGCCGGCAAGATCTTCATCCAATCCTAAAAGAACGTTGATACGCACACGCTGGTGTGGCTGCATAACATCGTTCAGCACATAGTCTGCCGAATAGAAAAAGGCAATTGAGCCCAAGGCAAACAATGCTATATAAAAGTAGTTGGCAAAGCGAGTATTCATCGCATTATAAACCAAGTAGCCTATGACACATGCCGACAAAACCAACTGAACCCAGACTATATCAAACGGGATGACAAACTCGGAAAAAAGAAGGGCAAGCGCAGTAAAGCCAAAGACGTAGGCAAGCAGCAGGCGTGTCTTCGACTTATCGCCCACATACACCCACACCATTGCCGATGAGAATATCTGAACCAGCAAAAGGACGACAAACTTACCCAAGGACGTGGGTGTGTCCCACAGCAATACTTCCTCATACTTGATTCCGACTACGAAATAAACGACCATTGCCAATCCTGTGAAAAGGAATGCACCTGACATTCCCTCACGATAAAGCATGAGGAAGAAAGAGAAGTAGACCAAAGCCGAACCTGTCTCGCGCTGTCCGACAATGCACAGCATCGGCAGGAAAATGATTCCACAGGCACCTGCAAAATGCTTCCAGTTCTTGATGGTGAAACCGTATGCCGACATAAACTTGGCTATCGCCAGTGCTGTTGCAAACTTGGCAAACTCGGCAGGCTGCAGGCGCAAGGGACCCAGCACAAGCCACGACCGTGAACCCTTAATCGTATGCGGATTGAAGATGGTGGCGAAGAGCAGCAGCACCAGGAGTCCATAGATGACGTAAGCAAAGGTGTCATAGAAACGGTCGTCCATCATCAGCAGTACGAAGCCCAGACAGATGGAGGTACCAATCCAGACAATCTGCATACCCGAACGGGTTGAAAGCGAGAAGATTTCAGTGTCACCGTAAGTGTAACTTGCACCGCAGACGCTCACCCACCCGAAGGTGAGCAGCGCAATATAAATACCTATCGTCCACCAGTCCAATGAACGAAGTACACCCGGCTGTTTGTCTGCTGTATAGTTACTTGGCACGCTTTACTGTCTCCTTGCTTTTTTGTTTGTCTTTTGTTTGAACCTTTGATTTCTCTTTGGGTTGTTCCTTTGGTTTATTTTTTACTTGCTCCTTAGGTTTAACCTTTGGTTGCTCCTTGGGCTTTTCCTTCACCTGCTCTTTAGGCTTTGCTTTGGGTTGTTCCTTTGGTTTGCCCTTAGGCTGCTCCTTAGGTTTTTCCTTAACCTTAGGTTTTTCTTTATTTTCCTTACGTGTATCTTTGTTCTTTTCTTTCTCTTTTTCCTTCTTGTCGCCTCCCTTATCCTTTGCTTTCTTCTCCGGCTTGATTAGTTTCTCCGGTTCCACACGGATGGCAGGCTCGTTCTGAGGCTGCCTCTTCTTTTCCTTTTCTTCAGCATCCTTCCTTGCCTGCGCCTCCTTCACACGCTCAGCTTCAGCCTGGTCCTGCTTCTCTCTGACCTTCTTCAGCGAGTCTCTGATGATATTCACACGCTTGATAGAATCGAGACGGAGGGAGTCTGTGCGAGACATCGGACGCTTGAACGGATAAGAAATATGGCGTTTCTGAATGGCTGTAGCCCTGGCAGCGTCGCCATCTGTCAGCATTCCATTGATATACTGCTCTATCATCAACGAGCCGATAGGCACACCAAATTCAGCACCAAAACCACCGTTCTCAACATAGACGGCAATGGCAATCTTGGGAGTATCGACAGGAGCGAAGCCCATAAACACAGAGTGGTCCTTACCGCGGTTCTGTGCTGTACCCGTCTTACCAGCCAGTGAATAACCTGGGTGTACAGCATGCGCACATGTTCCACCACGCACTGACGACACCATACCGGCTACAACCTCCTGATAAGACCTGACACTTCCCTTTGTACGGTGCTGCTCCAGATACTTCTTATCGAGTTTCTTTCCCTGAACATGACGCACCACATGCGGTGTTATATAATAACCACGATTGGCAATCGTAGCACCGAGGTTGGCAATCTGCAACGGTGTAAGGTTCACCTCACCCTGTCCGATAGAAATGGAAATGACCGATAACGGGTTCCATTTCTTGAAAGCATTGTCATAGAACTTTGCATTTGGAATCATACCACGCTTCTCGCCTGGCAGGTCAATACCCAGTTTATAACCAAATCCCATTGACACCATGTAGTCACGCCATACGTCCATCGCATCCTCCAAAGTCTTATACTTCTTACGATTGGAAAGCATGTGATAAAGTCCCCAACAGAAGTAACTGTTACAAGAGGTACTGATTGATGGCACCAGGGCGATAGGAGCGCCATGTGAGTGACAACCTACATGAAGCCCCTTGAAGTTGAATCCATGATGACAGGGGTAACGCGTAGAGTCAGAGACTATTCCTTCAGTGTAATAAGTTACAGCCTGTCCTGTCTTGAAGGTTGAACCCGGAGGGTACTGTCCCATAATGGCACGATTGAGCAAAGGCTTGGCTGGGTCAAGCGTCATGTCATGCTGGTACTTCCCACGCATCTTTCCAATCATGGAGCGGGGGTCGAAAGTAGGTGAAGAAACCATCGCCAGAACCTGTCCTGTCTTAGGTTCGATGGCAACGACCGCACCGAGTTTACCTTCCATCAACCGTTCACCAAGTTCCTGAAGGTCGGCATCAATACCGAGCTGGACGTCACGTCCGGGATGTGGACGCTGGTCATACTTACCATTCTGGTAGCGACCCTGTATCTGTCCGTGGGCATCACGCAGAAGAATCTGCACGCCCTTTACCCCACGCAAGTCCTTCTCATACTCACGCTCAACGCCCATCTTTCCGATATAATCACCCGGCTGATAGTAGTCATCCTCCTCAACATCGCTCTGACTCACCTCAGCCACATCTCCAAGGACATGTGCTGCGATAGGTCGCTGATACTGGCGGACACTTCGTTTCTGTATATAAAAGCCAGGAAAACGATAGAGTTTCTCCTGGAAAGCACTGAAATCCTTGTCGCTCAACTGGCTCAGGAATAGCTGTTGTGTAAACCGGGAATAACCTGGATTCTTGTTCCTGTCCTTGAGATTGACCATTCGGTTGATGAAGTCAGCCTTGGTTATGTTCAGAGCCTTGCAGAACTCAAGCGTGTCAAGATGCCCAGCCATCTCGTTGGTTACGACCATGATGTCATAAGCCGGCTGGTTATAAACCAACAGCTTGCCCTTCCTGTCCGTGATACTTCCACGTGACGGGAACTCAATTTTCTTCAAAAAAGCATTAGAGTCTGCACTCTTCCGATAGTCGTCACTGGCTATCTGAAGAGCAAAAAGACGTATGATGTATATCACCACGATACCTATTGCAACCGCACTAAGCACGAGGCGACGTTTTTCCAAATCGTAATTCTTCATTTCCTATCGCCTCCTTACGTTCTCAACAACAAGAATGAGAATGAACGTGAGCAACGAACTACCACCGACACACTGCAGCCATTCCAACACATTGAAGAAGCTGAACATCTCCAAGGAGAAGAAAACCACATTGTATGTCAGAGTAAGAATTGCCGCATACCACGTGTATTGCGGTATGCTGAGTGTATCCATACCCGCCTGAAAGTTCTCACTGCTGTCACGGGGAATGAAAGGTTGCAGCACGAAAGGCTGCAAGGCTGCTAACAATGTCAGTGAACCGGCAGCCACACCCGGCGTATTTGAGAAAGTATCAATGATAAGCCCCATCACAAAGCCCCATAACAGAATAGCCCACTGGGGATAGTTACGAGGGAAGAGAAGAATGAAATAGACATAAAGCAATGGCGTGGCAACAGCAAACAGATGGATGTGATTGAGTACAAACACCTGTGCTACTGTCAAGACAGCAAACCAAAGCAAACGTTTAAGAAAATCTACATTCATTCTTTCAATTCGTAATTCAAAGGAAACTAATAGCTCACGCTAATTCAAAGAACCTGCCATAAAGCGCTACAGCTGCGCTTTACCAAAGCTGAACAATGCGGTCAGAGGCGTCTTTACTGTCCTCTGTTAACCATCGGACTTTCAAGTGGTTTAATAGAATCCTGCGCCGCCTTGATAACCTGTCGCTGCTCTCTGATGGAAGCATCGTCAATAACACAGACATCACGAAGGTTGCCGAAGTCAGTTGAGAGTTTTATCTGCAGACGATAAGAGAGACCATCCTCTGAGTTATATACGTGCTTGATCTTACCAACCAACACTCCTGCGGGGAACACAGAAGAGTAACCACTCGTCACAACTCGGTCGCCTAACTTGAACTTGGCATGACGGGGAACATCATCAAGATAAGCCACATCACTCGCACCACCGTTCCAGTGGAGATAACCGAAGTAATCACGTCCCTGAATAGAGCAACTGATATTCGACTTCGAGTTCAGTACCGGGATAACCACAGCATAGTGGATGCCAGCCATATAAACAATACCGACAACACCATTACCGCAGGCTACACCCATATCTTTCCGCACTCCATCCCACGTTCCCTTATTGATTGTAATAAAGTTATCAGGCTTGTCGAGCGAGTTGGCAACGACCTTTGCCTGTATCAAACGGAACTTTGAAAAGAAACGATACTGCCCCTTATGAAGGAAAGTTGAATCCTTTGTCTTGTCATACAGCTGTGCTGACAATTCTTTCACCTGACGTTCCAGTTCAAGATTGCGCTTGGTCAGCTCCTCATTCACCTCACCCATTGTCAGATAAGATGTAACCTTTGAGCTTGCCTCATACACCGATCCAGCAACATAGTTCGCAGATGTGAACCACACACTGCCCTGATAGTCATTGAATCGGAACAGAAGAACCATACTCAAGAC
Organism: Prevotella fusca JCM 17724; assembly: GCF_001262015.1. Classification (NCBI taxonomy): domain Bacteria; kingdom Pseudomonadati; phylum Bacteroidota; class Bacteroidia; order Bacteroidales; family Prevotellaceae; genus Prevotella; species Prevotella fusca. Next base: position 1,040,538 of record NZ_CP012074.1, read on the forward strand.
TTCCAGGGCAACGAACAAGAACCAATGCTTGTATTTAGCAAGGAACTCTGTCAGATTGTGCATGAACGTTAGTTGTTATCTCATCAAGAACGAGAAACGGTCTACGTTCTTCAATGCAATGCCTGCACCCTTGGCAACACTGTGCAATGGGTCTTCGGCAATATGGAACGGAATATTAATCTTATCAGTCAGGCGCTTGTCGATACCACGGAGCAAAGCACCACCACCACTGAGGTAAATACCATTCTTTACAATATCTGCATAAAGCTCAGGTGGAGTATTCTCCAATGCAGAAAGCACGGCATTCTCAATCTTAGCAACAGTCTTATCAAGACAATGAGCAATCTCCTGATAGCATACAGGCACCTCCATAGGGAGAGCTGTTATACGGTTAGGACCATGTACAATGTAATCCTCTGGTGCTTCCTCACCAAGATCAGTCAATGCCGAACCAACATGGAGCTTGATACGCTCAGCCATACGCTCGCTGACCTTTACATTGTGCTGACGGCTCATATATTCCTGAATATCCGCAGTGAGGTCATCACCTGCAACACGGATAGAGTTATTGCATACGATACCACCCAGAGAAATCACAGCAATCTCAGTGCTACCACCACCGATATCAACAATCATGTTACCTTCCGGAGCCTCTACATCAAGACCCATACCAAGAGCAGCTGCCATTGGCTCGAAGATAAGATAGACGTCACGACCATCAGCATGCTCTGCTGAGTCACGAACAGCACGAAGCTCAACCTCAGTAGAACCAGATGGAACGCCGATTACCATACGCAGTGAAGGAGAGAAGAAGCGATTACCGCTGTGAACCATCTTGATAAGTCCACGCATCATCTGCTCACAAGCTGTAAAGTCAGCGATAACTCCGTCGCGCAAAGGGCGGATTGTACGAATATTGGGATGTTCCTTCTCGTACATCATCTTTGCATCACCACCCACGGCAATCATCTTGTCCGTGCGACGGTCCAGTGCTACTACTGACGGCTCATCAACAACAATCTTATCATCACTGATAATAATCGTGTTTGCCGTTCCCAGATCCATAGCAATTTCCTGGATAAATGAAAATAATCCCATTAATTATATATAATTTGTAAGTGTATATTTCTTTTCTAAAGCATGCTTATTCTGCTGCAAACCAGCTGTGAATAGCACTGTCATAATGGCTGCTGACACCGAAGGCACGCTCCGCAAACATCTTTCGGTCTTCAATTTCAGTCTGTGCACCCTTTGTGTTGAGAATCTGTAGCAGCACAGGATATTCAGCCTTACTTGGAATGATAACCACATCCTTGAAGTTCTTGGCTCCGGCACGTATCAGCGAGATACCGCCTATATCAATCTTCTCAATAATATCCTCTGCGCTGGCACCACTGGCAACCGTCTGCTCGAAAGGATAAAGGTCTACAATAACGAGGTCAATGAATGGAATATCATACTCCTGCATCTGCGCCTGGTCGCCTTCGTTATCACGACGGGCAAGAATACCTCCGAAAACCTTTGGGTGTAGTGTTTTCACACGACCGCCGAGGATAGAAGGGTAAGACGTAAGGTCCTCCACCTTCTGACATTCGTATCCTAATGATTCAATGAACTCCTGTGTACCGCCTGTACTGAGGAATTTCACATCTTCTTCGTCTAACTTCTTGAGCAGATCCTCAAGTCCATCCTTGTGAAAGACCGAAATAAGGGCGGTCTTAATTTGCTTTGTACCAGCCATTGTAAAACATTTTATGGATTTGATTTGCAAAGTTACTAATTATAAGCGACTAAACAATACTTTAAATCAAAAAAAAACAAAAGGCTGGCAACTATTTGCTAAAAGTCAAAAAGTTGCCAGCTTTTCATTTTCTCCGACCATGCACCGTTCTGCTTTCACAGGACATACCGCACCTCCTTACTGCCTGCAAAGACTTCCTGGAACTACGACTAACGCCCTGCAATACATTTCCCTATGCCTGGGGCTGTGAAAAAGCAGTCTGAAACTACAATGTTTGAAGAACAGTCTGAAACATTATTCCCTGTTCTTGCCACCGATAGCATCTAAAATGCCTTGTAACTCACTGCCGAGACCGAAGACACTGTTTATCACACCGTCCTTTGCACCACGCACCATATAGCGGGCACAATCGCCTTCAAGTCTGCCAATACGCTGACGTTCAGCAACGGTATAGTCATGGCGTGCAATCTCACGACGAATCATACCGAACTTATTGAAAGCTCTTTCCCATTCGCTGGCTGTGTAGTACTGGCTGTTGTCACGCAGCTCATATGAAAATTTCTGCAGGTCATTGACAGCTGACTCACGTGTGGCACATGAACTGACAGAAAGGGTTGCCACGACGAGGGCAAGCCCCATAAGCGTTTTCTTCACCTTGTTTCTCATCTTTTATAACTTCTAATTTTATAATCGTCACCTTTGTATTGAACTGTCTTACCGTGCTTTGATGCAGGAAACTGTATAAAACATCTCTGTAACGAACTGTGATGCAAGAACACTTAGACAGTTGCCTCACTGGCTGACAAGAGTGCCTGTCCTCACAGCCTGCCAGTCTTTCGGCACATGCCTATCGTACTCTCAGAGAGTAATAATCTGGACAAAATTAGCAAATAATAATGATTTTAGCAACAAATCCTGCTCTAACTTTTCATTCTTTTTCTACTTTTTAACTACCTTTGCTGCATGGATTTTGCAGCAATACTACTTCAATGGTTCAAAAAAAACGGACGTTCTCTACCTTGGCGAGAAACAAATGACCCATACGCCATTTGGCTCAGTGAGGTCATCCTACAACAAACACGCATCACACAGGGAACGAGTTACTGGGAACGTTTCATGGCACAATGGCCTACTGTAAACGACCTTGCAGCTGCTACGGAAGACGAAGTGCTAAAGGCTTGGCAGGGACTGGGCTATTATTCCCGTGCAAGAAACCTTCATACTGCTGCACAGCAAGTGGTTGAATTAGGAGGATTTCCACAAACTTTCAAAGATTTAAAGACACTGAAAGGTGTGGGCGACTACACGGCTGCAGCCATTGCCTCCATCGCCTTTAGTGAACCAGCAGCCGTAGTAGATGGTAATGTCTATCGTGTTCTTTCTCGTTATTACAGCATTGACACACCTGTTGACAGTACCAAAGGGAAAAAGGAGTTTCAAGCACTTGCCCAATCACTTTTACCAACAAACGAACCAGCTGACTACAACGAAGCGATAATGGACTTTGGCGCCGTTCAGTGCACGCCCACTTCCCCACGCTGCAACACTTGTCCGCTATGCGAAACTTGCATTGCTTTCCGCGAACAGCGCATCAACGAACTGCCTGTAAAAAGCAAAAAGGTGAAACAACGTAAACGTCATTTCACCTATCTGTATATTGAATATGAAGGGAAAATAGCAATCCATCAACGTGGTGCAGGTGATATTTGGCAAGGATTGTGGGAACTTCCACAAGCAGAACAGCTTACATCAGCTACCGACAATGTGTGGAAAACAGAAGCGCAACCACTACAAAAAGGCGTGAAGCACCTACTTACCCACCAAATTCTCCTTGCAGACTTCTACCTCTGGCATCCTAAGGTGCACCCACAACTACCCTCAGATTTCATCTGGATAAAAAGGCAGAACCTTGATAACTACGCTTTACCTCGCCTAATTGAGATTCTGATAAAAGAAATCCCGACCTAAGGTACTCCCTTCCCTCCCAGCCTTCTCTCCCCTTTCCATCAACTCCCCTATAGTTCACTCCTACGAGGCATTGCCTCGTAGCCTTCCTCCTTTCGCGTTAATCCCCAGCCGCTACTTCTTTCCAAAGTTCTCATCAATACGCAGCTGATGAGCTACGATGAATGGAAAGACGCAAACTATCATCACGATAACAAAGAACCATTTATAGCCTACTACCTGTGCCAATGCACCTGCAAAAAGTCCCGGAATCATCATTGACAACGCCATGAAACCCGTACAGAGGGCATAATGACTGGTCTTGTGTTCTCCCTGACTGAAATAAATCATAAAGAGCATATAAGCACTAAAACCAAAGCCGTAACCGAAATTCTCAATAAATACTGCTGTACTGATTGCTATCACATTATCAGGAAGCACATAAGCCAAATAGACGTATGCTAAGTTAGGCAATGTAATAGCTGCGGTCATTGGCCATACCCAGCGCTTCAAGCCATCACGACTAATCATCATTCCACCGATAATACCACCTATCAAGAGTCCTACGACACCCACAACACCGTTCACCGTACCATATTCTATTTCTGAAAGAGCCAATCCTCCCTTTACCTTCGGTGCTTGAAGGAAAAGTTGGGAAATAGGAATAATCAACGCTTCTGGCAAACGGAAGAGCAAGAGAAAGCAGATAGTGGTCAATGCTTGTTCTTTCTTGAAGAAGGAGATAAAAGTCTGACCAAAGCTGCGAAGCAAATGACCAGCCGACACCTGTGTCTTCTCTGCATCTTCGGACGGACGGGGAAGAATAAAACGATGATAAAGAGCAAGACCCATAAAGAGCGCCATCAGACCATAGAACACCAGTGACCACGTCCATTGCACATCAAACTTCTTATGCAAAAAGCCTGCAAGCGCAATCAAACCACCCTTACCAACAACCATCGAAATACGATAGAACGTAGAGCGGATGCCCACGAAGAATGCCTGATCGTGTTGGTTGAGTCCCATCATGTAGAACCCGTCAGCACCGACATCGTGAGTGGCACTGCTGAATGCCAGCAGCCAGAAGAAACAGATTGTACCTTGAAGCCAGAATGAAGTATTGACAGTAAAAGCCACACCCGCAAAGGCTGCGCCAAGGAGCATCTGCATGACGACAATCCACCATCGCTTCGTCTTCACCAAGTCAAGGAACGGACTCCACAATGGTTTGATAACCCAAGGCAGATAAAGCCAGGAAGTATAAAAAGTAACTTCGGCATCTGACAGTCCCATCTGCATATAAACCTGAAGGGACAATACGGTTACGGCAATATAAGGCAGACCTTCAGCAAAATATAGTGAAGGTATCCATGCCCATGGGCTTATCTTTTTTTCAGTTTTCAATGCTTATTGCGTTTTTGAATTCTGTTATTATCATTATTATCTGCAAGGTATCTGTTTTCCACAACCAATTATCAGCAAAGCTATAAGAGACAAACCAATCGTGTAACCAAAAGGAACAGATAGGATGAAGTTGGTAAGTCGGATGCCACTGCAGACTTCGTTTTGTGTCTTTTCAAACGATGACAAAGATACATAAATTTAACGAGAAAAAGATAGGAATGCTGTCGTGAAAAAGAATAAAAAGATAATTTATACATTATAAACCAATGATTTTCGCTTTTCTTGAAAACTATATTAAAAAAATAGATTATCTTTGTGAAAGATAAATGTGGTATATCTATTTATCTGTTTGCTCTCTTTCAAACAAAGAGAAATGAACTATAAAGAAGTAAATTCGAAAACAAATACGCTGATATAGATAATTTGAAAAATATTCTTTTAAACGCAAACAAATAGCCGTTTAGAATACCTTTCATTCTGTTAAGAGTTTTTTTCGAGGAAAAAATTGCTATTTATCTACAACGAAGTAACTTTGCAATAGAAATAAAAAATATAGATTAACAGGGGAATAACCCATTTAAAAATTACAAATATAGATACAAAGAAATCTATTCAGACATTACAGTTTTTGCAACAGGATTGACAAATGGAGCTTTTGCACATCTTGTACAGGGCAAATATTTTGAGTCAATGGGCTTAACAGTCCTTGCAAAGAAGTACACTGGTCACTACACAGAGGAAATGGAATGGGTAGAGAAGTTCATCAGTCGTATTAATGACCTTGGGGGCGAGTTTAAAATTGAGGACCAGAAGGGAAGAGAATTGGTGAAAGATCCTGAGGAATACATCAAGGCAGACCTTGCAATTCAAGAAAAGGGTGTTGAGATTCTCTACAACTGCATGGCAGAATTGAAAGACGACCTTACAACATACGATATTTTGAAAGCATATCTTGCTGATGAAGAGGAAGACCTCTACTGGAGTCAAGGTGCCCTTGACCTCATCCAGCTCATTGGCCGTGAGAACTGGCTGGCAAAACAACTCTGATACACTCTACCCTCTTTATTGAACATAGAGAACTATAGAGTAACACGATAAGGAAGCATAAAACCAACAAATGTAAAAATACATTTCAAGGTGATATACTTCCTTCTTTATATAGAATAATACTTATACACGCAATTGAATATCAATTACAATAAAACGCACAACTTCTCATGTAAAATCAGATAAAGACAATTATAAACACATCTAAGCACCTTAATTATCTGTACGTATAACGAGTTTATTAATCTGACACAACTTTTTAGAATGATACTAATACCCAACACCATTGGTGCTTACTAACAACACCACTCGTGCTGAGCAACAGCACAACAATTGAAAACGGTAAAAAGAATTTATTATAACACACAACAAGCTACCAAAAAAGGAATACTTATAGTGCAACATAATACAATTGTGTTTCAATCAACAACAAATAAGTAAGCAAGATATAAAAAAAATAGAAATAAGATCAAAGCATTATCCTAAAACACCACATAACATCAAAAAAAGAAAAGGGCAACAGTCATTACGACCGTCGCCCTCATATCTAATGATTGTTTCAGATGATTACATACCCAAAGCCTTCTTAGCATCTTCGTTGTTAGGGTTAACCTTCAGCACCTTGTTGAAGTACTCATCAGCAAGTGGCTTGTTACCCTTCTTTGAATGATAGTAGCCGAGACCATAGTAAACGTTCTCCAAATAGCTTCTGCTGTCCTCATCGAGAGTTGGCTTTGCCTCTTCGTATGCAGCAACTTTCTGATAGATTTCAGCAACCTTGTCGGGATCGTTCATCATCTGAGCTACATTCGCCTGATTCAGCCATACCCAGTCAGAGATTGTCGGGAACTTAGAAACCATCTGCTCATAAACATCAAGTGCCTTTGCCAAAACTTCGTTCTTAGCTGCACGATCCGTCAGAGTCTCTGCCTTGGCAACGTATGTATTAGCAAGTGTTGCCCAGTCATTATTGGTAGCCTTCTTAGACTTAGAAAGATACTCCTGCTGAACCTCAAGTGCCTTATCTTCATTACCCTGTGCAGAGTAAATGGCTGCCAGTGTCTTCAAAGGCTCAACGCTGTTCTTGTCAGCCTCAAGTGCTTTGTTTACACTGCTGACAGCCTCATCATACTGCTGAGCACCACAGAGTGCCTTTGCATATACATCATAGTCGTTGGCAACCTTCTTACCAGAACCGGCAAACACAGCCTTACCGTAGTTGACAGCTGAAGTATAATCCTTCAGCTCAACAGATGCCATCATGGCGATACGGCTCAGATACTCACTGTTAGAGAACTTCTGCAAGCCCTGCTTAACAACATCCAAAGCTCTCTGATAGTCCTTTGTGATATAAGCAGCAAAACCATAGTTATAGAAGTTGTCCTCTGACATGTTAGCAGGATTAGCCTTAGCATACCATGACAACGCATCCTTGTACTTACCATCGTTCAACATAATCTCAGCTGCAGTTGCCTCAACAGGATAGTCAGGCTTAACCTTGCGGAGTTCCTCAAGTTTCTCGACAGCAACCTTAGAATTCACATGACGGTAAACCTTTGCAAAACGCTCGTATGCTGTTACGTTCTGTGGATCAAGACTGATAGCAGTCTGATACTGACCAGCCGCAGCACCAGCGTTTCCGATTGAATCCTGAAGAGCTGCAATGTCGCCCAAAAGAACATAACCCAGACTACCATTGAACTTCTTGTTGTTCACAACGCTGTTAGCAATCTCAGTTGCTACAGAATAGTTGTGCTGCAAGAGGTAAACATTACCTAATGCGACCATAGCTTCCTCACTCTTCTTGAAGTTTTTCTGATACTCCTTGATGAGATCCTTAGCTGCCTTGGGGTCATTCGGTGCAGCCTCAATAGCAGCTGTAATTGGTTTCAAAGCCTCAGCGTAGCTTACTCCCTGTGCCATTGCCGGAGTTGACATTGCCAACATCAATGCTCCAGCTATCAAATATTTCTTTGTTTTCATAATTCTTTCCCTTTAGTTTTTAATTTGAGTGAACTGTACTATTCATTAAGACGCCTGTATAGGCTCATGGTTTAAACCAGGCAAGCTGTCAATTATATAGGCAGCTATAGACAAATGACTACCATTACTCATGCTTACCAGCTCCTAATCAGATCTATTAACGCTTATCAGCTTATAATCACCGTCTATTCACGCTTCACCTCAACCTCACGGATATTGATTTCACCGCGATAAGGCAAAAGACCCGCCTTGAAGATAATCTTCTGACCGATCGGATTGGTAACAAAGTTTGCAAACGCCCAAGGCAATGCCTTATGTGGGTCGGCTACTATAGCATAGATGGTTCTCACAAATGGATATCTTCCGTCCAACAGGTAAGCCTGGTAAGGCTGCCAGCTGTTCTCTGGCTGAGCAACTGTCGTCTTTGAAAGACCAACCACTCTAATATCTTTCTTAAAAGTAGTGTTCGTTGAGTCACGGTGGTCATTCAACCAGTTTGACCCAATGACACCTATAGCGTTGGGAGTCTTATGAACGTAGTCAATAACCGACTTACTGTTGCTTGCTGCAACAACGTTCGCACTCTTGATGTTCTTTCCGCCTAAGATGGAGTCGACTACGTAATGCAGCGTCGCTGAAGCCTTGTTATCAAAGACAACCTCAATGTCGCCTTTATCATTCTTTGGATTCAGCTGGTTCCATTTTGCTATCTGTCCGCTGAGAATCTTCTTAACATCGTTGACCGTAATACATGAGTCAGCATTACTATTGTTAACGATGAAAGCAATTCCATCATACCCTATCGGGAAAACCGCCGGGATAGGACCTTTCCCTCGTAATATGGCATCCTCTCCCTTCGTCAGCGCATGAGAAGTAAAGAAAAGATTAACCTTCTGTTCGAGGATCAGTTTCATACCTTTGTTGTCATCTGTATAGATGGGCAACAAATGAGTCTGTGGATAACGGAACTGATAATTCTGTAACAGTTCCTCAATAATAGGACTAAAACTTTCGTCAGAGGCGAACTTAATCGTCCCTGACGTCGGTGTATCTGTTCTGCCGTCCTTGCGTTTTTTCTGTCCGCAAGCAGACAGAAGAAAAACAAGGGATAGCATCAATCCTACTGTTATGTAGAATCTGGATCTTTTCATATAAATATTGCTTTTACTGCAGTTTGAAGGTGATAGGCAGAGTGAACCAAACGTTTGCAGCCTGGCCATTGTTCATACCTGGATTCCACTTCGGCATGCTGTTAACAACACGAAGAGCCTCACGGTCAAGTGATGGGTCTACACCACGAACAATCTGTGCCTGGCTTACGCTACCGTCACGTCCAACAACGAACTTAACGATAACTCGTCCCTGAACACCGTTCTCAGCTGCAACAGCTGGGTACTGGATGTGAGAAGACAACCAAGCATTTACATTGCCCTTGAATGTAGGCATCTGCTCTGCCACAGTAAAGATTTTGTTCTCAACCTCTTCCTTTGGCTCCGGCTTTGGTGCCTCAACAACAGGCTTCTCTATCTTTGGTACAACCTGTTCAGGAGTAGCAACGGTGCTACGAGCAGCAGTTTCAGTACGGTCCTCCGTACCTTCCTTGTTCTCAACACCGACAGCCTTGGTCTCCTTGTTCATCTTGACCATTGGTGGCATTTCTTCCTTCACATCCTTATCATCCTTGATGACAGGAGCTGTAAACTTAACAGTTGCACGAGTCTCTGGAACAATCTTTTCAGGTTCAATCTTCTTAGGTTCTTCCTTCTTCTGTTGCTTCTTACGCTCAGCCTGTTCCTTCTTAGCCTGCTCAAGAGCTGCTAACTCCATCTTGGCTGCATAAGCCTCCTGGGCCGCCAAGTCATCGTTGTGCTTCTTGATCTGATAAGCTAAGTAACCACCACCGAGGAATGCAGCACAAAGCAGAATAGCTAATGCTTTGATGTTACGCTGAGAAACAGACTTACGAAGCTTGTATGCACCGTATTCCTTGTTTTTACCAGCGAACACCATGTCGACCCATTTAGGATCGTATAGATCTATTTTTGCCATTGTTTTCTTTCTTTAATTGTTTACGAATCAGTGATTAAGCCTTGACACCTTTCTTGGCTAAGAGAGCCTTGTCCTGGTCTGTCAGCTTGTCAATGACGTAAGTTCCAATATATGAAATCTGCATTTCATCGAGGATGTCTACCAAGTGACGGTAAGAAGCCTGGTCTGTCGGCTTGATAATGACAGTCATGGTCGAAACCTTTTTGCCATTAATCGTACCACTCTTGATACCAGCTATCTCAGCCTGATAGATGCTATCAGGATAAGCGGCTGGGTTAGCCTGCTTCTTACGATTCAGTTCCTTCACAGCGATATCCATGTCCTGGTATGGGACAGAGATAGCCTCGCCTGTAGAAGGGTCACCCACCTGCTTGTGCTGAAGAACGTAGCGGATACCGCTTGGATTGTTACTCCAATCAGCAGGCTTCAGCCAATTAGCGTTATCATACTCTGGTTTACCGTTACCGTAGAACATTTTGTCTCCCTCGGCAATGTAAATCGTAATAGAGTGTGACTCCTTAGCCTCGTTCTTCTGGTTCTCATTCTGAGTCTTATCATTACTTGGCATGGTCAACTCCATAGTTGAAGGCTTGCTAAGTGAGGTACAAAGCATGAAGAAGGTAATCAGCAACATAAGCATATCCACCATCGGCGTAAAGTCTACGCGAACGGTCATCTTCTTCTGCTTACCGCCTCCTTTTCCTGTGTCCATCATATCCATACTTTGATCTCCTTATTTACGAGCTGCCTGAGCAGCCTTTTTAGCGTCCAACTGTGTGATCATGTAGTAATGGCTCTCATCCATATCCTGGAGTTCGCTCATTACTTTCTTAACGGTTCCATAAGGAGAATCAGCATCTGACTTGATAGCCAGTCTTACCTTAGGGTTCACCTGGCGGGCTGCGTTGACCCACTGCTGGAACTCTGTCATCTCCTGTCCCTGGATACTATCGAGAGGAATACCCATCTTTGGGAGTTCTTTGCCTCGCTCTGCAGCCGGCTTAGACAAATAAGCAGCCAGCTTGTCGAGTGGAGCACCAAATGTAGACTCAGCGACAAAAGTTTTCTTCTGTGCAGGAGTCAAGGTTACGCCCATATTGTCTACGATCTGACTCAACTCATTGGTATTGTCGTAACTCATAAACACCTGGCCTTCACCAGTAGGCTTACCATTAGGTCCTTTTTCAGGACTAACGAGAATTGTCAGGACACCGTTCTCAGGCACCTTCATTTCAGACACTGATCCTGGAGTGTTTACCTTCACCGGCTCGTTCTTTACGAACGTTGAAGTCAGCATGAAAAAGGTCAACAGCAGGGTCATAACGTCTGACATAGGCGTCATATCGATCCAAGTGTCACTCTTCTTAACTTTTACTTTACCCATAGCGATAAAATTTTAAAGGGTTAGCAAAAATTAAGCCTCTTCTGTGTGGTTTACTTCGTATGTCTGAGCGATAGAATAACCAACCTCGTCGAGGGCGAAAGTCAACTTATCAACCTTGTTTGAGTAGTAACCGTAAGAAACCACTGCACACCAAGATGTTGCGATACCGAATGCGGTGTTGATCAACGCCTCAGAAATACCAGCAGAAAGTGCAGCAGAGTCAGCACCACCACCTGCAGACAAAGCAGAGAACGACTTGATCATACCCGTTACAGTACCGAGAAGACCGGTAAGAGTACCGAGAGTTACAAGAGTAGCAATGATTGGGAGGTTCATTGTCAGAGTAGGCATCTCAAGCTGAGTAGCCTCCTCATGAGCCTGCTGAATCTTAGCTACCTTCTGAGCCTTCTTCAGGTTTGCATTAGCACCAGTCTCCATATCCTTGTAAGCATTCAAAGAAGCCTTTACAACGTTTGCTACAGAACCCTTCTGCTGGTCGCAGAGCTGGTTAGCCTTAGCAAGGTCGTTAGCATTGAGAGCGTTCTTGATGTTTGCAACGAACTTTGGAAGAGCACCCTTACCGAAAGCGGTCTTCAGAGCCAACCAACGCTCGATAGACATAGCAAGCACAGTAAGCAAGAGAGTGTGGATAACAGGAACGACAATACCACCCTTGAAGATAGTACCCCAAACGTCTGCTGGATTCTCACGTGCAGCTGCATCCTGGAAGTGCATCTCATGACCGAACCATGTAAAGAACAATGTGAACGCAACGATACCGCAAACGACGATAATCCAGAATGCGCCTCTAACTCCTGTGAAGCCCTCAGACTTTTTCTGTGGGGCTGGCTTTTGTTGTGTAGTTGCCATAATTTGATGAAATTTTAATTTTAGGTTATTAATGAATTAATTTGTTAATATCTTTCTGATTTCTAAGCATTTGTATGTCACTCTTCCTGTAACAGACAGCACAGCACAGCTTCTTATCTCCGCAAAGATAGCAATTAAAAGAAAATTAAAGCTACGATTAATAACATTTAACAGTCGGAATATCATAGATTCTGCCTGAACTTTCTTACAATTTGCTTTCTCTTCCCTTACTTTAACTTTGAAAGTACTTCCTTGATACGTCGGAGTGCCTCTTTGATATTGTCGTCACTTGTTGCATAGCTCATCCGGAAGCAATCAGGAGAACCAAAAGCATCGCCACCTACCGTAGCCACACGACCTTCCTCAAGAAGATACATTGCAAAGTCTGAAGAGTTATTGATAACATGCTTGCCGTCTGACTTGCCAAAGAAGCTGGAACACTTCGGGAAAAGATAGAATGCACCCTGCGGTACGTTTACCTCCAGCCCGGGAATGTCTTTCGCCAGACTGACTATCAAGTCACGACGACGACGGAAAGCCTCACGGAACTCTGCCACACTGCTTTGGTCTTCCCCGTATGCCGCAACAGCAGCCATCTGACTGACGCTGCTTGTGCCAGACGTGTACTGCCCCTGCAGCTTATTAAGTCCTTTGACAATCCACTCCGGCGCAGCCACCCAGCCGAGTCGCCAACCTGTCATGGCATAAGCCTTGCTGACGCCATTACAGATAATCGTACGTTCTTTCATGCCCGGACAGGCTGCAATACTACTATGACCACCTATATAATTAATGTGTTCATAGATTTCATCCGAAAGGACATACAGCTCCTCATGCGACATAACCACTTTTGCCAAGGCATCCAGTTCCTCCTTTGAATAGACACTACCAGTAGGATTACTTGGAGAACAGAGTATAATCATCTTTGTTTTTGGCGTAACCGCTGCCTCCAACTGCTCTGCAGTAATCTTAAAGTCCTGCTCAATACCTGCAGACACAACAACAGGAACACCACCAGCAAGTTTCACCATCTGCGGATAGCTAACCCAGTAAGGTGCGGGGATGACAACCTCATCGTCTGGATTCACCAAAGCCAGGATGGCATTGCACACGCCCTGCTTGCCGCCTGTACCAACGATAATCTCCGAAGGAGCATAATCAAGATTGTTCTCTTCCTTCAACTTACGTGAAATAGCATCTCTCAGAACGGGATATCCGGGCACAGGAGAATATTTTGAGAAGTTATCGTCAATAGCTTTCTTGCCTGCCTCCTTGACATGGTCAGGGGTCATGAAGTCTGGTTCTCCCACACTCATATTGATGACGTCAATGCCCTGCGCTTTCATTTCACTACTCTTCTGCGACATTGCTAATGTTGCAGAAGGTGCCAGTCGGTTCAGACGATCTGATAGTTGTGCCATTTTAAACTGTATCTTTCTTTGTGAATAATATAAATACAAAAGTACGTAAATTCATTTTAATAACGCAATATTTCTTTCTTTATTTTATCCTATCATCATTTTTACTGCCGATTTGTCAACTGGAACTCAAAAAGAAAATACCAAAGGGAATGCCTTATTATCCCCAAAAGATAACTCTTAAGCCCTAACTCATCTGAGAGCTTTCAAGTTTCTGCGAAGAGACCCATTTAACCCAAAGGAAATCCGAAAGAGGACAAACATCCCCTGCGACTTGCAGACGATCTCTCACTGACAAACAGATTGTACAGAACTGAATAACACAAAGACCTCTAAGTCGACGATTCCACAGAGGCTCACGTCGTGAGAATAGTTCATTTCTCATCGGATGATTTCACATACTTACACTGCCGAAAAATAAACACATAATCCATTGACACACTCGAAGAAAAATAGTTTTCATATCTGCACCCATAACTACCAGACAATCATACCATTGCAAAACTCTGTAAGAAAAGGTGCTTAATTGGACTTCAATTAAGCATCTTTTGAACCTTAAGTCAGGGTTAACCGGGATACAAATAAGCATCCATAGATAAACAGGAATAGTGCTGCACAGAGGCATTTCACGCACAAGTTTTCCTTTGGGGTAGTATTAGATATCGTATTAGGCAATGACAATAGTGAATCTCTCTTGCCGTTTTCAACCGATGTGTTGTAGCCTGACACATGTTGTGTCATTGGTAAACACCAATGGTGTTGGGTGCTAATCACTTTGCAATATGTTACCGGTATGGGAGCAACTTGTTGCCAGAAAAGAGCAGTACTACCAAAAGCAAACAAAAAACAATTCCCACTATAGAAAACATCTCTGCTTTCCATAGTGGGAACTATTAACAAGGTTCATCAAGGAGCCTTTTGTTTCATTTGAGGCTTGAAAGTTCTTCCTGTCATCATGCAAGACGCTATTCCTCGCGAATCATCATCATGAAAGAAATTTACCCATAAGTCTTTTGCTATGAATAACACAAGACAAACATCCGAAACCACAGTATCTGACAAGTCATCTTAAAGGTGCAAATCGTGCCCCATACGGTCACGTTTAGTCTTCAGATAACGGTAGTCAAACTTGTTCGGGCTAATCTCAATGGGCACGTTTTCCTCTATCTCCAAACCGTAAGCCTCCAAACCGACACGCTTGGTAGGGTTATTAGTCATCAGACGCATCTTATGAACGCCAAGATGGCGCAGCATCTGTGCACCACAACCATAATCACGTTCGTCAGGACGGAAGCCAAGATGAATGTTTGCCTCAACCGTATCGAGTCCCTGATCCTGCAACTTATACGCCGCAATCTTATTCATCAAGCCGATACCACGTCCTTCCTGCTGCATATAGATGATGACACCCTTGCCTTCCTTCTCAATCATTTCCATTGCCTTGCGAAGCTGCTCGCCACAGTCGCAACGCTGGCTGCCAAGGATGTCACCCGTTGCACAGGATGAATGTACACGCACAAGTACAGGCTCGTCATCCTTCCATGTACCCTTGATGAGTGCCATGTTTTCCAGACCATTTGCCTGACGGAATGGAATCAAGTGAAACATACCATATTGTGTAGGGAGTTCTACTTCCTCACCAACGACAATACTTGACTCCTTCTTCAGGCGGTAGGCAATGATATCCTTGATACTGATAATCTTCATATCCCACTCCTTTGCACGCTTCTGCAAGTCGGGCATACGTGCCATAGTACCATCCTCGTTCATGATTTCCATCAGCACACCAGCTGGGAAACAACCTGAAAGTTTGCAGAGGTCGACTGCCGCCTCGGTATGACCCGAACGACGGAGCACGCCATTGTCCTGTGCATAAAGCGGATTGATATGCCCCGGACGCCCAAAGGTCTGAGGGGTAGAGTTTGGATCGGCAAGTGCTTTAATGGTTGCAGCACGATCATGAGCAGACACACCAGTCGAGCAGCCTTCCAACTTATCAACCGTAACCGTGAATGGTGTCCCAAGCATTGATGTATTGTCTGACACCTGATGAGGCAAGTCCAGTTCATCAGCACGTGAGAGCGTGATGGGTACGCAAAGTACACCACGGGCATTCTTCAGCATGAAGTTCACCTTCTCCGGCGTAATCATCTCCGCAGCCATGATGAGGTCGCCCTCATTCTCACGGTCTTCATCATCCACTACGATGACAAATTTCCCTTCCCGAAAGTCCTTCAGTGCATCTTCGATGCTATCGAGTTTAAATTCTTCCATATATTGTTACTGATTATTACTTTTCTAAAAATATCGTCCCTGTGATACGTTCTCTTTCCTCCATATGCTTTATCTCCGCAATGATTATGTCATTGCAGCTGACGATTGTACGAAGATCACGGTAGAGACGCAGACGGAAACGCCACATACGGAAATAGAAGAAGATACCTGCCGGGACAATAACGGCTGCAAGGATGTTCAGCCATCTGCGGTCGAACGGTCTCGTATGTGCCTTCACTGCCAGCACAGGATACTTGCCCAATTCTGTCAGGATAATCTTGTTACGTGTATTACCCAGGTCCTCTATGACATTCTCCAGTCTGTCATTTATGTTTTCTATGACGTGATCTGTGTGATAACGGAAGAACACCTTTATTATATTAGGTGGTGACTTGAGCCTGCGTGACTTTGAGTAATCAGCAATTCTTCCGTTCAAATCCTTTAGTTGTTCTGCCACCTTGCTGTAATCCGGGTCATTCAGAATAACCTCCTTGCTGGCAATGCTGCGCTTGATACGCAGACCTATCATCTTCATCAGCATGTTCTTATACACATCTGCATTGAACACAGCTGAGTCGTTGTTTGCCTTATAAGTGAAGAAAATTGCCAGCGGTATGAGTACAGCCATTGACAAACCTTTACCAAACCATATAGCCCAGTCGCCCTGACGTGACATTCGATAGCCGGTATTGTCAAGGATATAATAAATAATGAACACGGCAACACTGGTGATAATTGGAAAGCCCAATCCTCCCTTACGGGTAATGGCACCGAACGGTGCACCGATAAAGAAGAAGATGATACATATCAACGACAACGTGAACTTGTTGATAGTCTCAATATCATGCAGTCGAATCAGCCTGTCACCGTCCTTGGTTATCATACTCTTGAAATCAAGGTCGCTGACTTCCTGCTGGACGTTTGACAGAGCCATATTGACAACAAAACGACGCTGATCTACAGGTAGCTTGTTGAACGCCGAATCCACATTAAAGTCTTTTCTTCCAGCCAGCTTGACAGCCTGTTTCTTCTCTGAAGACCGTAGCTTGGGCTCATGGTAGTAAATCGTCTGTGCTTCCTTATAGAAGGATTCACCCACACTGTCGTAAACATGAACCAAGGAGTCCTTGTCTCGCCGAATCCTGGCAATGCTCTTCGTACGGGCATCATTCGAGATTCCCGCCATATCCGTAAGATTGAAATCACCGTCAAAGTCCAGGACAATATGCTTATGAGCGAAGGTCTCACGACGGTAAGGCACGCTGGCACTGCTGCCCATTTCCTGCGAACGCATGTTCTCAAACCATTCCCCGCTCCACAGGTTAAGCACGAGATGCTTCTTGTCAGCAGTCGACTGCAACATTCCAGAGTCTGCAAGAATAATCGCCTGGTCTTCATAGCTGTCAGTCATTCGGTACACCATTATATTATACAGGTGACCGGTCTTGAGGTCTTTCTTCTCCACATAGAGATTAGTCTGCGGAATACCGTCATAGAAGATGCCCTCTGGTATCTCCAGTTCCGGACTCTTCTGCTTCATAGAAACAAGCAGTTGGGCAATATGCTTATTTGCACTCGGACCGACATTGTTCTGGAAATAGAAAGAAGCGAGAGCTATCATTATGCTGACTACTATCAGTCCTCTGAATGACTGAACCAGCGAAATACCTGCCGACTTGATAGCCGTCAGTTCTGAACTCTCACCAAGATTACCAAACGAAATAAGCGAAGAAAGGAGAATTGCCAATGGGAGTGCCTGTGGCACCATCATCAGACTCATATACCAGAAGAATTGTCCAAGAACTTCCATTGACAATCCCTTACCAATCAAGTCATCAACATATCGCCAAAGGAACTGCATCATCAGCACGAACAGACTGATAAAGAATGTTCCTGCGAAGAGCATACCAAACTGTTTGGCTATGAATATATCTAACTTCTTGATTCGAAACATGATATAACGACGAGGTATCTATCTTCCTTTTTTATACGCTACACCCTTATCTAATGAGA
This sequence comes from Prevotella fusca JCM 17724, assembly GCF_001262015.1. Lineage (NCBI taxonomy): Bacteria > Pseudomonadati > Bacteroidota > Bacteroidia > Bacteroidales > Prevotellaceae > Prevotella > Prevotella fusca. The sequence continues at coordinate 1,058,665 of NZ_CP012074.1, forward strand.
GTAAAGAAGGCTTACTTTCATTTTGCCGAGTGCAGCTTACTTTCTGCAAAAGTAATGCAAACGAGAGCAAAAGAAAACTTGTTTTCACTTTGCCGAGTGCAGCTTACTTTCTGCAAAAGTAATGCAAACGAGAGCAAAAGAAAACTTGTTTTCACTTTGCCGAGTGCAGCTTACTTTCTGCAAAAGTAATGCAAACGAGAGCAAAAGAAAACTTGTTTTCATTTTGCCGAGTGCAGCTTACTTTCTGCAAAATTACATAAAAATATCAGAGTAATTGTCTTTTTTAGCATTTTTATTCTTTACCCCTTTCTTTCCCATCGCATAGGGCACTGCACTCCATCACTCAATTCCTACTTCATGCTGCAGATTTATAAGGAGTTATGGATCTAAACAAATAAAAGGAAAACAAGCTGTTACAACTATTTTCACAACAACAGGCAGCATAAGAAACTATCTATCGCAATCATTCCAGCAACATATTGCAAAACATTTAGTACTCAGCACCATTGGTGCTTACCTGCAACACCACATGTGACGGGCAACAGCACATCGGTAGGAAAAGGGAAGTAAGGTTCATTATTGCCATTATAACACACAGCAAACACTTATGACTAAGTTATACGGAAAATGTTTGTCGGACGGTATTATTTCCTAATCACACTATAAGACAAGCCCCCTTTTACCGCCCCAACGTTCCAATCCTTAAACGCCCGTTATGCAATGCAAGCGTTCAATATTCTGATTCCATATCTGCACCAGCCCTTCATGGTCATCATCTTCAGCAAAGTCAGTGATTGCCAAGTGATAGTTGCCGGCAATCTCACTATGGAACATTCTTATTTCCCAATATGAATCAACGTCTGAAGAGTCCCAACGCAATCGTATGTGACTATTCTTCTCCATCTCAACAACCGTTGCCGTATGTGTATCATGTTCACGAAGCGGATCACCCCAGATGAAGGTCGCCGTGCTCCCATCCATCATGACGTCATCAGCCAACCATTTCTTCAACCCGACAGGCGTACTGATCAGTGTCCACACGGCACTACCCGACCGTGTTTTCAACTCATATTCCAGTTCTATCTTCCGGCTCATATTCAAATTCTACCTTTTCTTTAATACTATTATTAACTCTCTTTTGCCTTGCCATCAACCTGCCTCGCCTTGTCATTGACACCCTATAGTCTTGCAAGCAAACATTAATTACGATGCAAGTAGCCGTTAGTTACGATGTAACTAATCAATGAAAAAAAAGAAATATCGAAATTGATGTAAACTAACTGATAATGAGGAGGAAATGCTCTGATTTGCATGATGCTGCATTGTTTGTAAAAGGCAGGAAAGTGCAGATTTAGGCAGAAGTTCAGTTACCAGAGTGTTACCTTGTTTTGATGTAGGTAACGATGGTGCAGTATTCGGTAACTGAATTATTTCCACTCGTGTGGCTGTTGCTTTGGTCGGCAGTTTTCTGCGTAAGTGAGGAACGCTTTAATTCGGGTAACTTTACCCACAAATATTAAAGCGTATGAAAACAGAGAAAATGAAGGTGTTGCTCTACCTTAAAAAGAGCGGTCTGGACAAGTCGGGCAAGGCTCCGATTATGGGACGTATTACCATTGGGCGTTCCATTGCCCAATTTAGTTGTAAACTATCTTGTAATCCCGATTTGTGGAATCCCCGTGAGAGCAGGATGAACGGTAAGAGTCGTGAGGCAGTGGAGATTAACGGAAAGTTGGAGAATTTGTTACTTTCCATTCAATCGGCTTACCAATCATTGATTACCAAAGGTTGCCCATTTGATGCAACCGATGTAAAGGAGCAGTTTCAAGGCAGCGGGCAGGCAAGATGTATGCTCATCGAGAGATTGGATATGCTCATCAAGGAGAAAGAAAGTCATATCGGTATAGACATCAAGAAAGAGTCTATGTCCACCTATTATTCCACTCGAAAACGATTACAGGAGTTTATTCTGAAGAAGTATAATGTTTCAGACATGGCGTTCTCCCAATTGACCGAGAACTTCATATATGAGTTCCGCCAATACTACTTGGGGGTATGTGGCTTCCAAGAAAGTTCTTTCTTCGCAGTGGCATCACATTTGAAAACGGTTTGCAGGTTGGCTTACCGTGAGGGAATAGCCGATACACTGATGTTTGACAAAGCCCACATAGAAAGAGGAGATAAGAAAACGCCGAAGGCACTCAACAGGGAAGCCTTGGAGAAGTTAAAGGTTCTCCGCTTTGATGATTTGGAGGAGGAAATGGAAACGGCAAGGGATATTTTTCTCTTTGCCTGTTATACCGGTGCTGCGTATTGCGATTTGATGAAACTAAGCAAATCTTATCTTGTCCGTGATGACGAGGGAAATTTATGGCTGAAGTTCTATCGTCAGAAGACAGGGGTACTATGCCGCATCAAATTGCTGCCCGAAGCCATCAGGTTGATAAAAAAGTTTCACAGCGATGAAAGGGAAACATTGCTCCCCTATGTCAAGTACAAGAACTATCAGACCTGCCTGAAAGCCCTACGGCTACGTGCAGGTATCCCGTTTCTCTTTACCACGCATACAGCAAGGCACACCTTTGCCACCCTTATTACTTTAGAACAGGGCGTACCGATTGAAACGGTGAGTAAGATGCTCGGGCATACCAATGTAAGCATGACCGAACGTTATGCAAAGGTAACACCACAGAAACTCTTTGAGGAGTTTAACTGTTTCCTTTCTTTCACAGAAGATTTACGTTTAACCATTTAACCAAGATTTTTTATGAGAAGTACATTCAAGATATTGTTTTACATCAACAGACAGAAAATAAAGGCAGACGGCAAGACCGCCATTCTCTGCCGTATCACCATAGACGGAAAGAGTACCGCCATTACCACAGGCGAGCAGTGCAAATCCTCCGAGTGGAACAGCAGGAAAGGACTGACAACCGACAAGAAGACCAATCAAAGAATTGGCGAGTTTAAGGAACTTGTAGAAAAGACCTATCAGGATATTCTGATAAATGACGGGGTGGTAAGTGTGGAAGTGCTCAAGAACCGTTTGCAGGGAGTAGCCGCTACGCCGACAACACTTCTTGCCATGAGCAAAGCCGCACTGCAATCCGTTAAAGAGTGCGTGGGCAAATCGAGAGCTGAGGGAACCTATCAGAATCTTCTCTATTCAGATAAGTTACTTACGGAGTTTGTAAAGGATAAGGGAATGACGGATATAGTCATAGCCACTATACAGGAAGACTTGTTTGAAGAATACCGTTTCTATCTGAAAAAACGAGGCTTGGCAACAGCAACCATGAATCGCTATCTTTGTTGGTTGAGTAGGCTGATGTACCATGCGGTCAGTCAAAGAATCATCCGTTGCAATCCCTTTGAGAATGCCAAGTATGAGAAAGGGGAACAGAAGATACGCTTTTTGCAAAAGAGCGAAGTATCTAAACTTATGGCATTGAGAGTACTTGATAAGGAAGCAGAACAAGCAAGACGGCTGTTTGTCTTTGCCTGTTTTACAGGTTTGGCTATTGCTGATATGGAACATTTGCAATTTGGACATATCCAAATGTCAGCAGACGGACAGAAATATATTAGAAAGGAACGGCAGAAAACAAAGATGGAGTTTATTGTGCCCCTGCACCCGATAGCAGAGACCATCATCAATCAATGCAAGAAAGAACGACCGAGCATGAAAGAAATACAGACGGTGAAAGGAAAAGGCGACGACTTTATCTTTCACTGTGCTTGCAGCCGTAGCGTGATGAGTGCAAAGCTGAGCATCGTGGGCAAGGCTTGCGGTATCAGAGAACGGTTGTCCTACCACATGGCAAGGCACACGTTCGGCACGATGAGTTTAAGTGCAGGAATACCTATCGAAAGCATTGCCAAGATGATGGGGCACGCCTCTATATCAAGCACACAGATATATGCGCAGGTGACGGACAATAAGATTTCGGAGGATATGGACAGACTGATAAGGAAACATCAAAAGGAGGAAACAATGGGGGAAACCGTATGAAAGTCAATTACCATCAAACAAAAGGAGACCGCAGTTATTTCGAGTGGGGCGACAATATGCAAATCATTCGCAAAGGCAAAGGCGAAATCGCCATGACAGAGAGCGAATTGGTAGAATTCTTCTGTGTAACATGGAGGAAACTCAATTATCGTCTGCAGCAACTACTAAAAGTATCTTCCCTACGTCCCGATGAAAGGGATACAGGAGAGTTGGAAGTATTCGTGAACGGACGGCTACAAGGTTATGCTCCGCTTTATCCGCTTTCAATCATCATCGCTTTGTCTTATCAATTGGACAGCATGGAAGCATACTTCTTCAGGAAATACATCTGCCAAGAGTTACAACGTCCTGCATCTGTGATGGAGCAGATATTCCTATATGGAAGTGGCTGTATCAATTGATATGCTTTTCTCTTTCACCGATATTATCTTACTACATAACTACAAGGAAAGGTAATACGGTGAAAGGAAAGGGTTGGTATTGTAGTCAGAAAGTAGGAATGGTTATTACTATCGTCTAACTACACACAACTATGTTTTTGAGGCCTTCAAGTATACCGAAAGCCTTATAAGTAGTTATTCTCCAAGTAGTCTATCAACAGTAGAGATACGCATCTGTTTTATTGCATAACATTCCTTTTACCCGTATTTCCTGACCCTCTGATTTCTTCGTGATAAAGATAATTCACTATCGAGGGATGTCCTTTGGGACTTCGTTCGTAAGGCAATTCATTATCCACATACTTACATTGAGCCTCCTGCGCCATTTCCGCGGCCTCTTGCTCTAATTGCTTCCAATATGTTCGGTCTTTATGCAAATAGATTTCTTCATAAAGTGGGAACAAATGGGGATAGTATGATTTGATATAACCCATAATGTTAGCCTTAAAACCACCCCGCAGATTGAGGTTCTCAAGCCAAAAGAGGTCGCAAATATCTTTCACTTCATGAAAAATAGCTTTGAAATTGGTGATGCCAGGGAAGATGGGCGACACAAAACAAATGGTTCGGATGCCCGCCTCGTAGACCTTTCGCATGGCTGCGATGCGCCGCTCTATGCTCACGGCCTTGTCCATGTCGGCACGAAATGTCTCATCAAGCGTGTTGACTGACCACGATACGGTGACTTTCTTCATTTGCCGGAGCAGGTCAAGGTCGCGCAACACGAGGTCGCTCTTTGTACAAATGAGTATTTCTGCATCGCTGTCTTTGAGCTCTTCAAGCAGTTTACGTGTCCTGCGGAACGTTGCTTCTTCGGGATTATACCCATCGGTCACTGATCCAATAACCACGCGTTGTCCGGCATATTTCTTCGGATTCTTGATTGCAGGCCAATGCTTCACGTCTAAGAAAGTGCCCCATTCTTCTTTATGTCCTGTGAAGCGCTTCATGAATGAGGCGTAACAATACTTGCAAGCATGGGTGCACCCCACGTATGGATTCACCGAATAGCCACCAACAGGGAGGTTGGACTTGGTCATGATACCACGCACCTCTTTCGTTCCAATGAGTGTTTTTGCCATATATCTTCCTTTATTCTTTATAAATCCTCTACCGTTTCACCGTCTTCAGGAATAAAGACGCGGTCTAAAATTCCTGCCACTTCCGCACGCTTTCTCACCATTTCACGCGTCACGCTATTGTGGTTCACGCCTTCAAGATGCGTCACAAATAACTTTGCATCAGGTGCAGCTGCAGCAACTTTTACCACATCTTCATCGTTCATAATAACGCGTCCACCCAAGCGAAAGCCATTGCCACCAGCATTAAGGGTGATAACCTCGGGGCGAAAACGCTTCAAATTGCGCTTCACACCAGCATACCAGATGGTATCTCCGGCGTGATAGAGCGTCTTTTCTTGTGGATGAGTGAATACATAACCCGCTGTATGTCCGGCAGGATACTTCATGATGAAATTACCATGCTGGCTTTCGGCCTTTTGTATGCTCACTTCCCCAATCCTTGTATTGTCGCCGACAACTTCCACATGATTAAATCCATGCGACATCACCACCTGCCGATTGTTTTCGTCTTGCACAAAAAATCGCATATCTTTAGGCATCATTTCATAGGCCGCCTCATCGATATGGTCATCGTGTAGATGGGTAAGCAACACCGCATCTACACCTTTTAGCATCTCTTCTACAGGAAAAGGTAGTTCATGAAGTGGGTTGCGCAGATGTTGATTTCTACTAAAGGGGAAAGGAGGCATGCAGCCTTTCTTTCCCAACATGGGGTCGATCAGAATTTTCTTTCCCCCATATTCAACGATTATCGTTGCGTTTCTTACTTGTTGGATATTCATTGTTTATTAAAATTAAAGTTTAACATTGGCTTCCAGCATAATACCATCCTTCAGTGGTTCATCATCATCAGAGAACGAATTTGCCTTATATTGTACGCAAAGCACGAGCATTTCGCTGCTGCCTGTGTTCTTGAAAGCACGTTTGCCATTGGGCGCAATTCTCACGATGCTTCCTTCTGAAACGGGAAATCGTTTGCCGTCTACATCGAAAATGCCTTCACCTTTAAGAATGAAATAAAGCTCTTCGTGGGTTTTATGGGTATGGCGTGTGCCATAATCCTGCCCAGCTGCAAGACTTTGGAAAGACAATTCTGCGCCTGTTGCTTGTAGTGCATGTCCGGCAAACATCTTTCCCGGGATAGAGAAATTGCCCATAGCCAACTCATATTCCTTAATTTCATTCAACTTACCTACGTTCACCGTGGTGAAGTTCTCACCTTTTTCTACAATTTTAATTTCTTTCATAATGCTATTTGTTTTGATTACGAGTGCAAAGGTAGTGCATAAAACAAAGACACATTCTACCATTAATAATATATGCTCTACCATTTTGATAAGCCATTAATTATTCGTACATTTGTTGCATGAAATTAGAGAGTCATCCCCAAGAACTTACACAAGTTCCTTTCTGCAAAACGGAATGTGGTGTAGACTTCAACATCAATACCGATACGCACGAGCGTTTGCGGGGCGTATTGATGGAGTATCCGTCTTTCAAAACCAACTTCTTCGAGTTGTTTTTCTTCAGGAAAGCATCCGGGTGGCTGCGTTATGGCTTTCAACATATCGCGTTGAAAGACAATACGGTGCTGATACTTTCGCCGCACATCCATCAGGAGTGGCACATTGATGAAAGCCAAACGGATTATCGTTTCCTTATTTTCCGTGATGATTTTCTTTCAACTTATCTTGCCGATCCTTTCTTTACTTATCGTTTGCTTTATTGCTACCAAACAGATTTCCCACCCTATCTGTCGGCTACAGCTATGGAACAACAAGAATACGAGCGTTTGCTTGTGCGGATAAAAGAAGAACTCAACCATCCTCTTGCCGACAGCTATCACATCATCGTATCCTTGCTTCATTATCTGCTCATGACCCTTAATCGTAGGTATTCTGCTCAATACCATCTGCCTTTTGATGCCCCCAAGAACCACCATGCCTTTGAGTTCAAACAACTCTTAGAGAAGCATATTCGCCAATACCAGCAAGTGGCCGACTATGCAGCCATGCTGAACATCAGCCGCATCACATTGAATGCTTCTGTACAGGCACAATATGGGCAAACGGCCGTACATCTGCTGAAACAACGTCTGCTTGCAGAAATCAAGAATGAAATACTATTCACTGATAAAACTACCAGTGAATTGGCATACGAATTCAATTTCTCGGAGCCGGGACATTTAATGCGTTTCTTCAAAAAACAAACAGGACAGACGGTTACGGAGTTTAAAGAAGAATATAAAGGACAACAGTTTACCGCAGAATAGAAAAATGATTAAACGAAGAACTTACCAATAAACGAACGGCACTTGAAACAGATATATCTCTGCTCAAGTGCCGTTGTCCATTCACCAATATACGCTTATTGCCTTTATCCTGTCTGACTACCCTGATAATTCTCCTCCAGCATCTTCTCCAAGTCCGAAGCCTTGTAGAGTATCTTTCCTGCAAACTGCGTGTAGGGAATGATTCTCCTATCGCGGTAGTCCTGCAAGGTACGAGGACTGATATACAGCCGCTCGCACACTTCCTTTCCTGTGAGGAAAAGTTCGCCTGCAAAGAGTGGTTTGTGCGTCTGCGCCACTTCCACAATCCGTTTTCCTACACCTCTCAACGCTGAGACAACCAGCTGCATCTCGTCCGTCTCCATGTTCAAGTCTCTTGCTGTTTCCATCATATCTGTCTGTTTTTAGGTTTGTCCGATTTCGTAAGAAGCAATGCTTCCACATCCTCGCGCTTGTAATAGCACTTGTGTCCGATTTGCGTAAACGGCAGCACACGCGTATCACGATAATGCTGCAAGGTGCGTTTGCTGATGTTCAGCAGTCGGCACACATCCCCGTTGTGCAGCCAGTCCGTGTGCTTACTCTTCTCTCCGAATGCCTTGTGGCAGCATTCTGCAAGGCTCAAGATTTCATCCCGAAGCTTTGCCCAATTAGTTTCTGTAATGATGTAATAGTTCATAATTTTATATTGTTATTGTTTGTTGTTTCAGGTCTTTCCAGTTTCCATCGGCAAAGATAATGGCGTACGTACATCTCTCAAAGCCGTGGGGAACAGCAGGGAAGTATCGGGAACAATCGGGAAAAGAGCAATCCGTTTCATCGGTTCGCATTTGCGTTTTCCTGCCCCGTCTTTTTTCTTTTATTGCAAAGACAATCCAAGCGAGTGCAGAGGAAAGTTCACTTATCCTTTGCCGAGCGCAGCTTGTCTTATGCAAAATTAATATCGGGCATTTCTTATTCCATCACTTTTCATTCAAGTGGCAGCTTGTGGCACTATGACAAGGACAAAAGAGACAGATTGATACTTTTGCCACTATACAAATAAGGCTAATAAGACAATCAAAGCAAAAGAGTGCATCTGAGAGCAAACAACGACATCCGTATTTCTGCTAACCTATCTTTCCTGTCATCCATTTTTTGCTTAATGAGGCTATAAATACCCTTCTTGACAGCCTGTTCTCCTAAGAATTTTGCAGCGGACGAGCGCAACATTATGCAAGAAGGCTCTGAATGCTTGGAAGTTACGCATTCTCACCCTAACTTCACTCTTGGAAACCAATTCAAGGGAATAATGAAAAAGAACGCAGATGCAGGCAACATAGACAACAGAAGAAATCCTCATCGCAGGGGTAGCTCATCCAAGAACGCAGAGATAGAAAACTACCTCTCCACACACTACGAGTTCAGATACAATACAGTATTGGGTAGAACCGAATACCGAAGTAGGAACAGCGGCATATTTACAAAAGTCGGTCGTTATGAAATCAATACGCTCCGCAGGGAACTTGATTGCGATGAAGGCATCGTAACTTCTTCCGATAATCTCTACTCTATCATCGAGAGCAGTTTTTCTCCGCGCATCAATCCTGTGCAGGAGTATTTAAAAGGGTTGCCATTGATAGATATAGGTGATAGCAGTAGCTGTGATGATGCTGGTTGTAGGGATAGTAATGTGCCTTCTTTTTCACCGAAAGCAATTTCCGATTTGGCAAGCTGCGTTGTTGTCCGTAATTCTAACAAATGGTTGCCGTATCTTACCAAATGGCTTGTGGCGGTCGTCGCCAACGCAATGGACGACCGTGAGTGCCGTAACCACACCTGCCTTGTGCTGACGGGCGAGCAGGGCAAGTTCAAAACTACATTCTTGGATTTGCTCTGCCCACCTGCATTGCATGGCTATAGCTACACAGGCAAGATATATCCGCAGGAGAAGGACACGCTCACCTATATAGGACAGAACCTCATAGTGAACATCGACGACCAGCTCAAAGCCCTCAACAAACGGGATGAGAACGAACTAAAGAACCTTATTACCTGCCCGATGGTCAAGTACCGCATGCCCTACGACAAGTATGTAGAAGAGCATCCCCACTTGGCAAGCTTTGTGGCATCAGTGAACGGCAATGACTTTCTTACAGACCCTACAGGAAGCAGACGCTTCCTGCCCTTTGAAGTGCTTTCCATAGATATTGAGAGAGCAAAAGCGATCTCGATGAACAATGTTTATGCGGAAGCCAAAGCCCTGTTAAAGTCAGGTTTTCGCTATTGGTTTGATGATGATGAGATTGCCGAACTATACAGAGAGAGTGAGGACTTTCAAGTACAGACTGCAGAGATGGAGCTTTTGTTGCGTTGTTTTGAAAAGCCAACGGAGAATGAAAGTTATTCGTTAATGACCACTACGGAGATACTCACTTATTTGGGTATTTATACTCACCAGCTACTTGTTGCCAAGCGTATGGGTGAAGCCTTGAAGAAAGCAGGATACATAAAGGTGAGCAAACGAAGAAACGGTGGTAGCCCCATCTATGTCTACAAGATTAGGAAAATCTTGCCCTGCCCGCTCCTTCAAACTTGTAGTAGCCAAATGTAGTAGAATGTGTAGTATTGTCTTATACTACAAAGTAATACTGATTATCAATCACTTATCACAAAATAGTATGTAGTAAGAAGAAAGATGAAAAAGTTTGGAGGGGGAAAACTTTGGAAAAGGTAAAACCATAAAAACAGACAAACATAAATAATTATCATTCAACCCATTAAAGTATCAAAGCAATGAAAGAAGAAGATTTATCGGCAATCAAGCGATACCCCATCGTAGAGTATCTTGAAAGGAAAGGCATTAGGCCTGTCCGTAAAACATCTACCTATGTCATGTATCGCTCACCACTCAGGGAGGAAACTCATCCGAGTTTCAAGGTGGACACGGAAAAGAACCTTTGGATAGACTATGCCGAAGGCAGGGGCGGAAGCATTATTGACCTTTGTATGCACTTGGAAGGCTGCACGCTCTCGGAAGCCATCTGCCGTTTGGGACAGAACGCTTTAGAGCATACAGCGTACAGCTCCAATTCTCCAAAAAGAGAAATATCCATTAGTCCAAATCAAAGAGAGGATGTAACGGCAAGCGGAACAAGGAGACTGATATGCCTATCAGACACCTTGCCACCGCATTTGCAGGAGTATCTCAAAAAGGAACGCTGCATTGATTTGGAAAAGGCAACACCCTTTCTTAAATGTATCAGTTACGAGGTAAGGGGAAGAAGATATGAAGCCATCGGCTTTGCCAATTCTTCGGGTGGTTATGAACTTCGGGACAACAATACGTTCAAGGGAACGATTGCTCCGAAAGACATCACTCCGATATTTGAGGACATGGAACAGCCTGTCTGTTTGTTCGAGGGATTTATGGACTTTCTCTCTTTTCTTTCAATGAAAGAGGAAGTAACCAACCAATGCCTTGTGATGAATTCCGTAAGTAATGTAGCAAGAAGTATTCACTACCTGAACAAAAGAGATATAACCTCAGTTCGTACTTTTCTTGACAATGACGATGCAGGGCGAAAAGCTGTGCAGGAATTTGTAAACACAGGTTTTAAGGTAGAAGATATGGCTGTGTATTATGGAGACTTCAAAGATCTCAACGATTTTCACGTCAGACGTGTCCGTGGGCAGGAGAAATCTCAAAATACAAGCAACAAAATAAAACAAGTCAAACTTAAAATAAGATAGAGTGATGAAAAAGGAAAGAAGAAACATGGAAGAAATAGATCGTTTCATAGGAGAAACTTTTGGCGTAAGCCCGGCTAAAAGTTCAAACGAACAAACCGCCGCTAAATTTCGGGCGAGGGGAATGAAAAATATTCAAGAGCAAAAACAACAAGAAACAGGACATGCCATAGAGCATGCCACGCCATCCGAGCCTGTACTGCATACAGAGCATGCAACTATTCAACGACGCATCAGTGCCAAGATGAGAAAAGAGACACTTGACGCATACAGGCAGGCGTTCCTTGTTCCAACAAAGCTAAGTGAGAGAAAGGCGGTCTATCTGAGCAGGGAAACACAGGAACGTGCGGACTTCATTGTCCGTAGATTGGGAGATAAAGGAGCCAATGTCTCGAGCTTCATCGAAAACCTTGTGCGTATCCATTTGGAGGAATACGGTGAGGATATAGAAAAATGGAGGAAGCTGTAAACAACAGAAAAACGGTCAAGGACTATCGAGTAAAAGGATGTCCCTTTCACTCAAAATCCTCGACCGTTTTAGGGTAGTACCAACAACAGATTTTTACTGAACACATTGAACGGTGGGAATGCCACGAACACAGTTAATCTTCTGAATGCATAGCATTCATTTTTGGACGGCAAAACGCTTTATGCGTAAACGGAACGTTAGCTGACATTGCAAGACGTCAGTTTGTACCCACAAACTGCGCTTGCTCCCCTCGTTCGGTTATCGGGGAGATTAGACCGTAATCACTCCGTTCTCATCGGTCAGCCATCAGAAATTAAGCAATAACGAAAAGAGGACTTTTATATGAACAGATACAATAGCAAGACTGCCCGATGGCAGCAGCAGGAGAAGAAAGAACAGCTGATGAAAAAGACTGAGTTCATCAAGGTAAGGTGTACCTTAGAGGAAAAGCAACGCATCAAGTCAAAGGCGGAAAGTACAGGAAGAAAGTTCTCAGACTACTGTCGTGAGATACTTCTTAATGGAGAAGTGAGAGCTGTCCCTAAGATGACCGACAATGAAAGGGAAGCCATCGAACTACTCAGACGAACGGCCTACTTCTTCTCACATATTTCCAATCTTATCAAGGTAAAGGATGATGCATGGGTACTGATTACTCAAAGTCTTTCCTATCTGGCAAGGGAGGCATTTAAGCGTTTCTTCAATCCCAAATACCACATTGAGGAAAGGGCAATTAAACTCTTAAATTTGATGGAGAATGATAGGAAAGTGTAAGGCGATAGCGCACGGAAGCACGGCTTTAGACTATATTTTCAGAGAGGGCAAGCTCGGTAGTCGGCTTGCCTTTCACAATCTTTGCAGCAGGGAACCGAAGGCTATCTACGAGGAAATGAAAGTGGTCAGCGATTACAACACACGATGCAGAAACAAGTTCCTCCGCATTGAAATCGGTATAGCACCTCAGGATGAGAAGAAACTACCCGTATCTGAACTCATGCGGATAGCCCATCTGTTTGCCAAACAAATGGGACTTGACAACCACCAATGGGTAGCAGTAACGCACAAGGACACCGATAACAGGCATATCCATATCATTGCCAACCGCATCAGCCTGTATGGGGAGGTCTATGACACCACTTTTGTAAGCAACAGGGCAGCAAGAGTGGCGGAGGAAATAAGTCGCTCGAAAGGCTTGACCATTGCAAAGGAGGTCAGGGCGGAAAGGAAGCATCAGAAAGCAAAAGCCAATCCTAAGAGAGAGCAAACAAAGAAAGAAGTACAGCAAATCTGTTATGCCTTGTTGGATAAATATAAAGGCGGTGGCATATCAGGGCACTCCATGTTTCTCTACGAATTGAACAAGAACAACATTATCATAGAGCGCATGAAGAACAAACAGGGAAAAGTCTATGGTTTGAAGTTCTCCTACTGTGGCCAGACATTCAAAGCTTCCGAAATCGGCAGAGAGTTCGGCTACCGTTCCCTGCAGAAAAACTTTGAACCAACCAACAGGAAAGAACCAAAGAAACCACACCAAGCAATGCAGGAGGCAACTGAAAAGAAAGAACAGCCTGATACAGGTTATCAGCTTGTACCCAAAAGCCGTTTCACTGTCTTACGAGACAATGATACTCCACGAGCGCAGAACTCCATTGGTGCAGTGGCAGACACCATTGTTAGTGCAGCCGATGAAGTTGTGGAAGGGTTAGGCGATTTGATTACACCATCCACACAGGGCAATGACTATGCTGAAACAGCGTGGCAGCGCAAGCTCAGGAACCAAGCCAACAGAAAGAAAAAACGTGGAAGAGGATTATAACTCACGCCTAAGAAAAAATGCAGAAAGAAGGATATCTCATCAAGAACGCTTGTTATTCGGTAACAAAGTATTATCTTTGCAAACAGAATAACAAGCGTTCTTTGTTAGGCAGAAAACAGCGAAGCCAAGTAGCTCGCTCGTTTCTAAATCGTTACCAGCTTAGTTGCACAAATAACGCAACTTCTTTATTTTCAATTAGATACATTTTAATAATTATCTTGCATTGTAAACAGGCATAAGCTACCATACAAATAGCCGTTAGTTGCAATTCTGCCAAGCCCGTTTAGCGTAGCCATTCCCCATTGCATAATACCGACAGAAGGCATCAATTGTTTCAGAAAGGAGCAGCGTTCTGCATCAGCCTTCTTCCGCTTAGCTTAAACAGGATGATACATCTAAAACGGGTATAGCCCCCGTTTTATTGTCTCCACCGTTTTGTTTTGCACAAACAGGAAGTTCCCACCAAGGCTCAGAAAGCCATCTGCCATGCGGTTCTACAGCTTGTACAACAGCCTCTTCTCCCCCTTCTAACGGATGCAAATATAAAACTTTTTATTGAATATCCGTTAAAAAAGTGACTTAATATTTGCGAGTATGACTTTTTCTTCATACCTTTGCACCCGCTTTCAAGAACGAAAGTCAGACGGATGGCGGGATAGCTCAGTTGGTTAGAGCGTCGGATTCATAATCCGGAGGTCCGGGGATCGTAGCCCCGTCCCGCTACATTTAAATTAAAAGGAGTTGTGGTTTTACCGCAACTCCTTTTTTTCTTTTTCCAAAAACAACACGTGGCTCTGCCACTATCACCCCCCTTCCCCGTGAGCATACGACCTGACTAAAGCCACCTGTCAGCCAAACAAAAAGGCGAGTCTCTCGACTCGCCTCGTGAATTTAATCAGTAACAGGTTTGAACCTTATGGGAGGCTGATAGCCTCGTTAGGACAAACTGATGCACAAGTACCACACTCTGTGCATGCATCTGCATCAATCTTATAGATGTCGCCCTCAGAGATTGCCTCTACTGGACACTCATCGATACATGTACCGCAAGCGATACAGTCATTGCTAATTACGTAAGCCATAATATAAATAATTTATAATGTTAATAATGTTCTTGTACTACAAACAGGCTTGATACCTAAATTTGATGATGCAAAGTTAGAAATAATTTCTTGAATACCTAAACTTAATAATAAAAATTACAAATATTTAGACGGCATAAAAATAAAAAAAACGAATCAAAAAGCAATATAAAAGACAGACAGCTTGTCAATTACACAAACAATGCCCTTACTAAGAGAAAGCTATTTATCCTCTATTTTAAATAAAAAATTTCTAATTAACGCCTACCTAAAAAGAATGATAAGCCTAAAAAGATAGACGACAACTTCAATAATATAAACAATAAAACCAGGAGAAATACGTTTGAAGAATGATATGAAAAGAATATTAATCTCCCTCACCCTATTGACTGCCGTACTTTCATGCCACGCACAGGAGCGAAGAGTACAGAACCGCCCCTACACGGATTTGCGTGAGTTTCATTTCGGTGTACTCGTCGGTACACATCTGCAAGACATGGAACTCAACAACGTAGGACCACAGATAATCGACCTTGATGATGGTAACGGACCGGTTCAGAAAGTCGTTTCTGCCGACCAAGACCGTTGGGATGCAGGATTTACTGTAGGTGTATTGGGTGAATTGCGCCTCAATTCAACCTTTCAGTTGCGCATGGCTCCAGCCATGTACTTCGGCACACGCCACCTTACTTTCCACAATCTGACTGACCGCACAATACAAGGAGAACCTACCGAACAGGTACAGGAACTGAAAACGGCATACGTTTCCTGCGCCTTCGACCTCATTGCTGCTGCCCCACGCTTCAACAACCATCGTCCTTATGTGATGCTGGGCATCAACCCTATGCTCAACCTTTCGGGCAAGGATAATGATTACATCAAGCTGAAGCGGAGTGATGTGTTCTTAGAGGTGGGACTCGGATGCGACTTCTACCTCCCTTATTTCAAACTGCGTCCAGAGCTGAAGTTCATGTATAGCCTTACTAACAGCCTCGACAAGAACCACGCCAAGAACCTTCGTGACAAGAACATGCTTATGTACACCAACTCTGTCAACGAAACACGTGCAAAGATGATTGCCCTCACTTTCTACTTTGAATAACCCTTAAAACAACAACCACAGACTAAGGAAAGACCAAGGAAAGTATTTACAGAAACAACTAAAATCCATGTGAATTTGAAGTTGAACTCCAAGCTCACATGGATTTTAAGATAAAATTAGTATCTTTGCAGCATTACAAAACCAAAAACTACACAACGCATGAGAAAATCTATCATCCTAATCATCGCACTGGCAGCAAGTTTGAATATGAGTGCACAAACAGAAGAAAAGCAAGATAGCCTGAACATTCCTGTATATCTTGTAGATGGTGTTGAGGTTCAGAGTATCAATGATATTGACCAGAAGGACATCATCAGTGTAGATGTAATCAAGAACAGTGACCTCACAAGGCTGTTCTATCCACGTACCGGTGGTATCGTCAGAATTACAACCAAATCAAAGAAGTACTTGAAGCCTATCGTTCAAAAACATCAGGAAGAGACGAAGAAGGCGAAGGACAACAAGAAGTCTGGACAGATTTACATAAGATAAAGGTCATCACAACCATCTTTAATGACATCCAATAGTAGTTGTAAAAACCACATTTTACAACTATTGGAATTGCTTCTTATACATCAAAAAGCCTGTAGTTCCGAATTATTTTCACGAATAAAAGAATTTATTTTCATGAAAAGAAATATTTATTTTCATGAAAAGAAATATTTATTTTCATGAAAATAATTTGAAAAGAACTGCTTTCAATCTCTTCTATCATCCTCAAGCAGGTTGCATTACAAGTATGAGAACGCTGTACAATACGTATATTCGTATTCCCCAGCAACCTGTCAAAGGACATAAAAGACTGTGGGCTGCATCAATAAGATTGCCACTGACAACCTTATTGATGCAGCCCACATTAATTCTATATTGGTCTGTCGAACGAAAGACTTACTTTTTCTTCTTTAAATCAAGCACCAACTTACCTACGAAAATGGCATGCTTGCCGTTCTGGTCATTACCAATCATCTTGCCGTCAAGGTTTTTCACATACTCAAGTTTATTGAAGTAGGTGTGTGAATGACCGCCAAGAATAAGGTCAAGACCACGCGTGCCTGCCATAACTTCCTCATCGCTGACCCCTTCTATATTCCATCCAAGGTGAGAGATACAAATTATAAGGTCACACTTCTTTGCTTTCAGCTCGTTGATAACCTTCTGCGCACAAGCTACAGGGTCGTTATAAACAATAGGACCGTAGTTCTTCTTCACAACCAGACCGTCCAACTTTGGACCAAGCCCGAAGACACCGATTTTCAGTCCGTTGCGTTTCAAGATGATGTAGGGTTTAACCAGTTTCTCCAATTCTGTACCCTTGAAGTCATAATTGGCACAGACAATTGGGAAGTTAGCCTTCTTGAAAAGGCGTACCATATTGTCCAGGCCGAAGTCGAACTCATGATTACCAATCGTAACAGCATCATAGTGCATCTGATTCATCAGTCCCACCTCGACATCACCCTTGAACATTGTATAATAAGGTGAGCCCTGCGAGAAGTCGCCACTATCAAAGAGCAGCAGGTCAGGTTGCTTTGCACGCTCTTCCTTGAGCATGGCAATTCGACGCACAAAACCACCACGACCAGCCTTCATCGTATCGGCAAGGTTAGGATTGAGCGGATAAATCTGACTATGCGTATCATTGGTATGAAGGATTGTCAGCTGCTTATTCTGTCCGAAAGCGACTACTGCCAAGAGACAGAAAGTAATCAATAATATATTTCTTTTCATTTTTCTAAGTCGTTAAATGTTTATTCCACACGGATACGTCCCTCTTTATGTGCATTGACTATCTTGCCTTGAGCCGTCTGTTCCTTAAAATAATTCATGATGATGAAACGTGTATTATTGCTACTCTCCTGTGGTGACACAACGCCTGTAGCTGACTTGAAAGCCTCCATCTTGTCATTGCCCTGCGCCAGATAATCAAGCGTAGAGATGCGGTAAGTTGCCTTCGGGTCGATTTCCTTACCATGCAGACGGGCTGACTTCAGCTTATGGTTACGGGTGAACACAAGCTCTACGCCATGACTGACAGCCTCTCCACCAGTGTGTGCCATCTGCGAGAACAGCTCCAGGACTTTCTCGCCTGTAAGCGTCACAAAGCAGATTTTGTTCTCAAAAGGTGCTATATCAAGCACGTCACCAAATGTAACCTTACCCTTTGAGAGTGCTGCACGAATGCCTCCCATATTGTAAACACCAAAGTCAACTTTCTCATTATAGTCACGTGCTGCCCATACCATGATGTCTGCCAGCAGGTTTGACAGGTCGCTCTCCGGGCGGTATGCCATCATATCGTGGTCTACTTCGCCCACAACAGGTCCCATCACCGAGTCAACCTTATGCTTGAAGGGTTCCATAAACTTTGCAGCCTCAGCACTGGGAGCTGCATCATACCGTCTGTCAACCAACACACGTGTGCGCTGAATGCCCGATAACTCATAATGCGAAGCACATCCAGTCGCCATGAGCAGTACGGACAATCCAAATAGATAAATCGTTTTCCTATACATATTATATTATTATTATTGTTTTGCAAAAGTAAGAAAAAAAAACGAAGAAGTCCATTTCTGTAAGGAAAAAGATGGTATAGGGGAAATATGAACAAAGCATCTGATTCTCCATACAAAACGGCTCTTAACATGGGCTTTACGACCACCAGGCAGACAGAAAGTTCAGCCTTACCCTCCCTGCAAAGAGAGAGAGAACGGGAGCAGCATGACTTCTGCAAGTTCCGTAAAAGAAAGCCTTTCCTTCCTGACAGATAACAAAAAAGCCCGGAACCAAAAGTTCCGGACTTTTATTTTCTTGGATTTCCAAGGGATTACTTCGCAGCAGCAACAGTTCTTTTCTCCTTGATGCGTGCAGCCTTACCTGTGAGTTTGCGCAGGTAGTAGAGTTTCGTACGACGAACCTTACCATGCTTGTTCACCTCGATAGAATCGATGTTTGGTGACTCCAATGGGAAGATACGCTCAACACCTACGGTGCCAGACATCTTACGAACAGTGAAACGCTTCTTCTCACCATGACCAGAAATCTTGATAACTACGCCACGGTAGAGCTGAATACGATGCTTGTTACCCTCGACGATTTTGTAAGCGACAGTGATAGTGTCACCAGCCTTGAACTCTGGGAACTGTTTGCCGGTTGCAAATGCTTCTTCAGCAACTTTAATTAAATCCATTTTTTGTTAATTAAATATTGTTTGTCGTTCCAACGTAACGTAATCCATGACTCTTCCACGATCAGCGGTTACGCCGAAAAGCGGTGCAAAGTTACTGCTTTTTTCTGAACCGACAAAGTAATTCTGCGCTTTTATTTCTTCTTTGTACCCAACAGATTAGCAATCTCCTTCTTGGCTTTTGCCATCTGTTTCTGGAAAGCTTCTGATGCGTGAACGGCTGCATAGCCTACACTTGCGCAAAGGCGACCTGCGTCAACATCGCTCTGATAATGATAACCACAGATAACTCGGCTTTGACCATATTCGTAAGCGCGGGTCATAATCTCATTGCCACGTGCCGGGTTCAGCTCTGTCAGTGTAAGACCGAAGATCCATCCACGGCAAGTATGGCCAGAAGGGTATGAACCATTGTTAATCAACTCTGCTTCGAACTGTGGCTGGAGAGTATGCTCATGGAACTGTGCGAAAGGACGCTTACGCATATACTTTGCCTTTGCACGGTCTACAGCATGGTTACCATCCATACCAATCATGCAGATAAGTTTGTAAGTTTCTGGTGTCTTCTCTGGTGTGATAAGCATACCGAAAGCTGGCGCAAAGCCTACGAGAACTGAGTCAACATCAAAGTATGCATCGAACTTAGCCTGATCAGCACGTTCCTTATTCTCTCTCATCTTGCGACCCCACCAGTACTGACGGAAGTCATAATCAAAGTGGAAAGATGCTGTGTCGGGAGGTGCTGGAAGATAGATACCTGCGTCTGGCATGTCTGCCTCTGGGATGAATGACTGATTTTTGTAATCCTGAGCATTTACGGTCATGCAGATAAAGAGCATGATGACATTGATTAATAAACTTTTCTTCATAATAGTAATGTTTTAAATAATTTGATAAGTTATTTTAAATGAAGTTATATTCCTTGTTTAGTTTCCTCCAGCTGCAACGATAAAAGCTAATCCTGTGAGGAAGAAGATGAACATTAAAGCCAGCAGTCGGGTAACAGACTTGCCGCAACCTTTGAACTCCCGCCATATCAATACGCCCCACAGGGCTGCGATCATAGGAGCTCCCTGACCCAAGGCGTAGGAGATAGCTGCACCCGCCTTGCCTGCCGCAATGTAACTGAGAAGCGTTCCCAAGCCCCATACAACACCACCAAAGATGCCCACACTGTGTGTAGAAACTGAGCCTTTGAAGTATTCCTTGTAGCTTACAGGCGCACCTTCTACTGGACGACGCATAGCAATGGTATTGAAGAGGAGGTTGCTTATCACTATACCGAGCGAGAAGAGGAAGAATGCTGTATAAGGCGTTGCTTTGCCCGGCTCTGGTGAAACGAAGTTGTCAAGGTCCATCGCTGCAGCAACGAAACGATAGAAGAAGGACATCAGAACGCCTGAAAACATGGCAAGGAGGATTCCTTTACGGCTGCGCCGCTTGTCAACAGTCGACTTGTTTCCTTTCCCGGCAGATGCCAGACCATTGAGTATAAGTGCGATGATGATAAGTCCGACGCCACAGAAGATAAGCGTGGGGTCACCTTTTGGCGCACCAAAGTAGTTGATGAATACACCCAAGACCAATGCCAGACCCACACCAAGGGGGAAGGCTACGGACATACCTGCAATACTTGTGGAAGCAGACAGGAGGATATTTGAACCATTGAAGATTATACCACCAATGACAGCTGATACAACAACGGCTGTTGAAACCTGTCCTAAATCAGCAAGGAAAGGACGTCCATGCTGTCCAAAACTGCCTAAGGTAAGTCCCATAATAATGGAAAACAGGAAGATACCGATGACATAATCCCAGTAGTAAAGCTCATAACGCCATGACTTTCCTGCAAGTTTCAGGGTGTTACCCCATGAACCCCAACAGAACATAGTCACGATGCAGAGTATGATGGCTAACGAATAGCTGTTTACAATAAACATAATGAATAGGTTTTATTTTCAGATAGTTATCTTATTTATCTTATATTTCTTTCCTGACAGTTACCTTTATTCTTCTTACATTTCCAGTTCCTTTCGTTGTGGAATAGAGAGCTGTGCGCCTTTGCGTGTGACCGAAACAGACGAGGCTTTGTTGCCAAATCGGATAGCAGCTTCAATGTCTTTCCCCTCTGACAGGGCTACACAGAGCGCACCACAGAAGGTATCACCGGCTGCTGTTGTGTCTATAGCTTTCACCTTGAAGGCTGGAACCATAATCATTTTGCCATCTACTTTGGCAATAGCACCTTTTGACCCAACGGTAATGATGACGTTCTTTACACCCATTCCCTGTATTACACTGATAGCTTCCATCGCTGTACTTTCATCCTTTATCTCGACACCCGAGATACTGCTGGCTTCAGTTTCATTGGGAATAAGCAGGTCAATATTCTCCAGCAATTCATGTGGCAGAGGAGATGCTGGGGCTGGGTTGAGAACCGTAAACGCTCCGTGCTTCTTTCCCAGCTTTGCAGCCTCAGTAAGGGCAGCAACAGGTGTTTCCAGCTGCATGAGTACCGTTCCGGCTTCGGCAATGACCTCCTCGGAATCCCTCACATCGTCAGCTGTCAGTTGTCCGTTAGCCCCGGCATTTACAATAATACTGTTCTCTCCGCTTGGTATGGTCGTAATAAGCGCCACACCAGTTGATGTCTTTTGAGTCGTATAGAGGTGGCTGACATTAATACCTTCCGATTCCAGATTGGAAATGATGGAAGTTCCGAAGTTGTCATTTCCCACCTTACCTATAAAGATGGTCTGTCCTCCCATTCGTGCTGCGGCAACAGCCTGATTGGCTCCTTTACCGCCAAAGTTGGTCATGAAGTTTGTTCCCATGAGCGTTTCCCCTGGAAGTGGGAAGTGGTCAGCACTGATTACCATATCGGTATTGGCACTGCCTACAATGACAATTTTCTTCTTATTATTCATATTCTTGTTTTTGGTTAGTTATGCTGTTGGTTTTGCAAAAATAGATATTTCCTTTATTCTTTTCAAAGATTCGCCTTTCTTTTTTGACTCTTCAAAAAAATATCGTAAATTAGCAGCATAAAATCTGTTGAACAATGAGAAAAATTACGTTGGCTTATTTAGCAAAAATTGTTGGCTATTCCAAGACGACCGTATCACGTGTATTGAGCGGAAAGGGCGATAAATACAGGATTTCAATGGATGCACAGAAACTGATTATGTCAGTTGCCGAGCAGGAAAACTTCAAGCCAAAAACCGTTGCGCAATCTTTGCGCAACAAATTAAGCTGTAGTATCGCTCTTGTTGTTCCACAGATAAGTAATCCCTTCTTTGCAGAGCTTGCCAGTGCCACCCTTGCCGAGGCACAGAAGTATGACTACTCTGTCATGATTCTGGACACGCAGGAGAATGTCGACCTGGAAGAACGTGAGGTACGGAATGCCATCAAACGCGGTGTAGACGGTATAATCCTCGTTCCTTGCGGAAATGATCCGGGCTATCTGGAAGATATGGCACGACAGATTCCACTCATTCTGGCAGACCGTTACTTCCCGTCTTCCTCCATCTCCTATATCTCAACCAATAATTATGATGGTGCTTACCAGATGATGAAGCATCTGCTGGAACAGGGGCATCGTGATGTGCTTTGCATCCAAGGCTCAACAGCATCCGTTACCTCAAAGGAACGTATCAGAGGATGCCAGCAGGCTGTGAAGGACTTCGGAGCAAAATGTAACCTCCACGTTAAGGGTAATGCCTACTCCGTTGAGAACGGATATGTGGGGACTCGCATTGGCATAACCTACCAGCCTCGTCCCACGGCCGTCTTTGCCATGAGTTCCACCATTCTTCTTGGTGCCGTACAGGCATTGACAGAACAGCATGTCCGTGTCCCAGAAGAAATGTCATTAGTGAGTTTTGACAACAATCAATACATGGATTTTCTCAATCCACCCATCACCCGTGTCAGCCAGCCCATCACCCGCATTGGGCAGACAGCAATGAAGATACTCTATGACTGCATCTGCAGTGGCAGGAAACCCTCCTCACAGATATTGATGACGCCCACGATTGTCAAACGCAATTCAGTTTCACAGAATAGCACGAAAACATAAGTGGGACTTTCTTAAAGAATGTAATAAAAATTCATTACACACAAAAGCTACTGACGCTTAATTGCACCCCAACTAAGCCTTGATTGGCGTCTAAAAGATGCTTAATTGAAGTCTTACTAAGGCTTAATTGAAGTACAATCAAGCACCTTTTCTTACCCCATCTCACAACACACTGATGCGCTGATAGTTGCAGATGCGGTTTTCAAGCACGGTTTCTTATATTTCAAGCCATGCCATACAATAATTTATGTAAAGAAAAATCACAGCTAAAACATAAGAAACAAAGCCGATACCGTTCGCATGGGGTCTGGAAGAAGGAACGCCACAATCATCCCCCACTGCCTTCAATGAGCAGTCGTATGTACTGTTTACCAGCTTTCCTCACTCCTCACATCTACAGATTTTCAATCTTCATAATTCAGCTTTGCATCGCTCTCACCATGCAAAGCAGCATTTAAATCCTTCCAGTTCTGGAAGCCGGCAAAGAGAGCCAACCTGTCTAATGTCTTCTTAGACGGTTTCTCCTTTCCCGTGAAATAGCCAATCAACTTCTTTAATGATGCTGACTCCAAATGAATATGGTGAAGTGCTAACCTACCAGACAATCTCTCCAAATCAGAAGCCAGTTCTTTGCGTACATGCGTCTTCTGCCCAAGCTCCTCAATAATGGTCCTAAACTTCTTTTTCATACCTCATTTTTCAACATATACTAACGTGATGCAAAAGTAATAAAAGATTAGATAATTAAGTAATATCCAATGGCTTTTCTTAATGCCCCGACTGTTAATTAACATTTCACACACGAAGTGTCGGACAGAAACACACAAGCACCCCCTACTTATGCGATAAGGATAGTACACACATAGAGAACGCTATCCGCAAAATCATAAATAATCAAAAATAGCGTTGAAAGTCGTTTAAAAGAAATAATATATAACACTAAAATGATTATCTTTGTAGTCAGGTTGATATTCAAGAGATTGCCGAGTGTATGGCAACTGCCTTCAATTTATGATTAGACTTTAAGGATAACAGAGTACAACATATTTATTAGAGAGATAATTAGTATTATTAATTTTACAACAAAACTGCAAACATGAACATTGTAAACAACAAATCCGTCCTCTTTTTAATAGCATTGCTTTTCCAAGTATTTACGGCAAAAGCACAGAGTAGTTTCAATAAACTTTACGGCACTTATAAAGGTTCTGCCGTAACAGAAACTGTAGCTACAGGCGGAGGAGCAGCATTTAAAAGTCAGAAGAAATTTGATGTAGTGATTGAAAAAACAGCTAATGATACAAAACTTATACTGAAAGATTACAAATTAGGTACATATACTTTCGAGGATATTGTATTTGACAATCTTACAGTAACCTACCAACCAGAGAACAAACGATGGAAATTCACTTTCAATCCTCTTTCTGGTGATTACGTCAATGCTAAAGGGACAGCATACAGTATACAACTCCATGGCTCACTAATTGGTAGCAACAACTATATCTATGACAATGGAACGATAGAATTCACTTTTGAAATTTATAATAAACCAGAAAGCAAGACCAAGAATGCCTATAAAGGCAAGAATGACGTTGCAGCAGGTATTCGTTCTGTAGCAACAAAAAACAACAAGGATATTGTCTATGACCTTCACGGCCGTCGTGTGCAGGATCCACGCAAGGGGTTGTATATCATCAATGGCAAGAAGGTGTTGCTGAACAACAAGTAACCAGCAGAACAAAGCAAACAAACAATGTGAAAGGCGTTTTCGAATATAGAATCCGAACATCACACCACATTAACACAATAAAACAAGAATCCCTTTATAATGGCATAAGCACCACGCTTACCATTATAAAGGGATTCTTCTGTTTAGCTCTATCAGCCAGAAAGACTGCCTACACAAAACCGACCGCCTGGCTTATCACCTATGTTTACTTCACAGCTATGCACTCAATCTCAACAAGTGCA
Organism: Prevotella fusca JCM 17724; assembly: GCF_001262015.1. NCBI lineage: Bacteria > Pseudomonadati > Bacteroidota > Bacteroidia > Bacteroidales > Prevotellaceae > Prevotella > Prevotella fusca. Next base: position 1,083,926 of record NZ_CP012074.1, read on the forward strand.
CCCTTTGGCAATGCCTTGACAGCGAAAGCTGAACGAGCAGGATAAGGCTCTTTGAAGAACTCAGCATAAACTTCATTCATCGCAGCGAAGTTCTCCATATCTGAAAGGAACACCGTCGTCTTAACCACTTGAGACAGGTCTACACCTGCAGAAGCCAACACGTTGCGTGCATTGGTAAGTGACTGGCGGGTCTGTTCTTTCACACCACCTTCAACAAAAGCATTGGTAGCAGGGTCAATAGGAAGCGAACCAGATGCAAAGATGAAACCATTGGCTTCGATAGCCTGACTGTAAGGACCTACGGCAGCAGGTGCCTTGTCTGTGTGTAATGCTTGCATATCTTTAAGAATTTAAAGGAGTTAGAGGAGTTCACGGGGAGTTAAGCCAACAGCAAACCCGCCCTATACACTCCACAGTTTATTTCTTTTCGAGTGTAAAAGTACTGCTTTTCTTCAAAAGAAACAAACCTGCACGGCTAATTTACTTAAAAACAACAAGCATATCGGCATATTCCATTATTTTTCCTTATCTTTGCAGCACCAATTTACATATACCACATAAGTTATATGAAAGAATTAGCACTTAAGTACGGATGCAATCCAAACCAAAAGCCTTCACGTATCTATATGGAGGAAGGCGAACTCCCAATCACAGTTCTCAGTGGTCGTCCCGGCTACATTAACTTTCTTGATGCGCTCAACAGCTGGCAGCTCGTAAAGGAGCTGAAGGTCGCTACGGGTCTTCCTGCAGCTGCATCGTTCAAGCATGTCAGCCCAGCTGGTGCTGCAGTAGGTCTCCCTTTGAGTGATACACTCAAGAAGATTTACTTTGTCGATGACGTAGACTTCGAGCTTACACCGCTTGCCAGTGCCTACGCACGTGCTCGTGGAGCCGACCGTATGTGTTCTTATGGCGACTTCTGTGCTCTTAGCGACATCTGCGACAAGGAGACTGCGTTGCTCATCAAACGTGAGGTCAGCGACGGTGTGATTGCACCTGACTATACCCCTGAGGCTTTGGAGATTCTGAAGGATAAGCGAAAGGGCGCATACAATGTTATCAAGGTTGACCCTAACTATGTTCCTGCACCTATTGAGAAGAAGCAGGTTTTTGGCATTACATTTGAACAGGGCCGCAATGAGGTGAAGCTGGACGACCCGGCACTCTTCGAGAATATGCCTACAAAGAACAAGACATTCACCGAGGAGGCTAAGCGTGACCTCATCATTTCATTGATTACTTTGAAGTACACACAGAGTAATTCTGTCTGCTATGTAAAGGACGGACAGGCGATTGGTATTGGAGCAGGACAGCAGAGCCGCATCCATTGTACTCGCTTGGCTGGTAGCAAGGCTGACGAATGGTGGCTGCGCCAGTGCCCAAAGGTGATGAACCTCCCATTTAAAAAGGATATCCGCCGTGCTGACAGAGACAACACTATCAACATATACATCTCCGATGAATACGAAGATGTATTGCAGGATGGTGTATGGCAGCAGTTCTTCACAGAGTGCCCAGAGCCTTTGACACGTGAGGAACGCAAGGAATGGATAGCCAAGAATACGGGTGTTGCACTCGGTTCTGACGCATTCTTCCCATTTGGCGACAACATTGAGCGTGCGCACAAGAGCGGCGTAGAATATATTGCACAGGCTGGTGGAAGTATTCGTGACGACCATGTTATTGACACTTGCGACAAATACAACATCGCAATGGCATTTACAGGCGTTCGCTTATTCCATCATTAAAAAGATTGTATATGAGTGAAATAGATGATATTATCGAAAGCGGAATGGTTTTCCGAGGTTCTTCGAAGCCCAAAACCGATGACGGCAAGGTGAAAACCAAAGCCAAGAAAAAGAAGTATATTACTGGTGCACATGGCTCTGGCAGTGCAAAGCAAAAGGCTAAGTACCGCCAGCAACGTGCCAACCGACACAAGTAAACAAAACAACGAACGTCCTCGTTTGTCCGTCCCTATCAAGGGAATCGGAGAAACGAGGGCGTTTGTTGTTGAGTTTATAACTATTTATTCGTAGCCATCTTCGAAGTCATCACCAGGATATTTCTTTAATAGACTTGCAAAGCGAGGGTTATAATGAGACAACATTGCTGACCGGAAGCCTGTTGCCATCGTACTATCAGAACTGTGTCCCTGCTTTAATTTCTTTAAGGACAAGTCAAGAGTTTCGTCAATAAAGTTATATGCCCACCGATTGTCATAAGCCATTACTGCCTCAAATAGATATTTGTTACGTGGCGGCATACTACATTCACTCTTGTAAATCTCATAGTCACGGATACGTTTCAGCAAAGGGATGAAATCCTCACAAGGCCAAACAGCAACTGCCAACAAAGCATTGTTTACTTCATTATCTTCCCCATAAAAAGATTCATTCCCGTTATCATAATGCGACAAAGCATTCAATAAGATTGCTTTATCTCCTTCTCTGCGAAAGGCTGCCAAAGCCTTAAGTGCCTGATAGGTTCGTTCTTTAAGAGCTATCTCCTTTATTCTTGCATAATAACTTTCCTTTGGAGGCAGTCTCAACAATAGTTTCTTTGTATATTGATACTTGGATAATCCCGCTGTAAAGAGTGCCAAAGAGTCATTACGCAAAGAATCCTCCCTGTTGGTGACGACCTTACCTTTGCACGACTGAATATTACGTAAAAACACACTACCCGTATGCTCTTCCCACCCGACATCGTCTGCACTGACATTAATCATTGTCGTATCTGCATAGTTTGACAACAATATCTGTTCTAAATGTGCATACTTTCTCCTTATTAAGGCGTCTGTGGCAGTGAGACGAACAACAGGAGAATATCGTCTGCCTGTGAACTCATAAAGCTCTTTGTCACTGCACAATGAATCCAGAAGAGGCTGAACAACAGGAAGTGCTATCGCAGCTTTGCATGTTTTGATATAAGCCGTATCAATATGGTCCAACAGACTATCAACGTTCAGATAATACCGCCTGCCTTTAGAAGTTGTCATTTCATAGTATGTTCCACTTCTATTCAACATAAAAAGAACTTTCTCTATCTGCCCCTGACGCTTATCTGCACAAGCAACCAGCAACATACACATTAAAAGGAAAAATAGGATTCTCTTCATACTGACAACTAATACTTTAGAACATCATAACCTCTACCTAAGACTGCAAAGGTAGTAAAACAATTATCAAAAACGTGTCTTTCAAGCCCTTTTCTTCACTTTAATACACTTCAATCAGGACGCATTAAATCACTGAAAAGGGTATCCCTTTCAAATTATTTTCATGAAAAAAAATATTTTTCTTCATGAAAGTAAATATTTATTTTCACGACAAAAAATATTTATTTACGTGAAAATAATTCCGTAATGACTATAAAATAGGTATTTATTTCAGGGCAATACCTGTGTAGATAGTGCCGAATCCTTCCTTTAGAATACGTGCAGAGAAGAAGTCGGAAGCATTGTCATAGGTACAGATAGCGGACTGAAGGATATTAGCAGACGGCACACCGAGTTCTTCTAATTGAAGTTGATTGCAAAGTGGAAGGTCAATATGCCACTTTTCATACATACGTGCGATACGCTCCATTGGGAAACCTGCAGCAGCAAAAGCATCATAGACTTCCTGCCCTACCTCAAAATTCTTTTGGGAAATACAAGGACCTACAACCGCCTTGAGTTCCTTTGGGTCGGTGCCATACAGTTTTGTCATCTTGCGAAGCATATGCTGAACGATACGCTTCACCGTACCACGCCAACCGGCATGGGCTGCACCAATGGCACGATGAACAGGGTCATAAAAAAGAACGGGAACACAATCAGCCGTATGAACACCGATGCAGACGTTACGACAATCGGTAACGACAGCATCCTTTCCTTCTTCCATCTCGTACTGCTCTGCAGCCGATAGTTGGAGAAAATCATCCGTCACGGTCAGACAATGCGTTTCATGTATCTGATGCAGACGGATAATCTTATCAGCCTCAACACCAATCTCAGCGGCTACAGCCTGTAAATTCTCTGCCACAGCAGAAGGTTCATCACCCCGATGAGGGTTGATATTCAGCGTAGCAAGCTGCCCCTTGCTGACACCGCCATGACGGGTAGTGCTAAAACTGACCACCTCGTCGGCAAGATTAAAGTAATGCAGAACTGGCTTAATCATCCGTATATTCAAAATCCTCGAGGTCATCCACCTCATCCAACTCGTCAATACCCACCTCTTCAACATCGTCAATATCAGCATCTTCAGCTGCTAATTCAGCAGCAAAACGTGTCATGTCCTTATCACGATGAACAAGGGTATCTTCAGCTATTATATCCTGTAACTTGTTGCTTTCAGCGTTCAGTTCCTTCCAAAGAACATCCTTCAGTTCGTCAATCCCCTGTCCTGTGACAGCTGAAATGAAGACAACAGGAAGGTCGGTTGGCAACGTCTCACGCAGCATCTCAATGAGTTCCTCGTCCAGCAGGTCGCATTTTGTGACCGCTAAGACACGATGCTTGTCGAGCATTTCCGGATTAAACTGCTGCAACTCATTCAGCAATATCTCATACTCACGCTTGATATCGTCTGTATCACCCGGTACCATAAAGAGCAGAAGGGAGTTACGCTCGATATGACGGAGGAAACGCAGGCCGAGTCCCTTACCTTCGCTGGCCCCCTCGATAATACCAGGAATATCAGCCATAACGAAACTCTGGTTGTCACGATAGCTGACAATGCCCAGCGATGGTTCCATCGTCGTAAAAGGATAGTTGGCAATCTTTGGTTTCGCACTTGAAAGAGAAGACAGCAAAGTAGACTTACCCACATTCGGGAAGCCCACCAGGCCGACATCGGCCAGCAGCTTCAATTCAAGGATAACGGTCATCTCCTGCATCGGCTCACCAGGCTGTGCATAGCGTGGAGCCTGATTGGTTGATGTACGGAACTGGAAGTTGCCCAATCCACCACGTCCACCTTTCAGCAACATCACCGTCTGTCCGTCGTGCATAACATCACAGACATACTTACCAGTCTCGGCATCGTAGACCACCGTACCACAAGGTACGTCGATATAAACATCCTTACCGTCCGTGCCATGACACTTGTCACGCCCGCCATTACCTCCGTGTTCCGCATAGATGTGACGCTGGAACTTCAGGTGCAATAGCGTCCAGTAATTATGGTTACCACGCAGATAAACACTTCCACCCTTACCACCATCGCCGCCATCAGGTCCGCCATTGGGGTTATATTTCACATGACGAAGGTGCATGGAACCTCTACCACCCTTACCGGAGCGGCAGTATATCTTTACATAATCAACAAAATTCGAATCAGCCATAGCAAATAATGGGTGTTAGGGGATGGGGTGAATAATAGTTTATATCAACATAAAAGACCTATCTTTCTTCAAGGTCTAAATAACAAAAAGCTGATAGGTTCTGGGAAGAAAAAGACACATCATGTATCCCTAAACACCCAACACCTATCAGCCAGATATATTAAATAGCGTCAATGACAGACTCAATACGTGCAAAGATTTCTTCTACTGTACCGAGACCTTCCACGTGGTGGTGAATCTTCTCACTCTCATACCAGTCAATCAATGGAGAAGTCTGGTTGTTGTAAACATTGAGACGCTTCTTGATAGTCTCCTCGTTATCATCAGAACGACCGCTCTGCTGACCACGGAGAAGCAGACGCTTCATCAATTCATCCTCTGGTACGAAAAGCTCAATCATAGCTGCTATGCTGTGACCTCGCTCAGCCAACATCTTCTTCAATGCCTCAGCTTGTGGGATAGTACGTGGGAAACCATCGAAGATAACACCCTTGTGTTCCTTGCCAAAGCCGTCGTACACGCTTGCAAGAATATCAATCATCAACTCATCAGGAATGAGCTGCCCATTGTCAATGTATCCTTTTGCAGTCTTTCCAAGTTCCGTACCATTCTTGATTTCATTACGAAGTACGTCCCCTGTAGAGATATGACCGAAGTCATACTTCTCAATCATCTTGTCGCTCTGAGTACCTTTGCCAGCACCTGGCGCACCGAAAATTACAATATTCTTCATTATTCTTGTACTAAAGTATAAATATCTCTCAAGTTGCGACCTTCCTGATCATAGTCGAGTCCATAGCCCACGATAAAATCATTCGGTATCTCAATTGCAGCATATTCTATGTTCAAAGGCACGGTGAGTTTGCCCGGCTTCAACAGCAAGGTTGTGATATGCAGGCCAGCAGGCTCACGTGTTCCGAGCGACTCGAGCATACGCATCATGGTTGCACCCGTATCAACAATGTCTTCAACAATGATAACCTCTCTTCCACGGATATCCTCATTCAGCCCGATAATCTCCTTAATGGTTCCTGTTGAAGTAGTACCCTGATAAGAAGCTAACTTCACAAAGGAAATCTCACACGGTATGTTGATATTCTTCATCAAGTCCGAGGCATACATGAACGAGCCATTCAGCACCGCAAGAAAGAGCGGAGTCTTTCCTTCGAAATCCTTGTTTATGCGGTCTGCGACCAGCTTCACTCTCTCCAGAATCTTGGCTTCAGGAATAGAAATATCAAACGTTTTGTCCTTAATTGTTACTCGACTCATGCTTCTTTATTTATAATTTAGCGCAAAATTACGAAAATAATACCAAACTATCCCATACGATTAGCATTTATTTTGTAAATTTGCCATCGATATGAAGATATTTACAAGTGCCCAGATTCACGAACTGGACAGATACACTATAGAACACGAACCCATCAAGTCGGTTGACCTGATGGAACGTGCAGCAAAAGCCATTACCCGTGCTATCACCGAGGAGTGGACCACGCATACGCCAGTTGTTGTCTTTGCCGGACCCGGCAACAATGGCGGTGACGCCCTTGCCGTGGCACGTCTGCTGATAAACGAAGGCTATAAGGTAAGTACCTTCCTCTTCAACATCACCAATCATCTCTCTGATGACTGCGTGACGAACCGTCAGCGACTGCTTGAAGGAAAGCACGCAAAGGACTTCACGGAGATTACTGCTAAGTTTGACCCACCCGAACTGACTGCTGACACACTGGTCATTGACGGGCTTTTTGGCTCTGGACTCAACAAGCCATTGGCCGGCGGCTTTGCTTCATTAGTGAAGTATATCAATCAAAGTCCGGCAAAGGTTGTGAGTATTGATGTCCCATCTGGTCTGATGGCTGAGGATAACACGTATAACGTACGTGCTAATATTATCCATGCAACGCTCACACTGACACTCCACGAGAAAAAGCTCTCTTTCCTCTTCAGCGATGCACAGCAGTTCATAGGTAGAGTTAAGGTGCTGGATATTCGCCTGAGTCAGGAGTATATTCAGAAAACCGAGGCACAATATTACGTATTGGAAGAGAGTGACATCCGCTCACGTCTGCTTCATCGGGACGACTTCGCACACAAAGGAGACATGGGAAATGCCCTTGTCATTGCCGGCAGTTACGGCATGTCGGGAGCTGCTATCCTTACAACACGTGCCTGTTTGCGCAGCGGTGTGGGTAAGGTAACAGTGCATACACCGAAGAAGAACTATGACATCATGCAGGTTTCCGTACCAGAAGCTATCCTACAGATGGACCATGAGGAGACTGCTTTCACTGAAGCAGTTGATACTGACGACTTCGATGCACTGGCTATAGGTCCGGGACTGGGCAGACAAGAGCCAACAGCGATTGCAATGATTGCCCAGATAAGACGTGCACAATGCCCTATCATTGCCGATGCTGATGCCTTGAACATTCTTGCAAGCCATCGTGCGTGGATGCAGCAACTGCCAAAGGGCATCATAATGACACCTCACGCTAAGGAGCTCGACCGCCTTACAGGTTCACCTGCCAATGCCGACTTCGAACGTCTGCACCGAACAAGGGAACTGGCAAGGTCATTGCAGGCTTATATCATCCTAAAGGGGCATAACAGCGCACTCTGTCTGCCAAACGGAAATGTTATCTTCAACTCTACAGGCAACAGCGGTATGGCGACAGCTGGTAGTGGCGATGTACTCACAGGTATCATCACAGCATTGCTTGCACGCGGCTACCACCAGCAGAACGCATGTATGGCAGGCATGTATCTCCACGGTCTTGCAGGCGATTTAGCAGCAAAAGACCTTGGCAAGGAAAGCCTTGTTGCAGGAGACATCATCAACTATCTCCCTAAAGCCTTCATGCTTCTGGACGACTAAAACGGACACAAACGGTTCTTTTTAGAGAGTAGTAACATCAAAATTAATATAACTCCATGTTCCTCAAATACGTAAAGAAACCCCTCAAATGACAATAGAGGTCATAGAAGAAATAGGCTATAGCCTCATATTGGTAACACAAACATGGAAAATAGTATATAATGAATTATATTTCCACGAATTGAGGAAGTATCAAAAGTCTGTAACAAATATCATTTATAGTATTTGAAATAATAAATGTTATTTTAAAGTTAGGGGTAATTCAAAATTTGCAAACAAACATAAGAATACAAGATTCGAACTACAGTTTAAAATTATTTGGAGTACATCCCCCAACTCAAATTGGAAAGTTTATATTCACAGAAAAGATACACGTAGCTATGTCAGATGGTATGCAAGAGAAATACATTTTGACTTATTTGACATAGACTTACAAGAAAAAACTGGCAGCGATGGAAACATCTTACAATATCCAGTTGCTCATGAGTTTGGTCATACAATAGGGCTTGTCAAATTCAGTCGTCCTCTTCTTTCTTTTAATCCCAATTATCCATGGGAAACTCTGCATGCTGATGAATATAAAACAAATTCGTCAAAAGAAAATAAGTTCCGTCTTCCATTTATAAATGACAGACGAAGCATTATGAATATAGGCAATGAGCTACGAGAACGCCATATGGATTATATCCTCCAAGAATTAAACACTCTACTACTTGGTACAGAATTTTATATCAGCACTTTACTAAAATAAACATATGAAAAAACTTTATTCTCTTCTTATAGTATTATGCCTTATGGGCTGCTCTAATCAAAATAAAGAACAAAAAAAAGTTCCCAAAAGCTATCTACCTTCAGAACTTGATTCCATGTATAGTTTTTATGATAAAAGCCAATTTATCATCACAGAGCAACATAATGAATTTACGGAGCCCGTTGCAAAACTATTTTCAAAAGAGGAGCGTAAGAAGAGAAAACATAAAGTCTGGGAATACACTTGGAAGATATCAGCTGACAGCATGCTAACTGTATGGTATATAAAAAAAGGGGAGAAACTATACCCCATACAACACTATTACTATCCTTCTGATGCTTATTTTTAACAAAGTATCATTTCATGATATGATATAAACATATCATAAATGTCCATTTAGAACAAATGAAACACTCTGAAAACCCTTTAACAACGGCAAATGTTCTGGATATTCAAATAGAACTTCTTAGTTTTTCTGAATAAGCCAATATCTTTCAATCTATATATAAATGAAGCGGCAGCTCTCCAAAGGAAAGCTGCCGCTGACGTTTTATCTGGTCAAGCCGACCTCAACAAATGATTAGTCGAGGTTAGCAAGCTTGTTCTCAGAACCAAGAACGTCTGTGATCTTGTGCTTGTAAAGATCCTCCATGTACTCACGAGCCTTACCACAGTACTGACGTGGATCGAAGTACTCTGGGTGCTCATCGAATGTCTGGCGAACACCTGCGGTGAATGCAAGACGAGAGTCAGAGTCGATGTTAATTTTACAAACAGCACTCTTAGCTGCCTTACGAAGCTGCTCCTCTGGGATACCAACAGCGTTTGGCATCTTACCACCATGCTCGTTGATGATGTCAACATACTCCTGAGGAACTGAAGAAGAACCGTGGAGAACGATTGGGAAGCCTGGGAGCTGCTTCTCGATAGCTGCAAGAACATCGAATGCCAATGGAGGAGGAACAAGACGACCAGTCTTTGGGTCACGTGTACACTGCTCTGGAGTGAACTTGTAAGCACCGTGAGAAGTACCGATAGAGATAGCCAATGAGTCGCAACCTGTACGAGTAGCGAAATCAACAACCTCCTCTGGCTTTGTATAGTGAGAAACCTCAGCTACAACGTCATCCTCAACACCAGCAAGTACACCAAGCTCAGCCTCAACAGTTACGTCGAACTGATGAGCATACTCAACAACCTTCTTTGTGAGTGCGATATTCTCCTCGTAAGGAAGAGCAGAACCGTCAATCATTACAGAAGAGAAACCGAAGTCTACACAGCTCTTGCAAGTCTCGAAGCTGTCACCGTGGTCAAGGTGAAGTGCAATCTCAGGATGGTTGCAACCCAACTCCTTTGCATACTCTACTGCACCCTCTGCGAGGTAACGGAGAAGAGTCTGGTTAGCATACTTGCGTGCACCCTTAGATACCTGAAGGATAACAGGTGACTTCAAATCAGAAGAAGCCTTGATGATAGCCTGAAGCTGCTCGAGGTTATTGAAGTTGAATGCTGGGATAGCGTAACCGCCGTCAATTGCTCTCTTGAACATATCGCGTGTGTTCACGAGACCTAATTTCTTGTAATCTACTGCCATAATTTCTATTATGTTTTAAAATTAATAAATCAATACCTATTTACATCTGCAAATGTACGGTTTTATTTTCTGATAGCCAAAACATGATACACATTTAATGACCACAAAGTGTTAAAATCCGTAATAACCAGCAATAGCATTCAAGAAACAGGAATGTAATCCTTGGAGGAATTGAGCCGATAGGACTAAGTGAGCTTATTAGGCTAATTAGCCAAATAAGCCCTACAAGCCTAACAAAGCAAATAAGCCTTATTGGATTAATCAGCCCAACACTCTCATCCAATTACTTTTCAGCAGGCTCGACAACACGCCAAAGGACAGCAGCAAGTGCACCACCCACCAATGGACCTACGATGAAGATCCACAGATTACTCAATGCCGCAACAGGACCGCCGGCAAACTGTGCGAAGACAGCAGGACCGAAAGAACGTGCTGGATTAACGGATGTACCTGTGTAACGGATGCAAGCAAGGTGTACAAGGATAAGTGACAAGCCGATTGCCAGACCTGCAAAATTGTTTGTTGCACCGTTAGTCTTTGAGGTTGCACCCAACACAACGAGTACAAACACACAAGTAAAAATAATCTCAGCCAGCAGACCACCTGCTACACTGATGCCATCCTGCAAACCATTGGCACCCAGACCGGCACCGGCTGTGGCAAAGCTGCTGTCAGAACTGGGAACAAGGAGGAACAATAACGCTGCACCGATCAAGCCGCCGAGGAACTGAAACACAACATACATAAGGCAATCCTTTGCACTCATACGACCGCTAAGGAACACGCCTAAGCTAATGGCAGGGTTGATATGGCAGCCGGATATACCACCAATAGCGTATGCCATTGCTACTACAGAAAGACCAAATGCCATTGCTGTACCAACTACTGCAGCCTGATTATTAACCGGGTCGCAACCCAAAGATACCGCTGCACCACAGCCCATAAGGACTAATATCATTGTGCCGATCATTTCGGCTAAATACTTCTTCATAACTCTCTACAATTAAGTTAATTTTATTCTACATTTAATCAAATGCCTTTAAACGGGTTAATTCTTCATAAGAACGCAAGCGTTAACGATTTATTATACCAGTCCGATACTTTTTGAAATAATCGTTTTATATCTGACAAACAGACCCTTAATCAGCAAAAAACACTACCTTTGCAGAAAACAATCAGTACTCAGCAAAAAGAAACTGTACCAAAAGCTGAGATTACAATAAGGAAAAAGAACAGAAAACAACATGAAGTACAAGATGATTGTGCTGGATTTGGACGGCACTCTGACAAATAACAAGAAGGTTATCACCCCTCGCACAAAACAAGCTCTTATGCAGGCACAGGCAGCTGGAGTGCATGTCGTACTGGCGTCTGGGCGTCCTACTTATGGAATTATCCCTTTAGCAAAAGAATTGGAACTAAAAGAAAACGGAGGTTTCATCCTCGCCTTCAACGGAGGAAAGATAATCGACTGCGCTAACAACAAGGTTATTTTTGAACAGAAACTGGATGAACAGCTCGTCCCATTGCTCTACGAAGAAGCTGTGAAAGCTGGAATGGAAATACTGACTTACCAAGGAGAGGGCATTGCTGCTACCAACAAGGACGACAAGTATGTACAGGAGGAGGCGTTCATCAACAAGATGCCCGTCATGCAATATGACGATTTCCTCAACCAGTTGGTCTACCCTATTAACAAGTGTCTGATTGTCGGCAATCCCACTCCACTCCATGAACTGGAATTACGATTAGCAAAAGAACTGGAAGGAAAGATGGAAGTGTATCGCTCTGCCGATTTCTTCCTTGAGTGTGTACCGCTCGGCATCGACAAGGCACGCTCCCTTGACCGACTTATCGCTTCACTCGGCATTCGCCGGGAAGGGATTATAGCCTGTGGAGACGGCTATAACGACCTCAGTATGATTCGCTTTGCAGGGCTCGGCGTTGCCATGGCAAATGCAGCTGAAGACATCCAAAGCGAGGCTGATTTCGTTACATCATCGAATGAAGAAGATGGTGTGGCACACGTCGTCGAGCACTTTATTCTTTCCCCGGAGAATGTCGATTAAGCTCGTATTCAACTATCAATAACGAATTCTTTTCATGATGAGAAATATTTTTCTTCATGAACATAAATATTTTTTTTCGTGAAAAGAAATATTTTTTTTCATGAAAAGAATTCGGCAACAACCCAAATCAAACCTTTCCGAACAATCATTTTGGACTACCATTTTCCATCATAAGACGTCTTAGAAACAACATAGTCGCCTGTAAACGTTCTATCATATCACCCATTACTCCAAGCCACCCTTTCTGGTATGGCTTGGGCTCAAGATACCTTTCAACAAGAACGTAGCATTCTGATTACGTGCTACTCCCTCCGTAATCTTATAAGAATAAGTGATATTCTCGCCTAACTCTATCTCGAAGCAATAGTTATGGAAACGCCCTGTGTATTCCTCTTCCATCTTTGAAAGCTCAAGGTCATGGGTAGCAATAACGCCCGTTACATTGCGCTCAGCGATATACTGTAGGAAAAGACGTGAGCCATTCAGCTTATCGAGTGAGTTTGTTCCCTTCAAAATCTCATCCAAAATAATCAGGCTTGGCACATCGTCACGCAACGAGCCTAACAGCTTCTTCAAACGAAGCAATTCTGCATTAAAGTAAGAGATACCATGCGTGAGGTCATCCGTAGTGCGCATACTCGTAAAAAGATGGAACACCGATACCTTCAACTGATTAGCAAAGACTGGCAAACCGTTCATAGCCAAGAGGTAATTGATGCCCAACGAGCGCAGGAAGGTACTCTTGCCTGCCATATTCGCACCCGTGATAATATAATACTCATGGTCGAGGATATTGAAGTCGTTTGCCACAGCCTGCTCGCCGAGGAAAGGATGATAAAGACCTTTCGCTTCATAAACCACCTTGTCATCCTCGATGATTTCAGCCTGTACAGCCTTGTCTTCATTCAAGCGATAGTTGCCCATTGACACCAGTGCATCAAAGAGATTCAAGGTGTCAACCCACTTGTTTGTACGCTGTTCATAAGCATGCTGCCAGCGCAGGAAGAGCCTTACGATGGTAACGTCTATCAAGGCAAAGCTGTTGAAAACGAACACACCTATCTCGTTACTCCTGTTATCAATCTTTTGTAGGATAAGTCCTAACTGTTCAAAAGATTCTACTGCGCCCGAAAGTTCTTCTTTCAAAGCCTGAAGTTCAGCCGACTTAAACTCAATGCTGTTAATCAACTTCAATACTTGCAAGTAGCCATCTACCTGTGTATGTACCTTTGCTATCAGCTCGGAAATAACACGCATGTGCTTATGCCCGCTAAGGAAGGAGAACATAAAGTTGAACATTCCCCACCACACGGGCAGCAAGGATGGAACCAATCCCATGATAGAAAGGACGATACTCACGTAGAAACCAAGCAGGTCAGCATAACAGAAATAACGAAACAGCGGACTGTGGAAGACCTTTGGGAAGGTCTGATGATGAACAGCTGTCAGTGCTTTCAACACCTCTTCCGTATTGATACGCTCCTTAACGCCCAAAGATTTGAACTCAGACAGGAATGTTTCCTCTTGTCCCAGTTCGTCAACAGCTTCCGTTCTCCGTCGAATCTGCCCGACAAGTTCTTCTCTCTTTGCACTTCCCCATTCCGTAGACAGACAGGCTGCCAAACGGTCACTGCCACCCGTTGAGATACTACGGTTCATCCTTTGGAACAGCGAACCTGTACCGAAGACATCCATATCGAAGGTATAGGAATGTTGCGGACAGACATATTGCTCGCCAGCTTCAAAGCCCGAGAAATTACCATGCTGATAGTCTATCTCATTCTGATAAACCTGCAGCAACGCTTCCCCGGCTTTTATCTTGCGGTCGTTCCGCACATCAAGACGCCGGATGTAAAGATATAAAAACAATGCAGCCAAGGCACAAAGAAGTGCCCAGGCTGCATTATCCAATAAGGTGTAGAGAACTACAAATCCTATTGCAAGTAAAAAAGAACCTATCTCCGTCAGGATAAAAGCCCGACTATGATTGCGGAGAGAGATGAGCATCCTGCCTGTCTCCTCTGCCTTCTGCTGATATAAAACAGTCAAATCTTTATTCATAACGCAAATAAGTAATAAACTGAAGCTGCATCAACGTGTTACAACTTCTTTACACACACGTCCGTCGCTGTACTTCACAATGTTGATACCCTTCTGTGGAGTCGTAATACGACGACCGTCAAGTGTGTAGCGTGCTGTTTCAACAACAGTCTCTTTTCCTTCTGAAACAGAAGAGATAGCAGTGGTATTGGCAGGAGAAATAGTGCACTTTGCTGCATTCTCAATTTGTCCTGTCTTGATGTTAATCAGCAATACACAGACTTTCAGCTTTGCCTTGTCCTGTATAAGTTTCTTACTGGGAATATTCCTGAAGACGTATGTATGGCTCTGTGCCTCATCTGCCTTAATCGGAGTTTGGATGTAACCTGTCAAAGGAGCTTTGACACCTTCTGCTGCAATAGCAACAAAGTTGTTCTCAAGACCTTTAACAGTATAATCAGCCTTGATAAAGTAATCAAGTTCATCCGACACGCCAAGTTCTTCCGTTCTTCCCGCATAATAGTTGTTTTGATACCATTCGGGACTTGACATTCCGTCTTCCGTCAGCACGTATGCAAAGCCGTATGTAACATCTTCCTTATCAACACAAAACGTAACACGAGGAGTAACCGTGATGTTCTCCTGCCGAGCATCCCACGTAGCTGTGACATCTATGTCCATATCAGCCCCTCTTGACCGTTCCTCTTCAAACTCGGTTATAGCCTTGACATAACCCAGTAAAAGATTTCTGTTCATGTGAAGTGTGGGGCGACTCCTGTAATCTGCAGCTTTCCAGGCATAGTCCAGACAACTTAATGGATCTGCTCTACCTCCTGTATGAACTGCAATACCAATGAAGTCGTCGGGATAATTCTTTGCAAGATTCTCCATAAGAGCGATACCACGTGGGCAGTATCCACACCACATTGCCGTGTACTCCTCAACAACAACTCTACGGTGAGGAACTTTCGTAACCGTAACTCTCGGAAGCGTAGCATGGTTAACTGAAGTACCATTAACCTCACCGTTCACTTTGGTAATCGTAAACAGAAGGTCTGTTTCCGAAACCTGCGTGTGAGGTGGTACATCCACCTCTATCGTCGTTCCCTCCATGCGGTTCAAAGGTTTCGGAAGGACATAGTTCTTCGATACCAAGTCCTCTCCATTGAAGGACAGCGTGTAATCGAAATCACGGATAGTTGTACTGCCGTAATTGGTAATCAGCAGCTTTCCTTTTGCACTTTTTGCCGTGATAGGAACATATACTTTCTGTCCTGTAGAAGGTATCAGACTATGATTCTGGGCACTGGAATTACCTGCATAACAGATTACAGCGACGAGAAAAAGGAACTGTAGATAAAGTTTTTTTGACATATCAAATAGCGGGTTATATGAGGTGAAAACTTAACGGACAATGTACTTGCGGGTAGAAACAATCCCCTTTGCATCTTTCTGCTTTACGATATAAATTCCTTTGGAGAGCGTTGGGAGAGAAAGTACCTGCTTGTGCAACAACACACCATGGACATTGAAAACATCGTAAGTACTGCCGCTCTGCAGAGCTGCAGAAGCAATGCCAGTTGCATCGGCATCAAACTTAATTGTAACCGTTGGACCTTCCTTTTCAACGTCTGAACCTTTCTTTTTCATAGTAATTTTCAGCGTTATCGTACACTTCTCGTCATTCTCAAAAGAGCGTTCTATCGAGATTTCTTTCTTATCAGATGCAGCAGACAACACCTGGCTGACCACCTCATAAGTGCCGTCCTCATCGTAAGAGTTGCATTCATCAAGTGCACAGACCTGCACATCACCGTCATTAAGACCGCTGACGGTACAGTCAAGAGTTACTGTCAGTTCCTCTCCAGACTTGTTGAGAATGAACAACTTTGAAGCGATTTCTTTCATACCTGGAGGAAACTTGGCATCTTCTATCTTGCTCAAGACAAGCGTTGTATTGTTTGCAAGGACTTTGCCATCAGCATCAACGAACACAACTTCATTAGAATTTGTCTGTGCCTGTGCACTAACAAAAAGACTGGTCAGCAGACCGAAAATCATCAGTAATCGTAATTTCATTTTGAATATAATTAATGTTTATGTTTTTATTATCTGTAATTCACCTATGAGAGAGAAATCTTTTGGCGCACAGCCTGCAACACTCCGCTATCGTTATAGAAGAATGCTACCACCCATGCCCTGTCAGGAACGATACCATCAGGAAGTGTGTAAGTGGTCTTTTCCTTCTGTACATTCTTGGTAGTGAGCGTTAATTCCGTTCCCCAATCCCCATTAATGGCAGCACGGAGCACATGATTATGCGTATATTCCTTATCCAACTCATCCCCAGGGAAAAGCTGTGGGGCAACGACTCCATCCTCCACCAGCCAGAACTGCAGCCTTCCCTGCACATCTTCAGACAGTGTCTTCAAGTCGGTTTCTATCTCCACACGGCGTTTATCAGCGTCATACTGACATTTAAGGTCTATACCAACCGTTGTCGTCCGAGCAAACTCATCATACACACGACCAGCCCAAGCTTCCTTGGAGAACACTCCCCCCCGACGATTGATAATGGCTTTCGGCACATTCGGCACAGCCCATTTCTTATAATAGGCATCACCCACATCTGTGCGCAGACCCGTAAAACCAGACTTGCTCTTCAGTGCGAGCGGTCCTGCATGGATGGCTACAGCAATCAGCTTGTCATCACTATAGCGAGCTTGCAGCTGTGCAATGGCATCAGAAGCATCTGGACAGAAGATGCAACGCTGACCCGTGAAGTCTTCAATCAGTACATTACGCTGGACAGTAGCAGCCGGAACTTCAATAAAACGGTCATCAGACGCAACAGGATCGCAGCCTGCCAGAAGCACAGCAGCAGCCAGGAGAAAGATATATAAACTTTTCATTTCTATCAGAAGTTATAATTATAAGAGAGTGTAAGTCCTTTGGTAGCAGGAATATAACGACATACTCCACCCGAACAGTTAAACCCAGCGCGGGTACGACCATAGCCCAGTTGCAACCGATGTGCCCCACCACTGTAAGTTACATAGCCCTGATAATAATGAACATGAGTATTGCCTACATTATAGAGGTCGCTCACTGTGAGCATCCAATGCGGTGCAAGCGACAATTCTGCAAGCCCGAACGCCCAGTCCTTGTCACCATCTTTCGAGGAAAGGTACTGCCCCTCCACACGCAAGGTTGTCTTGGGTGCCAGCTTCTGCTTCACATCCGCCACGAAGATATGCGAACGCAACATGCCGCCATGTCCTTCGAGGAGGGTCTGGTTGTAACGCTGGTTCATGTACATAAGGTTTAGCTTCGTATCTTTACAGAGTCGTTTCTCCAGCTGTACATCAATATCCTGATAATAGGTGGATGCCCCCCACACCCAGAACGGACTTCCGTAGCCGTCGGTACCACTGTCACCTGTGTCATTCCTGCGCACTGAATGAACATGGGAGAAGTTCACTTTTGCCGTTGTACCATACTTACCTCCCATCATAGAACCTTTCGGAAAGGTATAGGCTGCCATCGCCTGGTAAGCCCACTCGCCCTCGGGGCGTGTAGCATAGGGATAGAGTGCTGCCAGGGTATAAGTGTGTTCCATCGTGAATGGCGGCAGGTGATTGACGAAGGATGAGCTTCCCTCCATGCTTCTACTACTGCGAAAAGCCATATTCGTACTGCGTTTGGCTTGCAGGAGCAGACTCATTCCACGCTTCGAATAAGAACCCGAAAGCATTGCCACATAGCCATTGCGATAGATATAACCATTGTCATGGGAAGGATCTTGCGACTTCATTGCCATCTCTGCCAATACATTAAACGCACGATGCTGCACACGCAAGCGCACATCGAAGGCATTGACATAGAGAGGAAGGTGCAAACGGTGAGTCGGATCGGTCATTATCACCTCATCTTTCTCATACTTATTGACATAGGAGACACCCAGCGTAACATAGGTGTTATGCTGTCGGAGGAACTTACAATGCTCATCAATGCTCCATTCCACATCAGCTCCTGTCATCCAACTTTTGTTGTGATTCCAGTATCTACGCTGACGACCAGTGAGTGCCTTGATTGCAATACCAGACCAAGGACGGTAGCTTAAGCGCACACCCTGTAGGGAATTGTCAACACCGAGACTGCGCTCTTCATAGGAACGGAGAATGAAACCCGACCCGAACTGTTCGTAAAAACTACCCAGGGTCAGCTCCGCATTCTTATAACGACCTTTCAGATAAGCGTAAGGCACGCCCCAGCCTTTAAAATCGTTCTCGTATCCGGGAAGCGGATGCTTCAGATACTCCAGTCTTGCTCCAGCCTCTACATAACGGCTTGTAGCTTTCAGGTCAAGATAAGTGTTTGTCAGAAAACGTCCGTCAGGAGTATCAGCTCCCGTTTTATCATCCTTTTCAGGCAGGAGAATATCGCTCTGAATACTCCCGGAAAGCCGCAACTTATCCGACTGTTCTTGTGCACAGAGCGAGACGTTGCCTATGCCTGCAAGAAGTCCTATCAGTATATATGTTTTCATAGAACTATCTTCCGGCAACGTCTTTCACCTTTTCATAAAGTTCTACTTCTGCACCATCGGTATAGCCGTTGTGCCTATAGACGATATTCCCCTGTCCATCAAGCAGTACAGTATAGGGAACTGACTGGATGCCTAATGTACGGCGTAACTCGCCGTTGGGGTCAAGCAGCACATCATATCGCCATCCGTTCTGATCGACCAGTGGTTTCACCTTATTGATATTCTGTGCCTGATCGATAGATACAGCCACAAGACGCACACCCGTTTCGCGCTGCCAATCATCGTAAAGCTCATCTATACTCTTGAGTTCACGATTACAAGGCTTGCACCAAGTAGCAAAAAAAGCAATAATAAGGGGCTTCCCATTATTAGAAATAGTGTCGGTTTGTACTGTTTTCCCTTCTATGTCTTTGAGGATTACTTTAGGCAGGCGTTCTTGTGCACCAGCCACAAAGCTGACCATCAGTAAACAAAGGGACAAAAATAACTTATTCATCTCTTTTATTTATAATGCGGTTACAAAATTACGAAAAAAAAGCGAATTCACAAAGAACGAGCAGATTAAACCGAGTTTTTCACACTTCCATACTGACTGCCTGTTGATTGGACTGGGACGAACAATGCACAAGGAAGATTACCAGCAAACAAACTCAAGGTCAGAAGTTAGCAGTCATTACATCCTCCGAAGGATTTTCCTTTTGCTGAACCTGCAGACAGAAGTGAAATTAAGAGGACTGCAAGATTATTGTTTCTGCAAACCCCCAACTTTTTTATGCTATCCCAAGAGAATAAGAATCCGCTTGAAACCCTGAAATATATTTACATAATTCACTCTCACCATCGTGTGAAAACAGAGACAGAAAGAAACCAAATATCGACTTTGCAACCCTCAATCAATCAGACGATTATAGCATTACGCCAAAAACATGCCCTTAATAGGACTTCAATTAAGCACTACTTAGGCTTCAACCAAGCACCTATTGGACGTCAACTGGGCGTTAATTGGAGTGCTGTTAAGCATCTGTATTTTCCCTGCAACGAATTTATTTTTACATAATCCGAGCCGAAGCTGGCAACTGACAGGGGTATATCAGCAGTCTACCCCTGTCAAGTTCCTATCCCTCCACACACACTTAAAGTCCGTGCGGATTACCCCTTTCAATCTTTTCATTCGTGTAATCAATATTGAGACAGAATGCTCCTATAAACAGCCGTGCATAAAACACAGCCATGTTCCCACCTTGTTCCTCCCCGAACGGTATGCGGCTTTGCGTGAGCCTACAATATATCCCGCAGTCTATCATCCGCCTGACACACCGCCCTCACGCAGTGCCACCATTGCAGTGAGGCATCAGCTACGTTTCTTCTTAGAGCCCTTTAACCACATAAAGCCCAACAGAAAGAGGAAACCAGCAAGGATGCAAAGCAGTGGGAAAGCGTACTCCTGTGGATGTGTCCAGAACTCCTTGAAGAAGTTAATACGTCCAAGAATCTCTATCGGAACCCAAAAGACAACCACGGTAGCCACCGACATACGGATATTCGCTCCCCATGAAGCAATGTAAAGCTGCTTTTGGAAGATAAACAGAGCACCAATAAAACATCCGACACCTACAAGGTATGTAACAGGATGGTGGTCGCCAAGGAAGTTCTTGTCATAACAGAACATCAGCAAAAGATA
The DNA here is from genome assembly GCF_001262015.1 of Prevotella fusca JCM 17724. NCBI lineage: Bacteria > Pseudomonadati > Bacteroidota > Bacteroidia > Bacteroidales > Prevotellaceae > Prevotella > Prevotella fusca. Next base: position 1,104,822 of record NZ_CP012074.1, read on the forward strand.
GGAAGCCCAGAGAATCATATTCACCTCCATAAAGGTGACGATAGACGTGTGGCGGGTCATCGGCTGGACAACAATCTGATTTTTACGCTCCCTGAAAAGCCGCTTCTGAATCCATGTGATAAAATTACAGCCGTTGCGGGTGCTGAATATATACATCGTCATCATCATCATCCAGAAACCGAATGAGGCTGGGAGAATAAGATATTCCGGCTTGGTTACAACCACGCCGTTTTCAATCTCTGGCTGTACACCAAAGCGATGTGCATAATATTGGAAGAGAAACTCCACCCAACCGGTCCAGAAAAGCAGACCGCCGATAAGTCCCCAGAGTGTCTGACGGGTGTCACCTTTGACAAACACACCGACAATCACCATTACCAATCCCACGAATCCCATTGTAAAGCCTGCATAATGCACAGCTTCTGGAGTCATGGTCTTTTCCATAATAATCATAAGTGCATGACCTAAAGGCATCGTGAATAACACGAGGATAAACGAGGCAAGTGCCTGCAAAAAATAGACTTTACTTTTTCCCATAAACAATAAAAGGTATTGAGAGCTTAAAATAGTTTATCAACATCTACCGACAGTCCTACCATAAGGTTAGTTCCGTCAGTCAGTGGACAGTTCAGATAATAATATTCTGGTTTGTAATTGAAGACATTGTCGAGTATAACACTCAGCTTCACACTCTTGCCAATACGCTGTACCAACGAGAGTTTGAACAGTGCATAAGATGGGTAATGGATGGTCTTTATTCCCTTGGAGATGTCATAGTAGTCAACAAACTCCAGATTGTCAACAGCTGACAGGAAGCGACCGTCAAGCCCGATGTTCGTCCCGTAGTTCTTTGCCCACTGGTGGTCCCAGTCTATATGTCCCGTCATGGAATGCTTGCGTGCCGGGATATACTGGTTGTTCACAGCGTTGCTGTTCTTGTCCTTGGGCAGACGCTCGTTGGTATAAGAATAGGCAAGGCGTGCCGTCAGACCATTAGTCCAACGAGCCTGTGCCGTTGCTTCTCCTCCGATGACAGAATAATCGTCCAGATTAAGATAGGGAAGATGAGGGATGATGTCCGAAGCATTCTTGTAGAAAGGAGCTCCTGTAGCAATCTTGTTTTCTATTTTGTTACAATAAGCACTTACCGTAAAGTTATACCGTCCCTTTGTATAATCAGCCGAAACATTGAAGTTCTGACTTACTTCCGGCTTCAAAGACGGGTTGCCTTCAACTATCCATATTCCCGACATATCAAAGTTATAATACTTCTCTTTCAAGGTGGGAGCACGGAAACCCATTCCATAACTGAGACGAAGATTAAGATTATGTACCGGCTGGTAACGTGCACTGACCTTCGGCGTCAACCGTGAAATGCGTCCATCAGAGAAATAATCGTAGCGCAAGGCACCCACAACTTCCCACTGCTTGCTGATATTCCAGTCATATTGCGCAAAAGCATCAAAGGAGTCCTGCTTGCGGCTTCGCCCCTCGAGGTTCGTATTGAAAAGGTAATCATGCATATAGTCTGCCCCCACAGAAAGGACATTTTCACCTTCAAAAGTATGGCTATAAAGCAATCGGAGACTATTCTGAACATTGGAATAGTCACGTATGTCAAGACCTGTGACGCGCTGGTAGTCTGACTTGTCATACTGGTCAAAGGAGTAAGAGAAGTCAACACTATTGAATTGATCAGGTGTCCACACTCCACGAAGACCACCCATAAAATCACGATAGCGTTCCGGCACTTCCGATGTACGTACCAGCTGGCGATAGAAATAGCCTGCTCGTCCTGTCAGACGGAGCTTCTCATTCAAGGTATAAGTAAGCTGTTCCTTGAAGTTCCAAACAGCGTCACCATAGATGGTTGTGACCACCCGTGTTACAGGATTGTCCCCATTACGCACGTTGAAGTTGTCCGAACTGTTCCGATTTACGGTCAACAGGTTGCTCCATTTACCCCTCCCCAATTGCCACGAAAGTCCATAACGCTGGCTGTTGTGACGCCCAAGCCGTGTATTAAGGTTGAGTGAGAACGGACGAATACCCTTCTTGGTAATAATATTAATGACACCACCGGCTGCATTTGAGCCATAGAGTGCCGATGCTGCACCCTTCACAATCTCAATATGGTCCACGTTATCCATTCCAATACGTGTAAAGTCAACATCGTCCATGGTCTCACCAGCGAGCCGTTCACCATCCACGAGTATCAACATACTTTGTCCGCCAAACCCCGAAAAGTTCATGTGAACCTGCTGATTCATCGCATATGAAAACTCAACACCGGGTATAACCTGCTGGAGGAGGTCACAAAGATTAGTCGCATCAGTCTTCACGATGTCATCTGCTGTGATGATTTTTGTCAGCACAGGAGTATTGGCAAGCAGCTTGGGTGTACGTGTTCCCGTCACTACTACCTGCTCTAACTCAAAGGACTTATAGATGGAGTCAGGCAACTCATCAGCCCACAGCATTGCAGGAAGCAGACCGAAGAAAGCTGACAGTATAATGGTATTACGTTTCATAACCAATCAAAAAAAGACTCAAAACCTCTTCCTTTTCAAAGAGAGAACCACTGCAGGAAAGGGGTTACGAATTATCTAATATGGATATTTATAATTGATTTTCAGCCAACACTTGGTGCCATCGGCACCAATATAGTTCTCAAGCTGCACAGCAACATACTTCCCGTTACTCAAACGGACGATGAACACGTGGCTTTTATGTGTAAAGGCAGGCGGCATTGGCGGTATTTCGAGCTTCAGCCAGGAAGACAACACCTTATTGAGCATTATCCCCTGGCATCCTATCAGGCTTTGAAGCATCTGCGATCTGTCCACCCAGACCTCGTTCTCTGTCCATTCATCAGGCTGGAAAACAGCTCCAAGAAAAGCCGCACTGTTCTTCGGGAGATCATTCATTGAGGTATAGTTCGTTTCCAGTACAGCCCCATTGTTTGTCCTTACATTGTTACGGTGAAAGGCCAGACTCCACGACTGCGGTTCCGGCTGTACGTCAGCTGGCGCAAAGGAACGCTTTTCATTGACCGAGATGCCCTTTCCGAAGACATCAAACCAGTAAGTGTATATACCTGTCTGTCCGTCACCTGTACCCGATGAAAGACTTGTAGGAATGCCACAACGCACAAACCTGGTCTGCGCTTTCAGAAGTCCGGCAGTATCCTTGCGCTCAACATACGCATGCAGCGAGTCAAAATCAACATAACACCAGTCCTTCCAGCTGGTGGCATCAACAAGAAGCTGCCCCTCCATAATACTCGGAGTGGCAGGCACTTCATCATATATACCATCAAAAACACCATTGCAGGCTGTCACCATCAGCATGACGGTGAAACCTGCAAGCATAGAAATCGGGTTAAATACTTTACGCATTACCTTTTTACTTAGATACCGAACCTGTAAAGACAGCAGATAATGGGAGCGGCATACCTTTAAGGCTATAGTTGTTCGTGACAGTTATCGCACCATTCTCACCAAGTGTTACAACCATCTTACTTGTTGCTTGGAACGGATAGTCTTTATCCACAGCCATCATCCCGCCTTCCGATTTAAGATGAACCTTGATGCCGTCATTGCTATAATCACGAACAAAGCTGTGAGTAGCCTCATCGTAAGCAAGATTCTTCACAGTGTATGTCCCTAAAGTCAAGTTACCCATCATGGTCACACCTGTGTATTTCTCCTCAGAAACAATAACGTTGATGGTTCCATCTTCATTAGCAGCAATATTATAATCTACAGTAGCCGAAGTGAAAGGACCAAAGGATCCACCAACCTTCAACTGGTTTTTACCAGAATATGTCCCTGGAATTTTCACTATAGCCGGTGCCGGGCCATAATGCCAGTTAACAACGGTACCACCCATCAGTGAAGGAATATTGATAGTTATATCCCTCATAGAACCACTCATCGTAGCATCATATTCCTTAGGCTCAACGCCTGCATTTGGATTAACCACCTTGATCTTTCCAGAGCCACTTATTTCTTTTCCCTTCAAAGTGATATTGAAAGAACCGGTACCCCACTGTACATCACTGAAGTTTGCAATGTACTGGTCGCCGTCCTTAATCACCTTTATTTTAGCGGCTTCACCAAAGTACATATTGGTGAACATGCGAGTTGTGACCGTAAGATAACCCGTAAACTCATGCAAAACGGTTGGACCAGGAGGAGTCGTTGCTGGTAAAAACTCTATTTGGGAAATATCTGTTACATTATAAGTTACAACGCTACCGTCCGTCTTGGTTACCTTTAATGTCTGTGCCTGTACTGCGAGTGCACTCAGAAAAGATACGATTACTAAAGTAAATAACTTTTTCATTTACGAATAAATTTAAATGTCTTGGATAATGATTTAACTACAAAAACGCCAGTCTGTCCATTGAGAGGAATCTCAACAGAACCACTTTGGCTTACAATGGCACGACCAACCAACTGTCCGTTGATTGTGTAAACAGCCACTTGGCTACCTGCCTTCAGACCTTCTCCCTTCAAGGAGTTTCCAAAAGTGAACACAGCATTATTGCCCTCTACATCAAGAGATCCAATACCTGTTGGCTGATTAGCAAAAGCAAAAGCACGGAAATCTGTCAGAGGATACTCTACTCTTTGGCTTCCAGCTGTCAAGATTAAATGGTCGGAAGTGAAAGTAACAGTAGGTTTTTCAGACAGAGCGAAATAAGTGTCTTTGCCATCTTTGTCACTTACTTTCACATAGTCAGCCGCAGAAGCAGAGAGTGTGCTCATGGAAGCTAACAATGTAACAACAAGTGAAAGAAATAAAGTTTTAATTCTCATGTTACTGATTCTGTTTATAATAATTTCTAATCTGTGTGCAAAGTTATAAGTATCAGCCTTATATCACAATACCTAATAATTATGATTTTAGACAAAAGGATGACAAAAAAGTGCTTACGAATACCTACAAAAAGATTTTCAGACCACAGAAAGAGTCATAATAAATCCCTGGCATCAAGGAATTTTCGAAGGAGCTATAGCGATTTAATTTGCCGTATCTATTGCGTCATATAACGATAGAAAAAGTATTAAAAGCACGCTTAAAATAACGAAGTTTATTATCTAATATCAAATTATTTTCATGAAGAAAAATATTTATTTTCACGAACAGAAATATTTATTTTCATGAAGAAAAATATTTTTCTTCATGAAAATAATTCGGCAAAGTTACTCTTTACTGTCTTGTAATGAGCCACTACTCCTATTCATTTATTACTAATAGAATCGTTTTTTGTCGTTTCTTCTATTTCATTTAACCCAAATATAACCCACAACATTCATCTTTTTCTTCGCAAAAACAATAAAGGCTGAAATCCAATATCAGATTTCAGCCTATAACTTTTATGAATAAAAGACAAGTCCACTCTCTATCTACCGCAGTCGGTCGTGGATAGAAAACTACGTTAAGATTTGTCTTTGTTTCATTTCTAAATATTTATTGATAACATCAACACTAAGTTTATCTGGTGTGGTCAACACACTATATATACCGTGCTGACGAAGTGTTGACACAATAAGACGCTTTTCATAAGCGAATTTCTCAGCGATAACGTGCTGATAATATTCCTCTGTCGAATGCTTCGGCGAATGGATATAATCATTCATTTCAGCATCTTCAAAGAACACCACAAGCACACGATGCCACTGGCTAAGCAACTTCAGGTAAGCCAGCTGGCGGTTAAGTGCCGTCATACCCGAGAAGTTCGTATAGACGATGAACAGACTGCGCTTGCTAACCTGCTTATGCACATTGGCACAAAGACCGCTGAAATCACTCTCACCGAAGTCGGTTTCCTGTGCATAAAGTGCCTCTAAGAGATTCTGCATCTGCCCTGTACGGCGTGAAGGGGCTATGAATGTATCCATCTTATCAGCAAAAGTTATCAGTCCCGCCTTGTCATCACGGTGCATGGCAACGTATGACAGCACCAACGAAGCATTGATACTGTAATCCAAGAGCGTCATTCCACGGAACGACTGCTGCATGACACGTCCCTTGTCGATAACCGAGAATATCTGCTGCGAACGCTCGTCACGATAGACATTCACCATCAGCTGATTCCGGCGTGCACTCGCCTTCCAGTTGATGGTTCGGTAATCATCGCCTTGCACATAGTCCTTTATCTGTTCAAACTCGGTATTATTGCCCACCCTGCGGATACGCTTTATACCCATCTCAGTGAGGTTGTTGCTCATAGCAAGAAATTCATAGCGGTTCAGCATGAGATAAGAAGGATACACCTTCACATCTTCCGCACTGCCAAAGGTGTACCGCCGTTCCACGAGTCCTGTGATGGTACGTGCAAAACAGCGGATGCGCCCGAAGGAATAAGTACCACGTTTCACGGGTGTGAGCGTGTAACGTATCACATTCCTGCCTCTTTCAGCAAGATGACTGGGATAGCTGATGTCCCTGCGCTGGAACACTTCGGGAGCCTCATCTATAACTGTTAACCTTACAGGGAAGGAGTACTGACTCTCCAAGTTTATCTTGACAACATTCTTGTCACCATTCGAGAAACGCTCGGAACAGGTTCGCTTTGCTGTTATCCCACGACGATGATAGAGCATGACAGCATCAACCACAACCAGGACGGCAAAGATAAGCAGAAGTATCTTTGCGCCCATGAAGAGCTGTGGGAAGACATATCCGAACCCTGCAAGCAGTGTCAGGCATGCCAATATGATATAAAACCTTTTTGTCAGGAACATTTCTTGTTTCTATTCGGGAGTTAGGGAAAGGAGAGAAGGAATGTAAAGGAATACTTAAAAAGCAACAGGCATCAACTGTCAAAGGCTCATCCCTGACAAGCAGGAACGCACGGTTCGCATATTCGGCACGTGATCTTACTTACAAAGATACAAGCTGTGCGTCCCGACATTTGGGTGGCGTTGCTTCAAGCTCCTTATCTCCTCTGGCATCATTACTTAGGCACTTCCACCTTGTCAATCAATTTCTGTGCAACCCTCAACGGTGTATAACCCTCCATTTCGGCTTCAGCAGTAAGAATCAGACGGTGCTGGAGGACGCTCGGAGTAACGAACTTGATGTCTTCCGGCGTCACAAAATCTCGCCCGCCCAACAAGGCAGAAGCCTTGGAGGCATTAAGGATGGCTACAGAGGCACGTGGACTGGCACCAAGATAGACAGCCTTCGAAGTGCGTGTCAGCTGCACGATGGTCGCAATATAACGCAGGAGGCTTTCTTCAATATAGACAGTTTCCAACTTCTTACGCATCTGCAGAAGTTCGTCGAGGGTCAGCACGGGCTTGACATCTTCCAACTTGATGAGTTTTCTCTTTTCCTGATGGCGCTTGAGGATATTCATTTCCTCGTCAAGAGAAGGGTATCCCATACTTATCTTGAAGAGGAAACGGTCGAGCTGGGCTTCCGGCAGCCGATAGGTTCCCTCCTGTTCTACCGGGTTCTGCGTGGCGATAATCGAATACACATCACCCATACGGTGCGTTGTACCGTCAATCGTCACCTGACGTTCCTCCATCACCTCGAAAAGGGCAGCCTGCGTCTTGGCTGGCGCACGGTTGATTTCATCCACAAGAACAAGGTCGGAGAACACAGGACCTTCATGGAAGTCGAATTCGGAAGTCTTCATATTGAATACCGTCGTACCGAGCACGTCGCTTGGCATAAGGTCTGGCGTGAATTGAATACGGCTGAAGCGGGCATCAATCATGCGCGACAGCAGTCGGGCAAGCAAGGTTTTTGCCACTCCCGGCACACCTTCAATCAGCACATGACCATCTGCAAGGATTGCTGTCAGCAACAGGGCAACAGCCTCCTGCTGACCTACGATGACCTTACTTATCTCGCCTCGCAGCTGCATAACTTTCTTACTGAAGACAGCAAGGTCGGTTCTTTCTTCTTTATGTTCTTCCATCTTGTCTGTTATTTGCTCATCAGTTACATTTCTTTTCTGCTCGTCCATAGTGCTTAAAGATTATTGATTATCATATCCAAACCGTCTATCGCCTTACGCAGTGCAGCGTCTGTCAGTTCGTTATTATGCTGCAGATGACTGTCAACACGGTCCAGTATCATTCGCACTTCAGCCTCAGCCATACCGGCACGGAGGGCTAACTGTGCGATATTCTCTTTCCTCGACTCCACCTCTTCCAGGTCAATCATCAGTCCGCGACGCAATGTCTCAGTAAAGTAACCATACTTCTTCTGCAACAGGTCACGGTTGATATGCTTCTGATGATAGAGGGTTCCTATTAGTTTCACAAACTCCAATGAACGGTTCACGGGCTCTTTCACCACAGGGATAACACGCTGTCGCCTTCGTGCATAGAACACACAGAAAAGCAGAAGTCCTGTCATCGTGAGATAGATTGCCCACCGCAGCGGCTCATGCTGCAGCCAGAAACGCAACGGACTCTCATCTACAATCTCTGTCTTAGGTGTATATGCTTCGGTACGGACTATCGGCAAACCCCGGAACTGCGACATCAGACGGAATACGAGTCCATTGGTTTCCTTGTCAAGGATGCCATAATTGGTCATCATCAACGGTTCGGAAGAAACAAACAGTTCGCCCTTTCCTCGCTTCAGGCTGACCACACGTGCCTGCCAGTAGCCTTCAACGCTATCAGCATACTCTTCACTTACCCATCTCTTGACCAAAGTATCACACACAGCCCCGCCTTCTACACACACATTGACACCTGTCATTGCCGAATAGAGAAGGTATACCTTTTCATGATAAGGCGACTGCCGACACCACAACAATGTATCATAGGGAATCGACTGGTTCTCTATTGATGCCTGAACTTGTAAGGGGGAGAACCTGGCAGAACCATCGAGTGTTATGTGTAAGTTCGGAGCCAAGGAGTCAGGATCCAAATAAGATGCAGTGAGAAAAACCTTATTACCTGCCTTCAAAAGCCTGTTCAAGGCACGAATGTCTGTAGCTGTCAGCTGCAAACGGACCGCCTGAACCAGAAAAACATGTGGTTTCTTACCGTAACCTTCACGTTCCAGCTGTGCAAAAGTCTTCTTTGTGACCTCATACCCGGCTGGTACTGACCTGCTCATCAGCGAATCAAACACCGCACATCCAAAGGGTTGTTCATCCCGATGATTGAAGGTTGGATTCCAGACAAAACGTGCCGGAACACTCCACTCCATGATAAAGACGAAGACAAGAAAGGCTGCTACAAAGAAGAGAAACCGTTTGTTCATGCCGTTCCTCCTTTCTTTATCTTGCTTTCCAGGTCAATCATCAATCTTACAAGCTCTTCCGATGACTGGTAATTACCGTATCTCACACGCATAAAAGCAGTGGTCATACGCTGGAAGTCAACAGAAAGGAATTCACGGGTGTACTGTGTCGGGGTCTTATAGAGCTGCCACATGATCTTATTATTATCTGACAGCCACCGAAGCATGCGCAGATAAACAATCCGAACCGCCTTGTAATAATCCTTCTGCGCCATTGCCTTGGCATATATAGCTTCGAAGTCAACACCATAGATATTGTCTTCTTCATCATCCTCATTGGTTACGCTACCAGTACGTCCGAAGAGTTTGAACCTACAACGATACAGAAGAAAGACCACCAGTGCCACAAAAGCCAATGCAATAATAATATAAATGACTATGCGGAAGTCACTGTTTCCATGGATGCTGAACAGATCTGACAAGAACCTTTCTATCTTTGACATCGACCAATCCCACCAGCCAAGGTCGGGTGCCTGCAACTCCCGCACATAGTCGTATGCTTCATCAGAACGGAACTGATGAAGCAATGCGGAATCACATGACAGGGTATCGGTCAATGGCTGTAACATAGAAAAGAATTATCAGAGTTTATCAAAGTTGGCAATGTCGGTATCTTTCTCTGCCAACTGCTCAAAATTCTGTATATCATCTTCAACTGAGAAGCCATCATTCTCCTCTGCTACGCTTCCATAATGATAAGCAACAGCAAATGTAGAGAGTGACATCGTGATATACATACCGAAGTTCATTAACACGGAAAACAGATACAAGCCAAAGCTATAGATAGGGGAACTTACCATAGTACCCTGCTCTTCACCAGTAAGCGTAAACGCTGTCCGTATCATGGTCAGCACATACCAGGGAATGGTCGTGACTGTTGAAAGGATATTGGCAAGGAACCCCATAACAAACAACAGTCCAAACAATGGCCAGAATGACTTGAATCCAAGTCTCATACCACGAAGAATAGCCCCATACACTGTCTGTTTATCCTCAAAGATATAGACCGGCATCACCATGGCAAGTGGTATGAAACATACGAATAATGCAAAAAACATCAGAACAGCCAGCAATGCGATGCCAGTGGAAACAGAAAACATAATCAAGGAGATGGTGATAAGCAGAGTGCTTATAAAGAGTACGACACTCATAACCAATGCACGCTTACCTGCCTGGACGATCAACGGCTTCAAGTCATTGAACGACGCTTTACGCAGTCTGTCAGGACTCTTCTGGTAATATTTCATCATACTATAACAGATAGAGACCAGTAATATTGCCCCTATCACCACACAAATGATATATCCTATATAGGAAGCCAGCAACCGAAAAAGTGTCATCTTTGAAGTGTCAACACCCATCGTGCCAATCGCCATCTGGGAATAAAACGGCATTAGTATACCCATCAACACCTCCATGACAAAGCCCTGAATCATACAAAGAGGCAGGAGAAGATAAGTACACAGGCGCAACCATAGCTTGTAATTCTCACGGATAAAGTCAAATGTCGCCGAGAATTTATTACCGAAGTTGCGTACCTTATACAGTTCAATCTTAGGTCTTTCTATTTGCATTGCTTAAATGATGATTACGTTTATATGGTAAATAAATAAAATAATACACGACAAATACCAGTGACGCAAAGATGACGCCGAGGCGGACAAAGTCATTCAACTCCGTATGACGGGTAATAAATCCCTCTATAAAACCAGCCAGAACGAAAATCGGAACAGTCCCGACAATAATCTTCATCCCTCTCTTTGCACCACGCTGAAAGCTGACTATGCGCGAGTAGGTGCCTGGAAACAGCCAGCCGTTACCCATGGCAAAACCGGCAGCCCCTGCCACGACAATGGCTGAAAGCTCCAACGTTCCGTGTAACATGGTAGCTAAAAGGCTCTCGCCCAACAAACCATGCTGATAAAAGAATGTGTCGAAACAGCCCACCATTACACCGTTCTGGAACAAGAGGAAGCCCGGCATGAAACTTGTCAGCACACCTGACACAAACATATTGAACGACACCATAACATTATTCAGCGTGATTCCAAGGAACATTCCCGTTTCTTCTTCATTTCCATACACTCCCATCGGCTTGCCCTTGGCAATGTTCTCAAGCGTCATATCCATGTAGCCGTCACCGAGTATCAGCCGTGGAAAGGACTCATCGCCCAAGGTTGAAACCACGCCAATCAGCACACTCACCATGAAGACAAGAAATGACAGAAGCAGCATCCTACGCTCTTTCCACATCACGTCAGGCACCTCCTGCGTCCAGAAAGTCACTATGCGTGTCCACTTCTCCCGCTTGTTACGGTAGATTTCATTATGAAGTGCAGAAGCAAGGTTGTTGAGATAGATGGTAATACGTGAGTTAGGATAATGTGTCTGTGCAAAGGCAAGGTCGGCTGTAAGCTCCGAATAGGCATCAGCCAGCTGGTCGGGCATCTCAAAACTGACATTATCTATCAGTCCTTCCATTGTCCGCCATTTCTCTATATTATTACGTATGAAAAGTATCTCTTTCATGAAATCAGCACACGTTCTCTACACATTATTCTAAATTAGGAAACAAAAGTAGACTTTTTTTCTTACATTTGCAACAGAAACAACATTTAATTATCAAGAAAAATGTCTGAAGCCAATATCATCACAGGACAATACGTGCAAATCAGCCAGTCACCGGCAAGCATCGGAGAGCGCATCATAGCACAAATCATAGATATATTTCTGCTTATCTCCTATATCACCGGCACTTCAATCCTGATCAATTATTTTGAGACAACCATCTTCGAGTTTAGGATTTTCTTCCTGCTCGGCATCTATCTTCCTGCCCTCTTTTACCCCTTTCTGATGGAACTCTTCAACCACGGACAGAGCATAGGAAAGATGGCAATGCGTATCCGTGTGGTGAAGAAAGACGGAACAACACCGGGTATCGGAGAGTTCTTCATGCGCTGGCTCCTGCAACTTGTCGACATCGGTTTCTCGGGCATAGGTGTACTCGTCATCCTCCTGTCCAAGAATTCACAGCGGCTTGGCGACCTTGCTGCAGGAACAATGGTCATCCGCATCAATGACTATCGGAAGATCCAGGTGTCACTTGACGAGTTCTCTTATCTTGACCGCAAATACAAACCTGTCTATCCGCAGGCTGAAGACCTGTCGCTCAACCAGCTTGACGTTATCCAACGCACCCTCAATTCCGACTATGGGGACGACCGCAGCCGTCGTATCACAGCCCTTGCCTCCAAGGTGCGCACACATCTGAACATCTCTGACACCTCAACTGCTGACGAGAAATTCCTCTATACTATCGTCCGTGATTACCAGCATTATACCCTGGAGATTGTGTAAGGGAACTAAGAAAAAGGGAGTTTTTTAAAAGTAAAAAAGTATAAGGGTAAAAAGTAAAGATTTAAAAGAGATTGAAGCAATATATGAACTCATAGGGGTATCACAGTATTCACGCCCCTCTCCACTCGGAGAGGGATTGGGGGTGAGGCTTCTATTAGGAGAGTGATTGGGGGGACGAGGCTTCTATAGTGATTGAGGGGGCAAGGCTTTTTGTCATACTTTTTCATACCCTTACTCTCAACCCACGCCCTTTTCCACTTGAATCAAGCCTTACTTGCCTCACAAAAGGGCGTTAATTGAAGCCTAACTAAGGCTTAATTGAAGTCCAATTAAGCACCTTTTCTTGCAGGATATCATAACATCACTGATAATCTGATAGTTACAAACACGACCTAACGAGTCCATTCTCCCTCGTTTCCAAGTATGAAGAGAGAGAACATGTGTAAAGATATTTCAGTGCCACAAGCAACAGAAACCTTCCTCCACTTAGCCCTATAAAAGACTTGACCCTGTCCGCTACGCATTCGTTACAAAAGTACTATTGGGAACTTTAACCTTTGTACACGAAGAAGTAATCCCGACAATAGTACTTCCACAGCTGTCACATAAGAAAAAGTTTTTATACCTTTGCATTCATGACTACAATCAGAAGCAAGATTACAGCCATCGGAGGCACTTTGGCTTACCCACCTATACGATTACGAACAGAAGTAACAAGAAAACACTTCTGTGGGAAATGGGTTGTCGTGACGGGTGCATCGCACGGAATTGGCAGAGCCTTAACCGAGAAACTCATTGCTGCAGGTGCAAACATCTTCCTTGTCGCACGCAGCAAGGAGGACTTACAGCTGCTATGTACAAAGGCAAAACAGCAGGGATACCAGGCTGAATACCATGCAACAGACCTGCGAAACAGGGAAGATATGGAGTTGCTCTGCCAGAGACTGAAGAAAGCACTGCCACAACTGGACTACTTCTTCTGCAATGCTGGCAAGTCCATCCACCGAAATATCACGGATGCCGTGAATCGCCTGCACGACTACGACCGCACAATGGACCTCAACTATCGTGCCTTGGTGGCACTGTCATTGACCCTTCTGCCAGCTTTGAAGGCTGGAAAAGGGCGCATCATCTATTCATCATCAGTAAGTACACTCTACCCGATGGCTCCTGGCTGGTCGGCTTACCATGCCTCTAAAAGTGCTGCCAACGCATGGTGTGAGACCGCAAGCAGCGAGATCGAACGGTCAGGCATCCGTGTACATGTAGCTTATCTGCCCTTGGTTCATACTGCAATGTCGGATGTTAACGAGCAATATTGCAGTCTGCCTGGATACAGTCCTGCCGATGCAGCCAACATTCTCTTGAGACTCTGCATGCGAAAGGGCTACTGCTATAAACCCTGGTGGGCTAAGCTGTCTGCCCCGATAGCCTACCTCTTCGCCCCAGTCATTCGTCTATGCTATAAGAAAATACGATGAAAAGTAAATCCTTCTCTATCCTTCCCATTCTCTACTGCTTACATATACTATCACCAAAGGGCTTGTTTGTGTGGGCTGAAAGCCTCATCTGTGAAGGAATCAGCCTGATGGCAATGCTCCGCTTTGCTGCCCGCTTCTATCCAGAACGCTGTGCCATCATTGACGAGGACGGAACTGTTACCTATCAGCAGCTCTACTCTCGTGCCCGTCAGCTCGCCCAAAGGCTCTACACCGATTACCAACTTCGCCCGGGAATGAGTGTGGCATTGACAGGACGCAACAGTCTGACGTTTGCCATCCTCCTGCATGCACTGTCACGACTGGGCACACGCATCACCTTACTGAGCACTGACCTGGGTGCAGAGCAGATAATGGCAACGCTGGAAAAGCATCACTATCAATTCTTTGTCTACGACTCCGACCTCAAGCAGATTCCTCGGAAACTTCCCTGCCCAGCTACCACAACCGACACTTTACGCCACCTTATCATATATAGAAGTTCCAAAATGCAGGAGGTGAAATTACCTCGCATAGGACGAGGAAGAGACATCATCATCCATTCAGGAGGCTCTGGCGGAGAATTCAAAACTGTTGCCCGTCGACCATCCCTCATGTCTTTCCTACCTCCACTGTTTGCCTTGCTACGCGACATCAGAATTTACAAATATGAGAGTGTACTTGTTTCATTGCCCTTCTATCATGGATTCGGACTTTCAACACTTATCATCTCCCTGCTGATGGGTAAGAAGATATGCCTGCAAAAACGCTTCGATGCACTCAAAACGTTAGAGATTATCCAGCAGGAAAAGGTGGAAGTGATGCCCATTGTGCCTGCCATGCTGTCTCGCTTCTGGCAGACTGAGGGCGCAAAGGAAAAGATGAGGAGTCTGCAATGCCTTATAAGCGGTGGCGACAGACTGCCTAAAAGTCTCATCAACACAACCCATAAGGAAATAGGAGAAATCCTCTTCAACCTTTACGGTACTTCCGAGGCAGGATTCTTTATGCTTGCAACGCCCATGGAACTGGCGGCATTTGACGAAACAACCTTAGGAAAACCAATCCAAGGAGTGACTTGTAAAGTGCAAGACACTGATAACCAAGGAACGGGGACTCTCTGGGTACGCTCCCGATGGGCTATGAACGGGAAACGGAATCAATGGCAAAATACGGGAGATCTGGTTTACAAGAACGACGAAGGTTATTATTTTCATCGTGGAAGAGCCGACCGGATGATTGTGTGTGGAGGTGAGAATGTCCATCCAGAGCACATCGAGCAGGTGCTTCTCTCCCACCCCATGATTGTTGCCGCACATGCCTTCCCCACTCCACACCCATGCTTCGGAAACGTAATCCACGCTGACATAGAGTGTACACAAAATGCTACACTCACCGAGCCAGCCCTCCTTGACTGGCTCCGCCCACATCTTTCACGTGCCGAAATGCCACACGCTATCACATTCAAGACCATTGAATTGCTCTCGACAGGTAAGCAGAAATCGTACTGAAAAATGCTTTTTGACAAGAAGATTAGGACTACAAAACAACTTTCAAAGAACAAGAAGATAAACACAGATTGGCAATTGAGAATATGATTCTACAGCGAACAGTTTACAACTCATTGCTAATCTGGCTATACTTCCACAACTACTGACGCACGATTTGGAATTACCATGCTTCTTATGAAGTCCGTATGAAATGGCACTATAGCTAACTATTGAACAACAATAGAGACGTTTCTGAATGGGACAAGAGTGTTCTTGAACGCATATCAATCACTGGCAACGCTATGTGCTGTTGGTAAACACATGTTGTGCTGTTGGTAAACACATGTTGTGTTGTTGGTAAACACCGATGGTGTTGAGGGCTAATCACGTTACAATATGTTACTGGGAAAGGAGCAACTTTTAAAATGTAAGTAAGATAGAATTGATTAAAGAGCTGATTATCCCAAAGACAATACGATATTATCTATTTAAAAAAGAAAATGGGGGAGTATGCTGTCCGGTTTTATCAAACAGTAATAATCTCAAATAGTAACCGATGCAAAAAATATCATCTCAATGACACATGACTGATTCTTCTGGAAATAACATTTCAAATAATACTTTTAGAGGCATTCCTCCTTACAATAAATTGAAAATTAAAGTTTAACGTATCAACAACTTGGTTTGAAAGTCGACTGTTCTATTCTAACACGGAAAAGGGCCATATCAGAACCCTAATAATGCGTTCCGATATGGCTCTTTAAATCTTTATGCTTATAAACTGTAAATTTTCGGAGTGTTCATTATAGCCTTGACACACCCCCAACGACCCTTTCTGACTTGGTATGATGGTTACTCAAAGAGTCCTGTCACACCGTCTTTAATACGTTTGAAGAAGTTGGTCCAGCTACTGCTTGACTCGTTCTTCGAGTTGGCAGGCTGTGTATTCTGCTTGTTCTGCTGCGTTGGCTGCTGGCGGTTTGTTGCCGGTTGTGTTGTGCGTGCAGTTGCAGTTTGAGGTTTCGCCTTGGCAGACTGTTGATTGACAGGGGCAGAAGCCTGTGTCTGCTTGTGTGTCTCAGAGGCATTTTCCTTGTTTTCCTTGTCTACCTTTGCCTGCTGTGGGAGTTTTTTATTGTTCAAATGTGTATCTACCTTGCGCTCGATTTCCTTGGGCTTGTCCTCCTCAACCTTCTCCCATTCAGGAATAAACTCATAGCATACGCCAGCAGTACCGTATTCGATTTCAGGCATTTCAATACCACCAGTTGACTCAGACGGGAATGGAATCTCCGTTTCTTTTGGTACCACCTCAACCTTCACGTATGCCACACCGCAGGCGATAGTCCTCAATTCACGTGCTGCAGCATAAGACAAGTCGACGACACGCCCACGAACAAAAGGACCACGATCCGTTACACGGACTATGACCGACTTACCATTGCGAGGATTTGTAACCCTCAGGCGTGTACCAAAGGGAAGTGTGCGGTGTGCACAAGTAAAAGCATTACGGTCGTAACGTTCACCATTACTCATCCGGCGACCGTGTAATCCGTTACTGTAATAAGATGCCTTACCATCTGACTGGGCTTGTACGGTCAGTGTAAAGACGCTGAATAGCGAGAATAACGCTATCAGGAGAAGTCTGGTTCTATACATAATAATTGTTTAATATCACCAGTCTTCTCCTGTAGGGTTTATCCCCTTCCTGCCATGATGGGCAGGAAAGGGGGAAGAAAAGACTGGTCTTATTATACGACACCCTGGGCAAGCATAGCCTTCGCTACCTTCATGAAGCCCGCAATATTGGCGCCCTTGATATAATCAATATGACCGTCAGCCTGCTTACCATACGTCACGCACTGCTCGTGGATAGAGCTCATGATGTAATGGAGCTTCTGGTCAACCTCTTCCGGACTCCATGAGAGGCGGAGAGAGTTCTGTGACATTTCGAGACCAGAGGTTGCAACACCACCTGCATTGACAGCCTTGCCAGGAGCGAAGAGCTGCTTGGCAGCAGTGAACTTGTCGGCAGCCTCAGCTGTACAACCCATGTTTGAAACTTCAGCTACGCACAATGGCTTGTATGCAAGAATCTTGTCAGCATCCTCACCGTTGAGCTCGTTCTGTGTAGCACATGGCAAGTAAATGTCCGCTTTCTGCTCCCAAGGTTTGCGACCCTTGAAGAACTGTGCGCCAGGATACTTCTCTGCGTATGGCTCACAAACGTCATTACCACTGCTGCGGAGTTCGAGCATATACTCAATCTTCTCACCGCTGATGCCATCCGGATCATAGATGTAACCGTCAGGACCGCTCAGTGTGATAACCTTTGCACCGAGTTCGGTAGCCTTCTTGGCAGCACCCCATGCAACGTTACCGAAGCCAGAGAGCGCAACTGTCTTACCCTTGATGTCGAGACCGTGGGTCTCCATCATCTGATGAACGAAGTAGAGCGCACCATAACCAGTTGCCTCTGGACGGAGAATAGAGCCACCCCATTCTCTGCCCTTACCTGTGAGCATACCCTGGAACTGGTGAGTCAGCTTACGATACTGACCGAAGAGATAACCGATCTCACGACCACCAACACCGATGTCACCTGCAGGAACGTCCTCATCAGGACCGACGTGGCGGTAAAGTTCGTTCATGAAGGCTTGGCAGAAACGCATGATTTCAGCATCACTCTTGCCACGTGGAGAGAAGTCAGAACCTCCCTTGCCACCGCCCATAGGCAATGTGGTGAGCGCATTCTTGAAAGTCTGCTCGAAACCGAGGAACTTAAGGATGCTAAGGTTTACTGACGCATGGAAACGCAGACCACCCTTGTACGGACCAATTGCACCGTTGAACTGCACACGGTAACCGATGTTCACCTGAACCTTGCCCTGGTCATCAACCCAAGGTACACGGAACGTGATGACACGCTCAGGTTCCACAATGCGCTCAATGATACTTGCACGCTCGAACTCTGGGTGCTGGTTGTAAACATCCTTCACAGAAACAAGCACTTCACGTACTGCCTGCAAATACTCTGACTCACCTGGATGCTTCTGCTCCAGTGCCTGCATGATTTTTTCGACTTCCATAGTAAATTGACTTTTATTTGTTTATGTTAGTTAGTATCATTCGGTTAGAATGGTACGGCAAATATATCCAAAATCTGTCAAACCGCCAAATGAAAATCGATTTTTTTATTTTCGTTCTTACTTTCCAGCACTTGCTTTTGGTTGATAAAGACAGGAGTCAGTATGCAAAGTAATAAAAAATATATTATTTAAGTAGCTAAAAGATAGGTCGACTTGTAATTATTTTGTATTTTTGTCGAAAATTAAGTTTTGTCCATGAGTGAACAAGTTCCTGCACAATGGGGTAATTTTTACCTGAAGGATGTAAGTTTTGTCAATCTGATGATGCGACGGATTTACAACGTCCTGATTGTAGCCAATCCATACGATGCCTTCATGCTGGAGGATGACGGACGTGTAGAAGAGAAGATCTACAATGAGTATATGGAATTGGGGCTGCGCTATCCGCCAACCTTCACACAGGTTTCAACAACTGAAGAGGCTTCCAGAATACTCAATTCAGTAGACATCGACCTCGTCATCTGCATGCCAGGCAATGCCGATAATGATGCCTTTGACGTGGCGAGGGCTGTAAAGGCAGAGTTCCCAGATATCCACTGCGTGGTGCTGACTCCGTTCTCCCACGGTATCACGAAGCGAATACAACACGAGGACCTCAGCATCTTCGATTACGTATTCTGCTGGTTGGGGAATACTAACCTCATCCTCTCTATCATCAAACTGATGGAGGACAAGATGAATATAGACAACGACATCCGCGAGGTGGGGGTACAGATGATATTGCTTGTAGAGGACTCTATCCGTTTCTATTCGTCCATCCTACCTAATTTATATAGCTACATTCTCACACAGAGCCAGAACTTTGCCACCGAAGCACTGACCCGCCACGACGCCTCACTGCGCCAACGTGGACGACCAAAGGTAGTCTTGGCTCGTACATACGAAGAGGCATGGGAGATTTACCAGCGTTACAAGGACAACTGCCTGGGCGTTATTTCTGATGTAAGGTTCCCTATTAATAATGTGAAAGAGAAAGAGCGAACTGCGACAGAAGGGAACATTCCCGTTATAGAGAAAGACCCCGAAGCGGGATTGAAGCTGCTCCGTGCCATACGGCAAGAGGATGAATACCTCCCTTTGATTATAGAAAGCTCGGAGAGCGACAACCGTGAAAAGGCTGAGGCAGAAGGCTTCCGCTTTGTCGACAAGAACTCGAAGAAGATGAGCGTAGACCTCCGCCACCTGCTCGAAGAGCACATGGGATTCGGCGACTTCATCTTCCGAAACCCCAAGACACGTGAGGAGGTGATGCGTATCCGCAGCCTGAAGGACTTACAGGACAACATCTTTACGATTCCGCGCGACTCCATGCTTTATCACATCTCACGCAACCATGTGAGCCGTTGGCTCTCCGCCCGTGCCATCTTCCCCGTATCTTCTTTCCTCAAGGGCATTACCTGGCACAAGCTGCAGGATGTGGATATGCACCGGCAGATTATCTTTGACGCCATCGTTGCCTACCGAAAGATGCGCAACGTGGGTGTAGTAGCTGTGTTCGACAGACATAAATTCGACCGTTATGCCCACTTTGCTCGTATCGGTGACGGTTCACTGGGTGGCAAGGGACGTGGTCTGGCTTTCCTCGACAACGTCATCAAGCGTCGTCCCGACTTCAACCGCTTCCCGAATGCCAAGGTTCAGATACCGAAGACGGTCGTTCTTTGTACGGATGTCTTCGACAGCTTCATGGAGCAGAATAACCTTTACCATATTGCCTTGAGCGATGCAAGCGACGAAGAGATACTCCATGCCTTCCTCCGTGCCCAGCTGCCCGATGAGTACATAGGCGACTTCTTCACCTTCTTCGAGGCGACACGCTCACCGATTGCCGTCCGCTCCAGTTCATTGTTGGAAGACAGTCACTACCAGCCTTTCGCAGGTATCTACTCTACTTATATGATTCCTTATCTTGAGGACAAGTATGAAATGCTGCGTATGCTGGCTTGTGCCATCAAGGCCGTCTATGCCTCGGTTTATTATCGTGACTCCAAGGCCTATATGACTGCCACAAGCAATGTCATTGATCAGGAGAAGATGGCGGTCATCCTGCAGCAGGTTGTCGGCAAGGAATATGGCGACCATTTCTACCCGAACATCTCCGGCGTCCTCCGTTCTCTAAACTACTATCCGATAGGAGAAGAGAAAGCAGAGGAAGGTATCGCCTCTTTGGCACTGGGACTGGGCAAGTACATCGTAGATGGTGGTCAGACCTTGCGTGTATGTCCGTTCCATCCGCACCAGATTTTGCAGATGAGCGAAATGGAAATAGCCTTGCGAGAAACGCAGACCCAGTTCTATGCGCTTGACATGAAACGTATCAGTGAGGATTTCAAGGTGGATGATGGTTTTAATATCCTCAAACTGCGTGTGAAAGATGCCGAGGTGGATGGCAGCCTGCAGTATATCGCCTCCACTTACTCGCCTGAAGACAATGCTATTTACAATGGTCTCTATGATGGCGGACGGAAGGTTATCTCCTTTTGCGGTGTGCTTCAGCAGGATGTTTTCCCTCTCCCTGAACTGTTGCAGATGGCAATGAACTATGGTGCCGAGGCGATGCGGCGTCCTGTGGAGATTGAATTTGCGGCCAATCTGAACAGCGACCGTACGGGGGAACTTTATCTCCTGCAGATTCGCCCGATAGTCGATTCCAAGCAGATGCTGGATGAAGACCTCACGGAAATACCTGATGAGCAATGTCTGCTGCGGAGCCATAACTCCTTGGGACACGGCGTGTCGGACGACGTACAGGATGTTGTATATATAAAGACCGACAGCTCTTTTACGGCATCCAACAATCCTGCTATTGCTGACGAGATAGAACGGATAAACCGCAAGTTCCTTGATACTGATAAGAACTATGTACTCATTGGTCCCGGTCGTTGGGGTTCAAGCGACCCTTGGCTGGGTATTCCAGTGAAGTGGTCGCACATTTCGGCTGCCCGTGTCATCGTGGAGGAGGGACTTGAACACTACCGGGTTGACCCAAGTCAGGGAACGCATTTCTTCCAGAACCTCACCTCTTTCGGCGTAGGTTATTTCACCGTAAATCCTTATAAGGAAGATGGATTCTATCAGCGGAGTGTACTTGATGCCCTGCCAGCTGTGGAGGAAACAAAATGGGTGCGCCACGTTCGTTTCCCAAAGCCATTGAGCATAATGATGGATGGCAAGAAACAGGAAGGTGTGGTATTGCTTCCTTCTGTTTCACATACGGAAACTGACGTTTGAAGAAGTCACAGGTACTTACAGAAACCAAGCCATCATCTGCGGAAACCGTCCGTGAATGATGGCTTGCTTTTGCCTGTCAACAGAAGAATGACAATCTCGTAAAACAGACAACTTTTGATTGATGCGTGAGGCAAGCATTGGTCACAATGTAGATATACTATGGAGTTTATGACCGAATGAAAGAGACATCTACTGATGACCCACTGGGGATTACCAATGTTTAATAATCATGAGATAAGTTTTTATTACCCTGGTGTCAACATTGACAGACAACCGTTGTGCGGCAAAGTACACGTTAACAAGAACCGGAGTCAACACCCACATCTTTCCATATAGAATCCATATCGGATTTCCTCATGCTGACAACTGCGAAACATCTTTACATAAACCGCTTTGATTCTGACATAAAATGAAAGGAAATGACAAACTTTCCGCACACCCATAACAGTCAATCAGACAGATGGTTATAATCCCAAGAAAACAAAAGGTGCCAAATCGGACTTCAATTAAGCCTTAATAAGCCTTCAATTAAGCACCTATTGGACGTCAATTAGTGCTTGATTTGAATGCAAGTTAGCATAGATTGAAAACCAAAGTGGGAAAAAACAGGACAAAACACCTCATCCTCACCCTTCTCCAATCAGAAGCCTCAGCCCAAGAGGGTGTGTCAAGAACTTTTTGCATACCCTCCTCCGTGCATTTATTTCCCATAACAACTCCGTGAACTCCGTGCGCTCTGTGAGAGATTATCCCATGCTGAACTTGCTGCGTTGTCTCACACCGAGAAACCCAAAGGTTTATAGAGAGTACAGAGACAGAGGAAATAAAGAGGCAAAACGGTTATTATGTCTTTCTCTTATCCTGTCCTTTTGCTGTCTTTCTGTCTTTCCATTAATCTTCTGTGTGCTTTATCTTTACCGTTCAACCTGTCTAACCTGCCCTTACATCCTACAGCTTCGTTCCAAAGATTAAACAAGATTCCGACAAGGAAATATAAGATGTCAGGAAACAATACGACTTATAAGAACAATAGGCAATGTGGGCTAATGCCCAATTGTGGTTAATCAACGCAATAGGGGGTGCATCAGATTCCTGATGCACCCCCATTCCATCAAAGTTTAGTTATCAGAGTCAGTACTTACACAATAATATCTTGTTGCATCGCAAACAGGCAGACAACCCATTGACTTGGTCATACAACCTGTCTGACAATCATTTTACTTGCTGGTTCTTATATTAAACTCCGTCACTTTACTTATACTCTTCTGCCCCTGCAGAACTGTCAAGGCGAAATGTGCCATACCGTTCTTCAGCTTCTTGTCAGCCTTCACGAGTGCTGTATAACGAATGCCCTTGCCCGGCTCTATACTCTCAATGTGAATAGAAGGACTAATATAAATATGTGCATTGCCAGTTGTTTCCAACACCGACGGCTGCACATCGCCGACAGGTCTGTCGCCACGGTTCATCACCTCAAAGATAATCTTGCCGACCTCATTGCGTGACAGCACCCCATCCTGGTTGTCGTCTACAAAACGGGCATTGACAATCTCGATATTCGGAGCATACAGGTAACCACCTGCCAGCTTGTCAACGCTTGACTCTGCCGGAACTCTTGTATCAGGCTGAGCCGCACTGTAATCGCCTGTGTAATCACTGCCTTGGAAATCATAAATGCGGTCGTCACCAGAGTTTGAGTTGTCAAAACCACTGCTGTTCGTTCCGTTTGAATAGGCATAGTCATCCGTCTGGTTATAATAATCGTAGTCCCTTCGGTTCCTTCTTTCACGTGCCTTTCGTCGCTGCACCTTCTCATAGTGGTCGTGCACGTCTTCCCTGGCACGTTTGTCAGCCTTTGCACCGGCAGAAGCACCAATGATTGCGCCACCAGCCATACCGACTATCGAACCGATATCTGAACCTCTCGGACCACCGGCAATACCACCGATAGCACTTCCGAGGATACTTCCTAACGAACCACCCGTTACGGCGCCAGAGCCTGTGTATGTGCCGCAACTACTCAGAACGATGGCCGTAGAGACTGAGAGAATAAAACACTTCTTCATAACTTACAGATTTCTTTATGTGGACAAAATTAACTACATTTTTTTACTTGCACAAAGAAATTTCCCTACTTGATGAGGGGAAACCCCTAAAACACCAACGACTACTCGCCGGCACGCCGTATCTCAACACAAAGAACGACTATACTTCTTACTCTTCTATCGGAATATACAGCATCAGATTGTCAAAAGCAATATAACGCTTATCGCGCCAGGTAATAATGCCAATGGCATCATCCAGCGTGCAACTTCTCAGTTCTTCGTGTTCCGACACTGGCACTTGATGTGAAACACCGTCCTCATCCTTTACTGAGATATATGTAGGCGTAATCGCTTCCAGGCACAGATAGAAAGTATAGGAATAGGCTTCAAAATCGTTTATCACCTCCATCCCTTCTCCTGTCGGAGGCAGCCAGCCTTCCTTTGCACGCACCAGTCGCATCGGACGAAACCACGACACATCCATCATAAACGAATCAAAAGCTATCTCCGAAGGCGTATCTCCCCCACTGAAAACAAAATGCGGATAAGTGACATCATCCTTTGACAGCTTTTCATTGTTCAACCATTGCGATACAGAACGGGGATGCTGAACGCAGGCATAATCTTCACCATTACTAAAGAAGTTGACAGAAAACTCCTGCTGATGTATCTTTCCTGCCTCTGTCTCCTTCTGAAAATAATGATAGAAAACATATCCTGTCACAGTTTCTTCCACTCTCCAATAATCAGGATGCTGCTCGCTATGATGCTCACCCAGCCAGTAACCGTCAAGTTCTGGATAAACTTGATTCCACTGCTCACGCCGTCCGATCTCTGCAACCTGCTCTGCGCTGGCAAGAACAGACAGATTGCTTAGCACGTCAGCCGTGAGCTTGATTAGCCGGATACGGGTCAGCTTCTCTTCCACTTCCTTCAGTGCCTTATGGAAGAGGGTCATCCGTGGCGTCTGTATAAAGAGTATATTCCGATGGCATACCCCAAGAAAGAATTTATAGACCTGCTCGTATTGCACCTTAATTCCCGTCACATCGCCCTGCCGGCTTTCGACAGACGGGGGAAGGACACCGAGTAGCATCAGCAAAAAGACGGTCAGACAACAAACGTCCTCTTCCATCAGCTGGTGAAAAAGTTCCCGTTTTTTCGCACTGTATTCATCGCTGACAGCATCACCGAAAACACAAACATTGACTATCTGCACACAACATTCCCTATACGTGCCTGCTCGCATCTCTCCCTCCAGTAAGGTCCGAAACTTCTCCATCAGCCCTGCAGCCAACACGTAAGATTCCAACAGCCAGCCAAGGCTTATGCCCATTTCGTCATACCATTCACGCTCTAATTCATGAAAAACGGCTCTGCGCAAAAAAGCATCTTTTCCACCGACACGACCAAAGGAGTTGTTACCACTACCCGACTTTCCTATATGCCTCCAAAGTTCTTCACCACTATTATACAGCAGTCTGAGCCGATACACAGTGTTCAGCTTCTCCTTCATCGCCTCGTCTTCTGCATCAGCCTTGACCGACATCACCTGGGCTTCTCCTCTCTCATCCTCTAACCTTACTGTCTTATCGTCTTTATTCATATCTTTCTTAGCTTTATCATCTCCTGTCTGACAGCCTTACTGTCTTGACGTCTTACATCTTCAACACTTATTACAACCCTGAACCTCAGTCCATAGAGAAAAACCTATAAGACAATTCCCACTGTACCGAACTTCTCTTTCTTCATATATTACTAATCGTAGCAATAAAGCTACGCTGTCGCAAAAATACAAATTAAATCCTTTGTGCCTCTCACAATTAAGCATTTATTTTGTAGACAGAAACAAAACAGTTGAAGAAAAATGAACAAAAACCAAACATTACTCGTAAGCAAATATATCTTGACAGGCAAAAGCAATCAATCAGTTGAGACGTATTTTCAAAGCTGCAAGATAAGTCCTGCCAACTGGTTGTACCCTAACCCCACAACATCTTGCGACGTGCTAAGCCCCCGCACCATTGGTGCTAACCAACAGCACCACATGTGCTGGGCAAGAGCACGACAGCAGTAGATGGTGAGAGAGGCTCTTCATTATCACAACATCTTATACAAATATTCATATTCTAAATTCTACACTTATGTTTTTAGGTTTTACAACTTTCAAATGTGACGACTGCAACAACATCTTCAGCGGACTACATATTGAGTCAGAAGCTACTTTTTATCCTATGCCTATGACCTGTCCTAAATGCAATGGTCAACACACATATCCTCCCGGTCGGAAACTATCCGGCATTCGCTTTGGGGGATGCAGTCGTGACTTCTATAAAAAATATGGAAAGAAACGGATAAAAACAAAAGGCAACAAGATAGTCAATAGATTCCCATACAAAATGCACACCGTAGTCAAAAATAATGATTCAATCTTCTGATAAATCCAACTTTACAGAAGAAAGACTGTCATTATCGCGCTTAGGGGAGAGTATTAGCACACACTTTTCGTTGTGTTTTCTTCACTTTATTTCATTATTATTTTGCCATTTCCAATAAATTACCTACATTTGTGCCATGTTTGGTGGATGATTTACGAATCACTCGCCATTCATTGCACAAAACTTGCAAACGAGGTTATTCGACCCGGTTAAATCTGGAAAATTCAACTAAGGAGTCGTCAGTAATCGAGTTTAGGCAGGTTCTGTGCCCCTATCCTATATGGGGGCATGGACTGTCTTTACTTTATTTTGACTCTAAGGTGTTTTCCAGAACCGAATCGGATAAATAAAGATAAAGCGGGCGTGCCCCCTTTTTCTATAACCTCAATTCCGCAGCGTTTTTCCTTGTGAGGCGATTTTATATGTTGAGATGTCTTTTTGTGGCTCTATATGTTGTTATGAGGATTATCGGGGCTTCCCGGGTCTTGCCGAAGCATGAAATCCCCCACCCAAACCAATGGGGAATATGAGAACCACAAAGAAATGCTGCTTATTCAAGGAATACTTCAGAATAGTATGCTTTATTTGTATACAGGTTCAGAACGTTCCGCCTTCCTGTTCGCACCCATTTTGCCGGCACGCTGACGAAATGCAGGATAAAGGCTTTCAGTCTGCTTGTCTTTTTCAACGGCTTGACCTTTTCGCTGATATGTCGGACGAGATAGAGATAGAAGTTCTTCAGCATGGCGGTAACCATCATGAAAACCATGTTCTCAGCCATGAAGGAAAAGGGCAGATGTGCCCAGCCGAAGTCATTGTTCTGTATGTCGAAGTTCTTTTCGCTCGCTCCACGTTCATTGTAGAATGTAATGATGTCCTTCTCTGTGGATGTCCGGTTGTTGGTAAGGATACAGCGGTATGTGTATATCACTCCGAACATATCGGTCTGTACCCTGCCGTGCCTGTCTTTCAAGGGAGTACGCTGTACGACAAGCCTGTATGACTTTCCTTCGATGAGGTTGTCCATGCTGACGGAGGTGACATCGCACCTCTCATAACCAACCTCAACGCTCTTCCATTCTTCCAGCTGGCGGAACTCCCCGTACCGGCTGCCGCAGTTGGCAGCACGTATATAGAACGTGTTGCAGCGTGACTCTACGGTCTGGATGATTTCCTTCGAGAACGACCCGCAGTCGGCACGGAAACGCTCTGTCACAACACCAAGTTCGGAGGTCACACGGTCCATAATTCGGCGAAGCGTGTCCTCCTGATGGAATTTCACATTGGTGTTCCCGTCACGGTTCTCACCTCCGACTATGATGCCCCCGATGGAAGCCCAGCCCGGAAATAGCCATGGTCCTGCTTGTAGGAATACTTTGCATCGAACTTACGGGCAGGAACAAACTGGTGGTCAAAGTCCAGGTCAACATGGCTGCCCGCCTTTATAAGCCCCATCCTACGTATCATACGTAAAAGTAAGGTGTTCAGCTTCTCTGCAGTGTTGAAACTGTAGGACCTGCCGGAGGTTTCGCTCTTATAGACAATGTTCTCTTCAGCAAGCTCCTTCAGTCCGCGCCCCACAGTGTCGGCGCCGGGTAACAGCGTACCAGGTCTCTGCCTGAACTGCCCTGTAAGCGCATTGATGTCCTCAAGGCAATCCCCACCGCAAAGGTAGCTGAAGAAGAGAGAGCCCAGGATGCTTCCATGGCTGAATGCCTTGCCGCTGCATCCGCGTCTGCCCAACACGGATTCGGTAAGTTTTTCAAAGCCCAACCTTGAAAAAACGTCCATGATGTGATAAATTCCTCCGAAGGAAGTGATATTCTCGTTTTTAATTGCTACCTTTGTCATGTCAGATTTTTGCTTGCTTGTTATGTTTGTTGCACTAAGATAGGTGAAAATTCTGACATATCCAAGTGTTTTGAGGACTTTGTTTCTCAGGCACTTGGATTTCTCACAAGATTTTATGCTGCGGAATTAAGGTATAATTTCGTTTGACAAGACATAACTAAAAACAATATAACGACAATGGAAGACTTCGCACATAGCTATGTTCAACTTTTTGATGAACATTGGCTCATCATCTTCATCCTGTGGGCTATTAATATCATTTGGATGTACAATCAAGATGAAACAAGGCAGTCTGCTGGATGTGGGTGCATAACACCCATAATAGCATTTATACTTTATATTTTATTTAAAACTCACTAACAAGTTTCAAACAGATAAGAATTACATTATGATTAGAGGAATCACAAGATTTAAGTGCAACGAGTGTTCTAAGAAGTTTTGGGGACTTGCGTTTGAATGGAGAGCTACTGCACTCACCGCACCATTACAATGTCCCCAATGCAAAAGCTACCATACATATCCCGTTGGAATATTAGGTTTGGGGACGGGAAAGGCAAAACTTTATAAAGAAATATGGGAAAGTATAGACGAAGATAAAAACAGCATAATACCCGACAGATAGCTATTCAAGAAGGGCTAAAAG
The DNA here is from genome assembly GCF_001262015.1 of Prevotella fusca JCM 17724. Lineage (NCBI taxonomy): Bacteria > Pseudomonadati > Bacteroidota > Bacteroidia > Bacteroidales > Prevotellaceae > Prevotella > Prevotella fusca. The sequence continues at coordinate 1,133,789 of NZ_CP012074.1, forward strand.
AAGAGCGAAAGGCATCACATACTTCTGACAAAATTAACTGTACAGAAGAATGAGCTTTCCCTCCTCCCAAAGAGGTATACCCTACACCTCCTTTGTTATATAATTATTATGCAATTTACAACAAAGTCTTTACGTTCTATAATAACTGTTGCAAATGCGCAAGTTCAACATAGAATTGTAATCCCAAGGACAGGGATATAACTTAAAAACTCTAAATATGTAAGTATAAACAAATAAATCCTTAGCAACATGAATTTAATTTACAATACAAATTAGGTAGACGTTTAAGTATAATATACTACAAATGTTATTATTATTTATGAAAAATTGAATCGACATCTTACAGTAAACATGACAGAAGCCCAGTTATTAGTAGAAGAAAAGGTTCAACAGTATTTACATATTCTGAACCAATCCTTGGATAGAATCCGCAAATTAAAAGGAAGCAACACAGATTTTATCAACATACAGAATGCATTTCAGCAAGCTTTTGAAACATCAATAATTAGAGCAAAGCAAAGAATTGAAGATGTTAGAAATGGGGCAGTATGGGATAATTTAGTTATTGCTTTATTTGGAGAAACCAATGCAGGAAAAAGTACGATAATTGAAACATTTAGAATATTATTGGCAGAACAGGAAAGAGCAGATAAACTTCGTTCTTCAAAAGAAGGTATTGACGGACTGATTATCGGGAATGGTGAAAGTGATTGTACTCAGATATATAAAGAATACAAAATGACTATATCAGGAGTACCTGTCACCCTTATAGATGTTCCTGGAATAGAAGGGAATGAAGTAAAATATGAAGATGAAATTAAATCTGCATTAAACAGAACTCACTATGTTTTCTACGTTCAAGGCCAAAATAAAAAGCCTGATGATGGTACTGCTGGTAAAATAAAGAAGTATCTTAGAGACTGGGTAAAAGTATACTCAATATTTAATGTGCGAGCTGTCGCAGCGAGCTATGAAGAAGAAGACGAACGTAAGTGTTTACTTAATGAAAGTCAAAAAAAAATTGAGTCACAAATAAAAAACACATTTACTAAAATTTTGGGTGACACATATATGGGCAATATTACAATTCAGGCTCATCTAGCATTGTGTTCAAAAGCTGTTTTCGCCCCTGAACGAAAAGATCTACAAAGAGGACAAAATAAATTACTAATGTATTTTGGAGATAGTGAGTCTATTCTATCGTTTAGTCAATTTCAAACATTAATAAATACTATCAATGAGAAAGCTTCAAACTTTACAAATGAAATCATTGAAGCTAATAAAGAAAAGCATAAGGCATTATTGCAGTTTATTTATTATACTTCCAAAAACATATTATCTCAAGAAAATCAGAAGATGGCAAAGTTAAAACAATCCATTAATGATTTTCGACAAAAAACTAAAGAAGATTTTGCAGCAGCCAAACGTTCAATAAAGAACAAATCTTTACTAAGATATTCATCACTGTTTGACCAAATCTACAAAGAATCAGTTCTTTCTATTGATATAGATATAGAAAATAAAGAAGTATATTGTAAGAAATGTACTGAACAAATAATAAGAGAAACAACAAATAATATTCATAAAGATATTTCAACAGTAATTAAGAACCTCAATAAGAATATTAATAAAAGGAAACGGTCATTAGATCAAATCTTATCTGAGATAAATATGGATACTGATTCACCAAAGCTATTAATAGCACCTTCTTTTGGAGAAGCTTTAGAAAAATTAGACTTTAATTCTGCAGATTTCGGGAACATGGTTTCAGTATCTATTACGACAGTTCTTGCCTTAGTAAATTACTGGAATCCAATTGGATGGATTATTGCTATTAGTAGTATTCTTATGTGGCTTTTAGATGGTCGCAACAAGAAGGCAGAAGCAAAAGAAGAAATGCGTAAACAAATAAACAAGGTGAAGAGTGAAAACTATCAAGAATTCGTTTCTTCTATAACACAAATTTGTAAAAAACTTGATGATTCATACAATCAGTTAGCAAATTCTATCAAGATAGACTATACTAATATTGTTAAACTAAACCGTGAATTAGATTCTTTTATAATAAAAATAAACATAGAAATATCTAAATTAAAGATTTCAGATTATGGAAAAATATAAAGATTTTGAAGTACTTAAATCCCTGCTCTTAGAAGGGGCTAATTACGACCTTGACTTATCCGAGCTTTCCCAAAAACTTGAAGAGTATACAGCTTCATCATCTGAGGGATTGATAAAAGTCGTACTTTTAGGTTCCTTTTCCGATGGAAAGACTACTGCTATTGCTGGCTTACTGAACCAATTAGAAGATAATATGAAAATTGACGAGGATGAGTCTACTGACGACCTTGTTGTATATTATATGGATGGATTAGGTCACCAGTATCAAATTATAGACACTCCTGGACTATTTGGTACAGAAGAGAAGAATATCAACGGCAAAACTATTAGGATTTCTGACATTACAGAAAAATACATATCCGAAGCTCATATTGTAATCTACGTTTGCAATTCTGTTAATACATTGAAAGATAGTCACAAAGAAGTTCTTCAAAAAGTTCTTAGAGAGTATGGAAAACTACGGTCTGCTATCTTTGTTATTAATAAGATGGACGATGTTGCTGATACAAACGATGAAGAAGAATATATGGAAGTTTCTGCTATCAAAATGAAAACATTCACTGATAGACTAAAACAAGTTATTGGATTAACACCAGATGAGGAAAAGCAATTAAAGATAGCATGTGTTTCTGCAAATCCTAAAGGGAAAGGTCTGCACGAATGGTTTACAAAAAAGGAAGAATACGATAGAAGATCCCATTTACAACAATTAAAAGAGTATGTATCAAGCACCATAAAAGAATCTGATATAAAGATTTTATCAACACAAGTAGATGAAGCTGTTATTAAAGACATTGGGTTTGAATTGAAACTTTCTCTTACAGAAAAAATTGCTCAACTAGACGAAACGGTAAGCAAAATAAAGGATTCCTTAGATCAGATGGAGTCAAACTTAGCTATCTTGAAGAGTGATATTATTCAAAATAAAGGTATAATGCGTAATGGCATAGAACAGTTACAAAAATATTATAATCATGAGTTAAATAATGTCGGAAACCTTACGGCAATGGGAACTTTAGTTGAGGATGAATTTGGAATAAAGAATGATAAGATTGATTTTAATATTCTTGAAAGAAAGGTAAATCAGATTCTCGAAGAATGTTGCGAATCCAACAATTCTAAAATAAAGGCGAACGAAACCACATTTAAACAACAGTTTGAAACTCAAAACGAGATTCTCAATAAAGTACTAAAGGGTGGATTACAAGGAATGCATAAAGTAACTAGAAAAAACGTTTTACAAGCTAGAGATTTACTCTTCAAGGGGTATAAATTCAAACCTTGGGGAGCTACTAAGGTTGCAAAAAATATTAGAACGGCTGCAGCTGTTATAGGAGTTTTACTAGATGGCTGGGCTCTTTATAAAAAAAACAAAAATAACAAGAAACTTAATGAAATTATAAAAAATATCAAGGAGATTCTCAGGTGCTATTTTTCTGAAATTTTTAATATGTTTAAGGAAAATGATACTTACTTTAAAAATTTTGCTCCTTCTTATGTGGAACTTTCAAAAACTGTAACAGACAGGAAAGATGAATTACATGTCCTTGAAGTCAATATTTTATCTTTGAAGAAATATAAGGAAAAAATTCAACGATGGTTTGGCGAGGATATAGAGGATGCTGTTTTTGAAGAAATCAATTAAACACTAGCTAAGTTTAACGGACAAATTTATTTTTCATTAATTTTCAGGGTGTATGGAGGGTTTCCAACACCCTAAGTGTTTGACAATAAGTTCTAGCATTTTAAAAAGAGGAGCAAAATCTGATTTGTAGGACACCAGCATATCATTTTTTTATTACTTTGTACCCATGCACGCAAATGTAAAATTATTAGCTCTGTTAGGTAATCAACCCATCAACGCTGCTACTATCCGTAACATCACGTATACACTCATACGCGAAGAATTAGCACGTTTATACGGAACATCTGTACAAGAAGCTGCAGACATCATAGGAAACCAACTTGACTGCGCTCCACACGAGGACATCTCTGGCTATATCTTCATGGTACCCAACTGGGCGCATAAATGGTTTCGGCACAAGGGCTATGTATCAAAAATGCTAAAGTAGAAAGCCTAATCTACAACAAAAAAACTCCCGATACATTAAGTACCGGGAGTTTTCTATTATAGAAATAAATTCTATTCGGATTATTCAGCCTTTGCCTCTTCAGCAACGTTCTCAACAGCCTTTGCAGGAACATCAGCCTTCTTTGTAGAACGACGGCTACGACGAGTCTTCTTAGCATCAGCCTTTGGAGACTTAGCCATATTCTCATTGTAGTCAACCAACTCGATGAATGCTATCTGAGCAGCGTCACCCTGACGAGTACCGAGCTTGATAACACGTGTATAACCGCCTGGACGATCAGCTACCTTTACAGAAATCTCCTTGAAGAGCTCAGTGACAGCCTCCTTGTTCTGAAGATAACGGAAAACAACACGACGTGAGTTGGTTGTATCGTTCTTAGAACGTGTAATCAGCGGCTCTACATACTTCTTAAGAGCCTTTGCCTTAGCGAGAGTCGTAGTGATTCTTTTGTGCTGAATCAGAGCAACTGCCAAGTTTGAAAGCAATGCAGCGCGATGGTCAGCAGTACGACCCAAATGGTTGAATTTCTTATTATGTCTCATTTTGTTTTTAACTTGTTGTGGATAAACCCGTCAACTTGCCGTTCAGACAACTTGTCAACTATTCTTTATCCAATTTATACTTTGTAATGTCGGTTCCAAACGACAGATTCAGACTCTCGAGCAAATCATCAAGCTCAGAAAGCGATTTCTTACCAAAGTTACGGAACTTCAGAAGATCCGTCTTATTGTACTGTACGAGGTCGCCCAGCGTCTCAACGTCAGCAGCCTTCAAGCAGTTGAGTGCACGAACACTCAAATTGAGACTTGCATCGGTCAACTTGGTCTTTAAAAGCTGACGCATGTGCAGAACCTCCTCATCAAACTCCTGGTTGCCCTCCTGATCAGGATTCTCAAGAGTAATCTTCTCATCAGAGAACAACATGAAGTGATAAATAAGAATCTTTGCAGCCTCTTTCAGTGCATCCTTCGGATGAATGGAACCATCAGTCGTAACTTCAACAACCAGTTTGTCATAGTCGGTCTTTTGTTCAACACGATATGGTTCAACGGCATATTTTACGTTACGGATTGGGGTGTAGATGGAATCGATTGGGAGTACGTTTACATCAGTGCAGAATTCACGATTTTCCTCAGCATAAGCGTATCCACGCCCTTTGTTGATAGTCAAATCAATCTGCATAGAAGCCTTGGAGTCTAAATGACAAATCACCAAATCAGGGTTTAACACTTCAAATCCAGTCAGATACTTACCGATATCACCTGCTTTGAATTCGGTGGAATTCTCTACGGTGATACTAACTTTCTCATTCTCGAATTCTTCTACTACTTGCTTGAATCGAACTTGCTTGAGATTCAAGATGATGTTGGTAACATCTTCCTTTACACCTGGTACTGAAGAGAATTCGTGCTCAACACCAGCTATACGGATAGTGTTGATTGCAAAGCCTTCCAGCGATGAAAGGAGGATGCGGCGAAGAGCGTTACCAATGGTAACACCAAAGCCAGGCTCAAGAGGACGGAATTCGAACTTGCCGAAATGGTCATTGGCCTCCAGCATCACTACTTTATCAGGTTTTTGAAATGCTAATATCGCCATTAATTTAATGAATTTTATTGTTTAGAGTACAACTCAACGATTAACTGCTCCTTAATATTCTCAGGGATGTCAGCACGGTCTGGACGGTGGAGGAACTTACCGCACTTTGCGTTATCATCCCACTCAAGCCAAGGGTACTTGCTGTGGTTAAAGCCAGCCAAAGCAGCCTCAATAACCTCAAGTGACTTAGCCTTCTCACGAACGCCAACAACGTCACCAGCCTTTACCTGATATGAAGCAATATTTACGACATTACCGTTAACAACAATGTGCTTGTGGCTAACGAGCTGACGAGCAGCTGCACGAGTAGGAGCGATACCGAGACGGAACACTACATTGTCCAGACGGCTCTCGAGGCTCTGAAGAAGAACCTCACCAGTAATACCCTCTGCCTTTGCAGCCTTGTCGAACAGATTACGGAACTGACGCTCCAAAACGCCATAAGTGTACTTAGCCTTCTGTTTCTCTGCAAGCTGAGCACCATACTCAGATACCTTGCGGCGACGGTTGTTACCGTGCTGCCCTGGAGGGAAGTTTCTCTTAGCTAATACCTTATCTGCGCCGAAAATTGGCTCACCGAAACGGCGTGCGATTCGTGATTTTGGACCTATGTATCTTGCCATAATTAATATGAATTCTTTTAATTGTTATAAGATGTGATTATACACGACGACGCTTTGGAGGACGGCAGCCGTTGTGTGGCAACGGAGTAACGTCAACAATCTCAGTTACCTGAATACCTGCTGCGTTCACCGCACGGATAGCGCTCTCGCGACCGTTACCTGGACCCTTAACGTATGCCTTAACCTTGCGAAGACCGAGATCGTAAGCTACCTTTGAGCAATCCTCTGCTGCCATCTGTGCAGCGTAAGGAGTATTCTTCTTTGATCCACGGAATCCCATCTTACCAGCTGAAGACCAAGAGATAACCTGACCCTCGCTGTTAGCCAAAGATACAATAATGTTATTGAATGAGCTGTGCACGTGAAGTTGTCCCAGTGCGTCAACTCTTACATTTCTTTTCTTAGATGTTGCTGATTTCTTTGCCATAATTAATTTCCTCCTTAGAATTACTTAGTAGCCTTCTTCTTATTAGCAACAGTCTTCTTCTTTCCCTTACGGGTACGAGCATTGTTCTTAGTACTCTGACCGCGAACAGGAAGACCATTACGATGTCTAACACCACGATAGCAACCTATATCCATGAGGCGCTTGATGTTCATCTGGATCTCAGAACGGAGATCACCTTCAACTTTGAATTCAGCACCGATAATTTCACGGATCTTGGCTGCCTGGTCATCAGACCACTCGCTGACCTTCAGGTCACGGCTAATACCAGCCTTATCCAATATCTTTGCTGAACTACTTCGACCGATACCATAAATATAGGTCAATGCGATTTCGCCACGCTTATTCTGGGGCAAATCTACTCCAACAATTCTTATTGCCATTGTTTGATAATTAATTAAATAAATGTCATTTAGCGCTAAAAAGCATGCAAAGGTAAGCATAATTTATGAGACAGCTTACCTCTTTATGCTTTTTTAACTTAGCCCTGACGCATTTTAAACTTAGGGTTTTTCTTGTTGATAACGAACAGGCGACCCTTGCGACGAACGATCTTGCAGTCGGCTGTACGCTTCTTTAATGATGCTCTTGTCTTCATATCTCTATGTTGTTTATTTGTATCTGAAAACGATTCGACCTTTGGTCAGGTCGTATGGACTCATCTCAACCTTCACCTTGTCACCAGGAAGGATCTTGATGTAGTGCATTCTCATCTTACCTGAAATATGAGCGGTGATATCAACACCGTTCTCCAATTCCACGCGGAACATTGCATTTGAAAGTGCTTCAAGAATTGTTCCGTCCTGCTCTATTGCAGTTTGCTTTGCCATATATTAATTAAAAATTTTGTCCTTCTAAATGTTCAACTTCCTCAAAAGAAGATAAAATATCAGCCTTACCAGCCCTGATGGCAATTGTATGCTCAAAATGAGCTGCCGGGCGACGGTCGCGTGTCACGATACTCCAGCGGTCTGGTAAAAGTCCGATTTCCCGACTACCCATAGTAACCATCGGTTCTATCGCAATACACATTCCTGCCTTAAGTAATACGCCACCTCCTCGCTTCCCATAATTGGGAACAGCTGGTTCCTCATGCATTTCACGCCCGATACCATGACCTGTCAGTTCTCGGACAATGCCATAGCCTTGTGCTTGACAATAATCCTGAATAACCTGTCCAATATCGCCGACGTGACGACCTGCCTGCGCAGCTTCAATACCCTTATAGAGTGATTCCTTTGTCGTTCGGAGCAATTTACGGACTTCTTCACAGACTTCTCCAACACAGAAAGTATAACAACTGTCACCGTTGAATCCATTGAGTAAAGTACCACAGTCAACAGAAATAACATCTCCGTCCTTCAAAATCACATCTTCACTTGGCACTCCATGTACTACGACATCATTGACAGAAGTACAAATGCTACCAGGGAAAGGAGGTCCATAAGAACTGGGAAATCCTTTAAACGTCGGTATAGCACCATTATCACGGATAAACTCTTCAGCTATTTTATCTAACTGGAGAGTTGTAACACCAGGCTTAACATGACGGCCAACTTCTGCCAGTGTCTTACCGACCAGCAGGTTGGCCTCACGCATGAGTTCAATTTCATCTTCTGTCTTCAGAAATATATTCATTCCTCAAGATAAAGATTTAATAGGCTGCAACACCACCGTTGCCACGAGTATGACCAGAGTTGAGGAGTCCGTCATAGTGACGCATCATCAAGTGTGACTCAATCTGCTGAAGCGTATCAATAACAACACCAACAAGAATCAACAATGATGTACCACCGAAGAACTGACCAAACGCATCATCGACATTCAAAAGTCCTGCCAATGCCGGCATAACAGCGATAAAAGCAATAAACAAAGAACCAGGTCCCGTGATACGAGACATTATAGTATCTATGTAATCAGCAGTATCTTTTCCCGGCTTAACACCTGGAATAAAACCATTATTACGCTTCATATCCTCAGCCATCTGGGTAGGATTAAGTGTAATTGCAGTATAGAAATAGGTAAACACTACGATAAGGAGCACGTAAATACTGTTATACGCCAAACTCTTAGTATTCATAAGAGACTGAAGTATAGAGCTTGTATTGTCAGTTGAATACTGAACGATTGCCAACGGAATGAACATCAAAGCCTGAGCAAAGATGATTGGCATTACATTGGCAGCGAAGAGCTTCAAAGGAATATACTGACGAGCTCCACCGTATTGCTTGTTTCCTACGACACGCTTAGCATACTGCACAGGAACCTTGCGAGTACCTTGTACAAGAAGAATAGCTGCACATACAACAGCATAAAGGATGACGATTTCTACGATAAACATTACCAGACCACCACCTGTAATAGCCGTGAAACGATTCTGAAGTTCCTGGCCAAAAGCCTGTGGCAGACGAGCAATAATACCAATCATAATAATCAGAGAGATACCGTTACCGACACCCTTATCCGTAATACGCTCACCGAGCCAAAGAATGAACATTGAACCTGCAGCGAGAATAATTGTCGCAGGAACCATAAATGTAGTCCAGTCAACACCTGTTGCCAATGCACCACCTGCTTGCATTTTCAAGTTCATCAGGTAAGACGGTGCCTGAAACAGTAGGATTAATACTGTCAGGACACGCGTATACCAATTTATTTTCTTATGACCACTCTCGCCTTCACGCTGCATCTTCTGGAAATAAGGAACAGCGACGGCAAGGAGCTGCATAACGATAGAAGCTGAGATGTATGGCATAATTCCTAATGCGAAGATTGACGCATGGGAAAATGCACCACCGGAGAACATGTCCAAAAGTGACATAAGACCGCCTTTGGTCTGTGACTGCAATTTTTCCAACAGGCTAGGATTGATACCAGGAAGCACCACAAACGAGCCAAAGCGGTAAATAGCTGTGAACAGAATGGTTATAAGAAGTCGCTGACGCAAATCCTCTATCTTCCAACAGTTCTTCAGTGTCTCAATAAACTTTTTCATTAACTTAGATTATAGTTGTGTTACCACCTACTGCCTTAATAGCTTCTTCGGCAGTCTTAGAGAAAGCATTAGCTGAAACCTCCAGCTTAGCCTTCAATTCACCATTACCGAGAACCTTGACAAGCTCCTTGCCATTGGTGAGACCAGCAGCCTTGAGTTCCTCGATTCCGATTTTGGTAAGGTTGTTCTTCTCGGCAAGAGCCTGAAGAGTTGAGAGGTTTACAGCGAAATACTCCTTATGGTTGATGTTCTTGAAACCAGCCTTCGGAACACGACGCTGGAGAGGCATCTGACCACCCTCAAAGCCAATCTTCTTCTTATAACCAGAACGAGACTTTGCACCCTTGTGACCACGGGTAGAAGTACCACCGAGTCCAGAACCCGGACCACGACCGATACGACGACGTGAATGTGTAGAGCCAGCAGCTGGTTTCAAATTATTTAATTTCATAATTACTGTTTTCTTTAAAAGATTAATTAATCAATTACTGATACCAGGTGATGCACCTTACGGATCATACCGCGGCTGCTTGGAGTATCCTCTACTTCAACAACCTGAGAAATCTTGTGAAGTCCCAATGCACGCAAAGTATCTTTCTGGTCTTTAGGAGCACCAATACGGCTCTTAATCTGCTTAATCTTAATTGTTGCCATAACTTAATATCTCCTGAAATTAACCGTTAAATACTTTGTCCATACTGATTCCACGCTCACCTGCTACAGTATATGCATCACGCATAGCAGCGAGGGCAGCGATAGTAGCCTTCACAAGGTTATGAGGGTTAGAAGAACCCTTTGACTTTGCAATCACGTCAGTAATACCTGCACTCTCAAGAACAGCACGCATAGCACCACCGGCCTTCAGACCAGTACCGGCTGCAGCTGGCTTAAGAAGTACATGCGCACCACTGAAGCGAGCCTCTGCCTCATGAGGAACAGTACCCTTCAAAACAGGAACCTTAACGAGGTTCTTCTTAGCAGAGTCTGTACCCTTCTGGATAGCAGCAGTAACCTCACCTGCCTTACCAAGACCCCAGCCGATAACGCCCTTACCGTCACCAACAACGACGATAGCTGCGAATGTGAAAGTACGACCACCCTTTGTAACCTTAGTTACACGGTTGATAGCAACCAAGCGATCTTTCAGTTCAACGTCACTATTTACTTTTACTCTATTCATTGCCATAATCGTTTAGAATTTAAGTCCTCCCTCACGTGCAGCATCAGCCAAAGCCTGTACACGTCCGTGATAGAGATAACCGTTACGGTCGAAAACAACCTGCTCTACACCAGCAGCCTTAGCATGCTCGGCAACAAGCGCACCTACTTTCTTAGCCTGATCAATCTTAGCCATCTTCTCAAGGCCAAGTGAAGAAGCAGAAGCGAGGGTTGTTCCGGTCAGATCGTTAATAACCTGTGCATAAATCTGCTTGTTACTGCGGAAAACACTCAGACGTGGGCGTTCTGCAGTACCGTTCACACTCTTACGAATGCGGAACTTTATTTTAATTCTTCTTTGTTCTTTCTTTGTTGTCATAATCGTAATGATGTATTAAAGTTACTTAGCTGCAGCTGTCTTACCAGACTTTCTGCGAATAACCTCACCCTGGAACAGGATACCCTTACCCTTATAAGGTTCAGGCTTACGGAAAGAACGAATCTTTGCACAGATAAGACCAAGCAGCTGCTTGTCAGCTGATTCAAGAGTGATGATTGGATTCTGGTTACGCTCGCTCTTTGTCTCAACCTTAACCTCTGAAGGAAGCTGGATAAAGATTGGGTGAGTATAACCAAGAGAGAACTCCACCAAGTTTCCCTGGTTAGAGACACGGTAACCTACACCTACAAGCTCCATTGTCTTCTTGTAACCCTCGCTTACGCCAACAACCATATTGTTAACGAGTGAACGATAAAGACCATGGAAAGCCTGCTTCTGCTTGTAGTTTACAGGACTATTCTCATCAACTTCGAATGTTACCTGACCATCCTCGATGATAGTCTTAATAGAAGAATCTACTTTCTGGGAGAGTTCACCCTTAGGACCTTTTACTGTAACAACACCATCATTGAGAGCTACTGTAACACCAGCTGGAATACTAATTGGTAATTTTCCTATTCTTGACATATTCAATCCTCCAATTAATAAATGTAGCAAAGAACCTCACCACCGATTTTTTCAGCAGCAGCTTCCTTGTCTGTCATTACACCTTTAGACGTGGAAAGGATAGCAATTCCAAGTCCGTTAATTACTCTCGGCATGTCTTTATAACCAGTGTACTGGCGAAGACCTGGGGTAGAAACACGCTTCAACTTCTTGATAGCGCTCTGCTTTGTTACAGGGTCGTACTTCAGTGCGACCTTGATTGAACCTTGGGGACCATCCTCAATGAACTTGTAGTTCAAGATGTAACCCTTCTCGAAGAGAATCTTAGTGATAGACTTCTTCAAGTTAGACGCAGGAACCTCAACAACACGGTGATGAGCCATGATTGCGTTTCTGAGTCTTGTCAGATAATCTGCTATTGGATCTGTCATAAAAAATAAATGTTTAATTAATCGGGACTACCCCGACAATATTAAAAAATCGCTTGAAAGCGGATAATGAACTGCAAAGGTACAAAATATAAATTACAATTCACTATCCGCATCGATATATTTGATTACCAGCTTGCCTTCTTCACTCCTGGAATGAGTCCCTGAGATGCCATCTCACGGAACTGGATACGAGAGAGACCGAACTGACGGATGTAACCCTTTGGACGTCCTGTAATCTTGCAACGATTGTGCAGACGAATAGGATTAGCATTCTTTGGAATAGACTGCAACTTGCGAGCAGCCTCATAAGCCTCTTCAGGATCATTTGAAGTAGCGATAATCTTCTTCAGAGCTGCGCGTTTCTCAGCATAGCGAGCAACAAGTTTTGCACGCTTTACCTCGCGAGCTTTCATTGATTCTTTTGCCATATCAATTAATCGTTTTTAGCATTCTTGAATGGAAGTCCGAAGCCCTTCAGCAAAGCATAGCCCTCTTCGTCAGTCTTAGCTGATGTAACGAAGGTAATGTTCATACCCTGGATGCGGTCAACCTGATCGATATTAATCTCTGGGAAGATAATCTGTTCGGTAATACCGAGAGTATAGTTTCCACGACCATCAAACTTGCTCTCAATACCCTTGAAGTCACGGATACGTGGCAAAGATACACGAACGAGTTTCTCGAGGAACTCATACATACGCTCACGGCGCAGCGTTACCATAACGCCGATAGGCATCTTCTTACGCAGTTTGAAGTTTGCAATATCCTTCTTAGAATAAGTTGCAACAGCCTTCTGACCTGTAATAGAAGAAATCTCATTGACAGCAACCTCGATAAGTTTCTTATCCTGAGTTGCATCACCAAGACCCTGGTTGATAACAATCTTCTTCAGAACAGGTACCTGCATAGCTGAAGAATAGTTGAACTGCTTCTGCAGAGCAGGAGCAATCTGCTCCTTATACTGTTTCTTTAACTGAGCTGTATTCATTACTTAATTTCCTCCCCTGACTTTTTAGCGATACGCTTAACAGTCTTGCCTTCACGCTCAATCTTGATACGTGTTGCCTTACCGCTCTTCGGATCGATGAGACTTAAATTTGAGATATGAATTGCAGCCTCCTGCTTAACGATACCACCCTGAGGGTTAGCAGCAGAAGGTTTCGTGCTCTTAGAGACCATATTCACGCCCTCAACGATAGCACGCTCCTTGTCTGCGATGACCTTAAGCACCTTTCCAGTCTTGCCCTTGTCTGCACCGGCAAGAACAATGACCTGATCGTCTTTCTTTATATGGAATTTTGCCATTTTATTATTCTATTTAATAATTAAAGAACCTCAGGTGCCAAAGAAACGACCTTCATGTTCACTGCACGCAGCTCACGAGCAACCGGACCGAAGATACGGCTACCGCGGATTTCGCCTGCATTGTTCAGCAATACACATGCGTTGTCATCGAAGCGGATGTATGAACCATCAGCACGACGGATTTCCTTCTTTGTGCGAACGATCAAAGCCTTTGATACTGCACCCTTTTTCAATTCACTTGATGGGATGACGTTCTGTACAGCAACTACGATAACGTCACCAACACTTGCATAACGACGGCGTGTACCACCCAGCACACGAATGCACTTTGCCTCACGAGCACCGCTGTTATCACATACTGTAAGTTTTGATTCTGTCTGTATCATAATTACTTAGCTTTTTCTACAATTTGAACTAATCTCCATCTCTTTGTCTTAGAAAGAGGACGAGTCTCCATGATAAGCACTGTATCACCTACATTTGCCTCATTCTTCTCGTCATGAGCATGGTACTTCTTTGTCTTCTGGACAAACTTACCATAAATAGGGTGCTTCTCCTTGAACTTAGCCGCAATAACGATGGTTTTATCCATTTTGTTGCTGATAACGACACCCTGTCTTACTTTTCTTAAATTTCTTGTTTCCATCTGGACCATTGTTATTTATTAAGTTCTCTCTGAGAAAGTTCTGTTTTCATACGTGCAATGTCACGACGAGCGGTCTTAATCTGAGATGGATTCTCAAGCGGAGTAATCTGATGATTCAGCTTCATCTTTGCGAGGGCTGTCTCAGCATTCTCAATCTTCTCAACCAATTCTTTGGTCTCGAGTTCTTTTACTTCTTTAATCTTCATCTTTCTTAAGCGTTTTTATCGAAATCACGTCTAACAATAAACTTTGTCTTAACAGGCAGCTTCTGTGCAGCGAGGCGAAGAGCCTCCTTTGCAATATCAAAGCTGACACCTTCTACTTCAAAGAGAACACGACCTGGAGTAACCGGTGCTACCCATCCTGCTGGATCACCCTTACCCTTACCCATACGAACATCGGCAGGCTTGCGAGTGATTGGCTTATCAGGGAAGATACGAATCCAGACCTGGCCCTGACGGTTCATGTAGCGGTTCACTGCTACACGAGCGGCCTCAATCTGACGGCTGTCGATCCACTTAGCCTCAAGTGTCTTGATGCCGAATGAGCCGAAAGCAAGCTGTGTACCTCTGTGGGCGTTGCCTTTATTGCCACGTCCGTCCTGAGGTCTTCTATATTTTACTCTTTTTGGCTGTAACATGATAGCTTCTTCTTTTAACGGTTATTGTTTCTTCTGCGATTACCTCTTCCAGAACGGCCACCATTGTTGGAACGGCCATTGCCCTTCTCCTGAGTAAAGTTAGGGGTAAAATCTACCTTGTTATAAACTTCACCACGGCAAATCCAAACCTTGATACCCAGCAGACCAACCTTGGTAAGGGCTTCTGTCTGACAATAATCGATGTCTGCACGGAAAGTATGCAGAGGAGTACGACCCTCCTTAAACATTTCCTTACGAGCCATTTCGGCACCGTTCAGACGACCTGTAATTTGAACTTTGATACCCTCAGCACCAGCACGCATAGTGTTAGCAACTGCCATCTTGATAGCACGACGGTAAGCAATCTTACCCTCTACCTGACGAGCGATATTGTTACCAACGATGTTTGCATCAAGTTCAGGTTTCTTAACCTCGAAGATATTAATTTGAATCTCCTTCTTGAAAAGATTCTTCAACTCTTCCTTGAGCTTATCAACATCCTGACCACCTTTACCAATAACGATACCCGGACGAGCGGTGCAAATAGTAATGGTGACGAGCTTCAATGTGCGCTCTATGACAATACGGGAAACGCTTGCTTTCTCCAAACGCTTGTTCAGGTAAGTACGAATCTTGCGATCCTCTACGAGATTATCCCCGAAGTTCTTGCCACCGAACCAATTTGACTCCCAACCGCGGATGATACCAAGACGGTTGCTAATTGGATTAACTTTCTGTCCCATTCTACTATTTATTTATCATCATTATTAGCGTCAGCCTTCGAATCAACGAAAAGAGTGACGTGGTTAGAACGTTTGCGGATTCTGTAGCCACGGCCCTGTGGTGCAGGACGCATGCGCTTCATTGTAACGCCTTCATCAACGAAGACCTTAGAGATATAAAGTTCACCGTCTTCAGCCTTGCGGTCATTCTTTGTCTCCCAGTTGTTGATAGCTGAACGCAGAAGTTTCTCAACGTTCTGGGCAGCTGCCTTCTTGGAGAATCTCAGCACGCCAAGGGCACGATTGACTTCCATACCACGAACCATGTCAACAACATAGCGCATCTTACGTGGAGAAGAAGGACAGTCCTTGAGCTTTGCAAAATACTGGCTTTTCAAAGCTTCTTTACGAGCTTCAGCCTTTATATGTTTTCTTGCTCCCATTATATTATTCTATTTTCTAAATGGATTATGACCTGCTTACTTCTTGTTATTACCGGAGTGGCCACCAAAACGGCGTGTAGGACTGAACTCTCCGAGCTTGTGACCTACCATGTTCTCAGTAATGTAAACAGGGATAAATTTATTTCCGTTATGAACTGCAACAGTGTGACCCACAAAATCAGGGGAAATCATTGATGCTCTGGCCCATGTCTTAACGACATTCTGCTTACCACTCTCATTCATCGCGAGAATCTTCTTCTCGAGTGATACGTTGATGTATGGACCTTTTTTTAATGAACGACTCATAATTTACTCTTAATTACTTTGTTTACTTCTTGTTAGCTCTCTCAATGATGTACTTGTTTGAAAGCTTCTTAGGTGCACGAGTCTTGAGACCCTTAGCGTACAAGCCCTTACGTGAACGTGGGTGACCACCAGACTGGCGACCTTCACCACCACCCATTGGGTGATCAACTGGGTTCATAACAACACCACGGTTGTGAGGACGACGTCCCAACCAACGAGAGCGACCAGCCTTACCAGACTGCTCGAGTGCGTGGTCAGAATTACCTACACTACCAACAGTTGCCTTACAAGCTGACAAAATCTGGCGCGTTTCACCAGAAGGGAGCTTAATAACACAATAACTGCCTTCACGAGAAGTAAGCTGAGCAAAGTTACCAGCCGAACGAACGAGCAATGCACCCTGTCCAGGACGTAACTCAATATTATGAATCACAGTACCAACAGGAATGTTAGCCAATGGAAGGGCATTACCAACCTCAGGTGCTGCCTCAGCACCTGACATCAGAGTTGCGCCAACCTGCAGTCCGTTAGGAGCAATAATGTAACGTTTTTCACCATCAGCATAGTATAACAGCGCAATGCGAGCTGATCTGTTAGGATCATACTCGATTGTCTTCACTACAGCTGGAACACCATCTTTCTCTCGCTTGAAGTCGATAAGACGATACTTCTTCTTGTGACCACCGCCCATGTAACGGACGGTCATCTTACCGGTGTTGTTTCGACCACCGGTAGAACGTTTACCGTAAACGAGAGACTTCTCTGGCACGGATGCAGTAATATCCTCGAACGTGCCAATAACCTTGTGTCTTTGTCCCGGTGTAACCGGGTTTAATTTACGTACTGCCATTTTTTATTTAAATATTGCTGTAAAAATCGATTGAATCGCCATTCTTCAAAGTGACGATAGCCTTCTTGAATGCGTTCTTCTGTCCCTTCACGAGACCAGCCTTGGTATAACGTGCCTGACGCTTACCAGCATAACGAACGGTATTCACATCTACTACTGTAACGTTGTACAGAGCCTCAACTTCTTTCTTAATCTCAAGTTTGTTGGCCTCAGGCTTAACGATAAAACCATACTTTGGCTGCGCCAAAACAGTTCTCTTCTCACCCTTGTGCTTTACAACCTTATCCTCAGAAGACTTGTCTGTCAACTTGGTCATCTTTTCAGTGACCATTGGTTTAATGATAAATCCCATAATTATTCTTGTCTCCTAATTATTACTTGGTTAAGATTTCGTCGATAACCTTCAGAGAATTCTCTGTAATAACCACTACATCAGCATTCAAAACCTTGTATGAATTTACCTGTGCAGCTGTCATAACTTCAGCCTTCTGCAGATTACGAGCCGACAAATATACGTTTTTCTCTACTCCTGGCAAAACGAGAAGCACTTTCTTGCCATCAACTTTCAGATTTTTTGCAATATTTACGAAATCTTTTGTCTTTGGAGCATCAAGATTGAAATCTTCAACGACAACGATAGCATTATCCTGTGCCTTGTAAGACAAAGCTGACTTACGAGCAAGAACCTTTACCTTCTTGTTCAGCTTGAAGCTGTAGTCACGTGGCTTAGGACCGAAAACACGACCACCACCTACGAGGACTGGTGAGTTGATATCACCACGACGAGCACCGCCGCCGCCCTTCTGACGACCCAACTTACGAGTAGAACCAGCGTGCTCACTTCTTTCCTTTGACTTAGCTGTACCCTGACGCTGGTCAGCGAGATACTGCTTAACTGCGAGGTAGAGGACGTGATCGTTAGGCTCAATTCCGAAGATATTCTCGTTAAGAGTTACCTTGCGGCCGGTCTCCTGACCTTTGATATCTAATACGTTAATATCCATTACTTCTTAATTATTACGGTTGAACCATTACATCCAGCTACACTACCCTTAACGAGGATAAGATTGTGCTCTGGAATAACCTTTAACACCTGAAGGTTCTGAGTTGTTACTCTGTCGCCTCCCATCTGTCCACCCATGCGCATGCCCTTGAAGACCTTAGCTGGGTAAGAACAAGCACCGATAGCTCCCGGCTTACGAGCGCGGTCATCCTGACCGTGAGTAGACTGACCTACACCACCGAATCCGTGACGCTTTACAACGCCCTGGAAGCCTTTACCCTTAGACGTACCTACAACATCAACGAACTTAGCATCGCTGAACAGTTCAACGGTAATAGTGTCACCGAGGTTATACTCCTCCTCAAACTTGAACTCGGCCAAGTGCTTCTTTGGTGTTGTGCCGGCTTTCTTGAAGTGTCCCTGCTGTGGCTTAGAAGTTCTTTTCTCCTTAGCCTCGCCGAAACCTAACTGAACAGCCTTGTAACCATCTTTTTCAACGGTCTTAACCTGGGTTACAACACAAGGACCAGCTTCGATAACAGTGCACGGTACGTTCTTACCGTCGGCACTGAAAACGGATGTCATTCCGATTTTCTTTCCTAATAATCCTGGCATTTCAATTAATTATTTTAAAATGAATGTAAATGCTTTTTGTATTAATTTGTTTCTTACTTGTCAACAGCTGACTACACCTTGATTTCAACCTCTACACCTGAAGGCAACTCAAGTTTCATCAAAGCGTCAACAGTCTTTGCTGTAGAGCTATAGATATCAATGAGACGCTTGAAATCTGAAAGCTGGAACTGCTCACGTGACTTCTTGTTAACAAATGTAGAACGGTTTACAGTGTAAATACGCTTGTGTGTTGGCAATGGAATAGGACCGCTAACGATAGCGCCAGTTGCCTTAACAGCCTTCACAATCTTCTCTGCTGACTTGTCAACCAACTGGTGGTCGTAAGACTTCAGCTTAATACGAATCTTCTGACTCATGTTTAATTTGTTATTTGTTGTTGAATTGATATAAAGGTTGCCCTCTCATAAGAGTCATTCGCTATGAGAGAGCTACACCTTAATTTTATTTACTTAACGAGATCTGAATTGCCCTTCAACTCATCAAGGATCTCCTTAGCGAGAGAACTTGATACAGGAGAGTGGTGATCATACTCCATAGAAGAAGTAGCACGACCAGAAGTAATTGTACGCAGAGCTGTTACATAACCGAACATCTCTGACAATGGAACCATTGCTCTAACGATACGTGCACCGCTACGAGCTTCATCCATACCCTGTACAAGACCACGACGCTTGTTCAAGTCACCGATAACATCACCCATGTTCTCTTCTGGAGTAACAACCTCTACCTTCATGATAGGCTCCATGAGAACAGGACCTGCCTTGGGGCAGAGTACCTTGAACGCCTGGTGAGCTACGAGTTCGAATGACAACTGGTCAGAGTCAACCGGGTGGAAAGAACCATCAGACAAAGTAACCTTGAGACCTGTCAATGGGAAACCACCAAGTACACCGTTACCCAGACAGTCCTTGAATCCCTTCTCTACAGCTGGGATGAACTCCTTAGGCACGTTACCACCCTTAACAACGTTAATGAACTGCAAGTCGCCCTCTGTGTAATCCTCGTCCTTTGGCTCGATAGTTACATCAATACAAGCGAACTTACCACGACCACCAGACTGCTTCTTGTAAGTCTCACGGCTCTGAGCAGCCTTTGTAATAGCCTCCTTGTAGTTAACCTGTGGTTTACCCTGGTTACACTCTACCTTGAACTCACGCTTCAGACGGTCGATAATGATATCGAGGTGAAGCTCACCCATACCAGATATAATGGTCTGACCACTCTGCTCATCAGTACGAACGGTGAATGTTGGGTCTTCCTCAGCAAGTTTAGCAAGACCATTGTCAAGTTTAGCAACGTCAGCCTGGCTCTTTGGCTCAACTGCGATAGAAATCACAGTATCAGGGAAGGTAATGGACTCCAGAATGATTGGTGCACTCTCATCACAGAGTGTATCACCTGTACGAATATCCTTGAAACCTACACCAGCACCGATATCGCCAGCATCAATTGACTCCATAGGAATTTCCTTGTTAGAGTTCATCTGGAACAGGCGGCTGATACGCTCCTTCTTGCCAGAACGTGTATTGAATACGTAAGAACCAGCAACAACCTTACCTGAGTAGACACGGAAGAATACCAGACGACCCATGAATGGGTCAGTAGCAATCTTAAATGCCAACGCAGCTGTTGGGTCACTCTCACTTGGTTTACGATCCTCTTCTTCCTCAGTGTCCGGATTTGTACCAACGATAGCTGGTGTATCCAGTGGAGAAGGCAGGAAAGCACAAACATAATCGAGAAGTGGCTGAACACCCTTGTTCTTATAAGAAGAACCAAGGAGCATAGGACAGCACTCCATAGCAATACAACCCTTGCGGATTGCAGCGATGAGCTTATCCTCAGGAATATCCTGACCTTCAAGATACATCTCCATCAACTCATCATCGAAGTTTGCAGCTCCCTCAAGCAGCTTGTCACGCCACTCAGCAGCCTCGTCAGCCAAGTCTGCAGGAATCTCCTCAACAGTATACTCAGCACCCATTGTCTCATCGTGCCACAAGATAGCCTTCATCTTGATGAGGTCTACAACGCCCTTGAAGTTCTCCTCTGCACCGATAGGAATCTGAACAGGGAGCGGATTAGCACCAAGGATATCCTTCATCTGCTGTACCGTCTCAAAGAAGTCAGCACCAGAACGGTCCATCTTGTTTACATAACCGACACGTGGTACATTGTACTTGTCAGCCTGACGCCATACGGTCTCAGACTGTGGCTGTACACCGTCAGCAGCAGAATAAGTAGCAACAGCACCATCGAGGACACGGAGTGAACGCTCAACCTCAGCGGTGAAGTCAACGTGTCCCGGGGTATCAATCAAGTTAATCTTATAAGACTTGTTGAGATAGTTCCAGTTACATGTGGTTGCAGCAGATGTAATAGTGATACCACGCTCCTGCTCCTGTGCCATCCAGTCCATGGTAGCAGCACCGTCATGAACCTCACCGATCTTATGCGTCTTACCTGTATAGAAAAGAATACGCTCAGATGTAGTCGTCTTACCGGCATCAATGTGTGCCATAATACCGATATTACGAGTCAAATGTAAATCGTGATTTGCCATTTTCTTTTTACCTTATTATAATAACTTGATTAGAATCTGAAGTGAGCAAATGCACGGTTAGCCTCAGCCATGCGGTGCATATCTTCCTTACGCTTGAAAGCACCACCCTGGTTATTGAAAGCGTCCATAATCTCAGAAGCCAGCTTGTCAGCCATGCTCTTACCACCACGCTTACGTGCGAAAGCAATCATATTCTTCATTGAGACACTTTCCTTACGATCAGGGCGAATCTCTGTCGGAACCTGGAAAGTAGCACCACCGATACGGCGGCTCTTAACCTCTACCTGTGGCGTAATGTTATCGAGAGCCTGCTTCCACACCTCAAGTGGAGACTTCTCCTCGTTCTTCATCTTACCGCCTACGATATCAAGGGCTGCATAGAAGATTTCGTATGAGGTATTCTTCTTACCATCATACATCAAGTGATTTACGAACTTTGACACCTTCTGATCATTGAATTTTGGATCTGGAAGGATTACACGCTTCTTTGGTTTTGCTTTTCTCATTTTAATTTTTAAACTTTAATTCTGCGGAGGCTGTCGTCTTTCGTTCTTCAACACCCTCTCTTGGGTATTTACTCAACCTTTGTGATTACAAATCTCCAGCAAAACTGATTGTTATTAGTTTTCTTCTTTTAAAGAGCCTCGGAGCATCGACCATCACCGGCCGTTGCACCTCGGCTTATGGATTGAAGTTTACTTGCTGCCTTTCAGGCAACGCAGATATTACTTCTTAGCTGCTTTTGGACGCTTAGCACCGTACTTGGAACGACGCTGCGTACGGTTGGCAACACCTGCGGTATCAAGAGTACCACGAACGATGTGATAACGTACACCAGGGAGGTCCTTAACACGACCACCACGAACGAGTACTATACTGTGCTCCTGCAAGTTGTGACCCTCTCCTGGAATGTAAGAGTTAACCTCCTTCTGGTTGGTCAAACGAACACGGGCAACCTTACGCATTGCCGAATTAGGCTTCTTAGGAGTCGTCGTGTAAACACGAACGCAAACACCACGGCGCTGTGGACAGTTGTCCAAAGCCGGAGACTTGCTCTTGTCTACGATGTCCTTTCTGCCTTTTCTTACTAACTGTGAAATAGTAGGCATAATTTTACTTTTTATTGTTATATATTTATTTTGTTTATTTTCAATCCATTACGAACACAAGCCGCACGCTTTAAAGCCTTATAATCTGCTCTGTCGTTTCGGGTTGCAAAGGTACAAAGATTCCCTCAAATGACCTAATAATAAGAAAAAGAATAATTCACCGCACCACTCATGTTAACAATAAATAACTTTTTATTCATTCTTTAACACATCTGTTGGGTTGTTCTTTATTGCATTTTCTTGGACAAAGCAATTCCTGTCCAAATCTATTGTGCAAACTTTTACTGCGTCTGCCCCTGCACCTTCCACATCATAAGTCAACTTAACAGTCCATATCTTACGCTGATTGGTATCAATATAAAATATTTGCTCATAAGCAGACAAGTTCTCGGCATTGCTATAATATTCATAACAGAGAACAGAGTCAGTAACCTTATTATTTACAGACAACAAGGCATAGACCTTTATATGTTCCGTCGTTTTTCTTTTCTCTTTATACTTCTTGAACAACAATTTATGTGCTGCATCCAACAGCATCACTGGCATGCGAGCGCTGGAGAACAAAAGGAAATAATCCACTCTCAGACAATCAAGCACACAATCCTCCCTACCTGAAGTACAAGAACAATTAACCCTATCTGAGAAATCCAGTAAAGACACCAGACTATCTCCCAGCACCTCAAGAGACTTTTTACCCCTTCTGCATGATATGTTCATCAGATACCTACCTGTATCCTTCGGCACATCCTGCACCCTAAAACTGTCAGTTTGTATCCATTTACCGTTTGTCAGCAGATATGTCTTATAAACAGCATTGCTGTCTGGCAGGAACTCATCTTCTCTTATATCCTTGACCATCCTCTTATTTAAAGCAATGGCAAAAACATCATATTGATTTATTCTCGCATTGATATAACGTTCCATATCTTTTGAGTATCTGTGAACCTGCTCGTTGTTTTTACCTTTCCAAAAACCATTCTTACTATATACATCCCAGAAACTTCGTTCTTTCTCCGTGCGACCAACAAAATAAACTATATATAATTCGGTTTTGCTTTCGCCGGAAAAACAAGGCAGCATAAGCTGTTCACCATCCGTAAGCCTCAATCCAGAAGTTCTGTCATTAGTGTTCAGGAAGTCTTTAACATTATTTTCTGTATTCCTCTTCTGAAATGTCCCACTCTTTTCCGGGCAAAACATGACAGGTCTATTTTCTATTCCAGTACCACATGCCATACCTACAGCATTGCTGTAGCACATGGAAGAGGCTGTAGCAACGACACACCCTGCTGCAGCCACGCTATTGACACATCCTCCAAAAGATAAAATCATCAACACAAACAATAAAACTTTCATACTCGCTTCTCCTTCCGTTTACCTTACAGTGGTTTCTCTACAACTACAATATGCCTGTACTCCTGCTGTTTCCAATAACGTATTGTAATTGTCCTATACTTTATTTGAGGATAAACACTCAGCTGCTTGAAAGACACAAAATCTTTATCTTTCATGGCAAGAATGTCCCTTGCCTGCTCAATATACTCCGGACAACATTCCTTATACTCAGTTTGTTTTGCCAGAATATTATTATAATACATCTTTTGAAACTGCAAAGACAACTCCTTAACAGCCTCCCAGTGATGCCTGTATAAATATCCTTCCTGTTCTTGAGAAGTCCAGACGAAATACTTTTGTTTTATAGCCTTCTCCAACCTGTTTCTTTCAGAAGAGAAGTCTAACCATACAGCAGGTGTATCGTCTGTAATTTCCTGTTTGACACCGATAGCTATCGTTTCCTGCAGGTTTACAACACAAATGTCATCTGGGAAGAAAAGACCAGCTCCATCAAGCGTGAAGTATGTCAATGGCATGATATATAAAGTGTCATTTCTTTCTTCAAACATGAAATCTCCTTCATCAGCATCAGGTAAATCCAAGACAATCCCATCAATGACATACAGCTTGTTTTCCCTTACGAAACCAGCTGCACTTCCCTGTATCAAACTGCTCAACAGAATAAACAAGATCAACACTTTACTCATCCTATTCATAATACTCTTAGCTTTTAGTTGATGACACTATTCTACAACACGCTTTAATCCTACAAGTCTTTTGTCACAGGCTTCATGCTTATCTGCTCGCAAGTACCTTACACTCGGACTATTTCCCATTCGTTCAACACGACAGGCCCTCCTACCTTAACGTTCCTTTCTACCACCATCCCAAAAGAGAACCTCCACCAGTACAGAAAGTTTTATCTTGATGGTTTTATACCTGCACAAAAATAGACTTAATTTTCTGATAAACAAAGAAACAGGAAGAAAAAAGACCTATATTTTATAAGGGAGAAGGAAAATGTCTTAGCAACAACGCCTTACTTTCCCATAGTGGGTAAAAAACAAATCTGCTGCCCAGTAAACGTTCCCCATATAAGTTAGCCATTACTGCCTTACTATACACATCATCATGACCATAATGAATCACTCCCCATCTTCAACCGATGTGTTGTTGCCCAGCACATGTGGTGCTATTGGTAAACACCAATGGTGCTAAACATCATACAAAATATTGCCGATGTAAAATCAACCTGCTGTTAGAAAAGAGTTGTTCTACCAAAAACAACTTAATTAAGTGCTTGCTTTTTACAAAGTCAACACAGTACTACCTGTTTAAAATCAAATCGGTTAATAAGAGCCTGAACAGATTTTTTTGGGGGGGTAAGAATACAAAAGCCACCTCCAATTTCTCAGAGGTGGCTTGCTTACTATTTCCTTTTCAAAAAAATCTATGCATCAACATTACCATTTCCGAAAGGAGCAATGGTGCGTGGTTCCTGATTTGGCTCATGACGATCAATCTTGCCAAATTCCTTCTCATAACGTACCACGTTATCCTGTAAAGCAGCAAGAAGACGCAGTGCGTGCTCTGGAGCAATGATAACACGGCTTGCCACTGTTGCCTTTGGAACACCTGGGAGAAGTGAAGCGAAATCAAGCACAAACTCTGAGCTTGAATGAGAGATTATCTGGAAGTTTGTATAAACACCTTTAGCGATTTCTGGTGAGAGATCAATCTGCAACTGCTGTCCCTCCTGATTCTGATTGTTATTGTCCATTTTATTAATAAGATTTAGATAATACTTTATTTCTGTTATGCAAAGATAACACTTTAAAGTCATTCGCACAAATCTAACAGCAAAAGATTTCATCTTGTCACCTCCCTTTGCTCGACAATACTCCTGGGATGTTCCACTGACGCCCCTGAGCATTCTGCACAATCAACGACCAAAAAACAAAAAGGGATTCACAGCCTCGCCGTGAATCCTTTTTAATATTATGTATGTAGAGGGCTGGATTACTCCTGCGTCGCCTCTGCTACTTCCTGATTAGCATAATCAAGGACATTCTTCCTGTTAGCCTCCATACGCTCATGCTCCTCCTGTGAACCGACAACGAGTTTCTGCCACTGGCGAAGACCAGTACCAGCAGGAATGAGGTGACCGCAGATAACGTTCTCCTTCATTCCCTCAAGGTTATCGCTCTTACCACGGAGAGCAGCCTCGTTGAGTACCTTTGTTGTCTCCTGGAAGGAAGCAGCACTCATAAAGCTCTTCGTACCGAGGGCAGCACGTGTGATACCCTGAAGAATCTGGGTAGCTGTTGCCTGTACGGCATCACGCACCTGAACGAGCTTGAGGTCACGACGCTTGAGGCTTGAATTCTCATCACGCAGCTTGCGCACAGAGAGAATCTGCCCCTTATAACAGTTCTCAGAATCACCCGGGTCGGTAACAACTTTCTTACCCCAGATACGGTCGTTCTCCTCAGCGAAGTCGAGCTTATCAATAAGCTCCTGCTCAAGGAACGTTGTATCTCCCGGATCGTCAATACGTACCTTACGCATCATCTGACGGACGATAATCTCAAAGTGTTTGTCATTGATCTTCACACCCTGCAAGCGATATACGTCCTGAACCTCATTGACAATATACTCCTGTACGGCTGTTGGACCCATGATAGACAAGATGTCAGCCGGAGTGGTAATACCATCAGACAGTGGAGTACCAGCACGAACAGCATCGTGTTCCTGCACGAGAATCTGCTTAGACAGACTAACAAGGTACTTACGCTGCTCACCTGTCTTGGAAGTCACGATAATCTCACGGTTACCACGCTTCACCTTACCCATGGTAATCTCACCATCGATTTCAGACACGACAGCAGGATTAGATGGGTTACGAGCCTCGAAGAGCTCAGTAACACGTGGAAGACCACCGGTAATATCACCAGCACCACCAACAGAACGTGGAATCTTAACGAATGTCATACCCGTCTTAATCTCAGCACCATCGAGAAGTACCTGCTCCAAGTGACCACCTACGGGGAGGTTATAGGTACCAAGAATGTCAGATGGAGCATAAAGCCCATCAGCACCTTTCTTAGCTCCAACCTTAACAACATCTACTGTCGGAAGTTTTGTCTTATCACGTGAGTCAATAATGATACGCTCGGTAAGACCTGTCGCATCATCGGTTTCCGCCTTATAGGTTACACCTTCTACTACATCGTGCAGACGGAGAACACCGGCATACTCACTAACGATAACAGCATTGAACGGATCCCACTTACAAATCAAATCACCCTTCTTAACAGTGTCACCCGACTTGAAGTAGAGCGCACTACCATAAGGTACATTGTCTGTAAGAAGTACGATACCAGTATTAGGATCGATGAAGCGAATTTCAGCAAGACGGCTGACAACCATCTGACATTCTTTCTCATCATCGTCAACAAATGGCACGGTACGAAGCTCATCGAATTCAATCTTAGCATCGTTCTTGGCAACAATCGTTGCATTGGCAGCTGCATTACCAGCCACACCACCGGCGTGGAACGTACGAAGTGTAAGCTGTGTACCTGGTTCACCAATAGCCTGTGCAGCAATGACACCGACAGCCTCACCCATCTGTACCATGCGTGCCGTAGCAAGGTTACGTCCATAACACTTCTTACAAACACCCCTCTTGCTCTCACAAGTGAGTACGGAGCGAATCTCAACCATCTCGATTGGCGAATTCTCAATAGCCTGTGCCTTTGCCTCGGTGATTTCCTCACCTGCAGCAACGATAATGTCACCTGTTGTTGGATTAACAACGTCGTGTACAGACACACGACCTAAAATACGCTCGTACAGAGTTGCAATCGTCTCATCACCATTCTTCAAGGCACGACACTCAAGACCACGGAGTGAACCACAGTCTTCCTCATTGATGATAACATCGTGAGAAACGTCAACAAGACGACGTGTCAGGTATCCGGCATCGGCAGTCTTCATAGCCGTATCAGCAAGACCCTTACGGGCACCGTGAGAAGCAATAAAGTACTCCAGCACCGACATACCCTCCTTGAAGTTAGAGATAATCGGGTTTTCAATAATCTGAGCTCCTTCAGCACCAGCCTTCTGTGGCTTAGCCATCAGACCACGCATACCAGCAAGCTGTGCAATCTGGTCAGCAGAACCACGGGCACCAGAGTCAAGCATCATATATACAGCATTAAATCCCTGATCAGCCTCTGTCATGTGCTTCATCACACTCTGCTTAAGGTTGTTGTTTACGTGTGTCCACGCATCAATAACCTGATTGTAACGCTCCTTGTCAGTGATGAAACCCATTTCATAGTTAGCCTTCACCTGATCAACCTCACTCTGACCCTTA
Source organism: Prevotella fusca JCM 17724 (assembly GCF_001262015.1). Classification (NCBI taxonomy): domain Bacteria; kingdom Pseudomonadati; phylum Bacteroidota; class Bacteroidia; order Bacteroidales; family Prevotellaceae; genus Prevotella; species Prevotella fusca. The sequence continues at coordinate 1,162,139 of NZ_CP012074.1, forward strand.
CCTACGATATCTGTCTTCTCAACAGGAACGATGATGTCATCGAGGTTGAAAGAAAGACCAGCAACATAAGCCATGCGATAACCGAGGTTCTTGATACCATCAAGGAATTCACATGCACGTGCCATACCGACAGCCTTGATAACATCAGCAATAAGACCACGAAGAGACTTCTTTGAGATAATACCATTGAAGAAACCAACCTCAACAGGAATGATCTGGTTCACGATGACACGACCAACTGAAGTCTCAACCATACGCTTCAGAATCTTGCCATCAACGAGGTCGTCAACGACAACCTTTACCTGTGCATGGAGGTCACACTTCTTCTCATTGTAAGCAATAATTGCTTCCTCTGAACCGTAGAAAGTGAGACCTTCGCCCTTTGCACCTGGACGGATCTTTGTGATATAGTAGAGACCAAGCACCATATCCTGTGACGGAACGGTGATAGGCGCACCATTAGCAGGGTTGAGAATGTTATGGCTCTGGAGCATCAGAACCTGTGTCTCCAACACAGCTTCATTGCTCAATGGGAGATGGACAGCCATCTGATCACCATCGAAGTCGGCGTTGAACGCTGTACATGCCAATGGATGCAACTGGATAGCCTTACCCTCTATCAGCTTAGGCTGGAATGCCTGAATACCAAGACGGTGAAGTGTAGGGGCACGGTTCAACATTACCGGATGACCCTTCATTACGTTCTCAAGAATATCCCAGATAACCGGCTCACGGCGGTCAACAATTTTCTTGGCACTCTTTACGGTCTTCACGATACCGCGCTCAATGAGCTTACGGATAATGAACGGCTTATAAAGCTCGGCTGCCATCAACTTAGGCAGACCACACTCACCCATCTTCAACTCCGGACCAACGACGATAACTGAACGTGCAGAATAGTCTACACGTTTACCGAGGAGGTTCTGACGGAAACGTCCCTGCTTACCCTTCAAAGAGTCAGAGAGTGACTTCAACGGGCGGTTGCTCTCGCTCTTCACAGCTGAAGACTTACGGCTGTTGTCGAAGAGAGAATCAACAGCTTCCTGGAGCATACGCTTCTCATTACGGAGAATAACCTCAGGAGCCTTGATTTCCATGAGTCGCTTCAAACGATTGTTACGAATGATGACACGACGATAAAGGTCGTTAAGGTCGGATGTTGCAAAACGACCACCATCCAATGGCACCAACGGACGAAGCTCTGGTGGAGTAACAGGAACGATCTTCATGATCATCCACTCCGGATTGTTCACACCAATCGACTGGCGGAAACCTTCAACAACCTGCAGACGCTTCAAAGCCTCTGTCTTACGCTGCTGACTTGAGTCAGTTGTTGCACGGTCACGCAATTCACCAGCCAGACGGTCAAGGTCGATACCAGAAAGGAGGTCATAGATAGCCTCTGCACCCATCTTGGCAATAAACTTGCTCGGGTCAGAATCATCCAGACGCTCATTTCCTTCGGGCAGCTTATTGTCAAGGATATCAAGATACTCATCCTCAGAGAGAAGATCGAACTTATGAGAGCCATTCAAATCTTCCTCAGTATCGGCATTCTTCATACCCTCTACGACACCCGGCTGGATGACAACATACTTCTCGTAGTAAATAACAGCATCGAGCTTCTTGGTTGGCATACCGAGAAGGTATCCGATTTTGTTAGGAAGGCTACGGAAATACCAGATATGAGCAACAGGGACAACCAGTTCGATATGACCGGCACGCTCGCGTCGTACTTTCTTCTCTGTCACCTCAACACCACAACGGTCGCAGACAATTCCCTTGTAGCGAATACGCTTGTACTTACCGCAGGCACACTCATAGTCCTTTGTAGGACCAAAGATGCGCTCACAGAACAAACCGTCACGCTCTGGTTTATAGGTACGGTAGTTGATGGTCTCTGGCTTGGTTACCTCACCAAAGGAGTTCTCAAGGATTTCCTCAGGTGAAGCCAGTCCGATAGTAATCTTGCTGAAATTACTCTTTACTTTATTATCTTTCTTAAAAGCCATTTTTTACTTCTATTATGGGGTGTACGTATTAATCAAGTTTGATGCTCAGACCGAGACCACGAAGTTCATGCAACAGCACGTTCAGTGACTCTGGAATACCTGGAGTTGGCATTGGCTCACCCTTAACGATAGCCTCGTAAGCCTTTGAACGACCAACAACGTCATCAGACTTAATTGTCAAGATTTCCTGAAGAACATGAGATGCTCCGAAAGCCTCAATAGCCCAGACCTCCATCTCTCCGAAACGCTGACCACCAAATTGTGCCTTGCCACCAAGTGGCTGCTGGGTAATCAATGAGTACGGACCAATGCTACGAGCGTGCATCTTATCTTCAACCATGTGACCAAGTTTCAAGAAGTAAGTGATACCCACTGTAGCTGGCTGATCGAACTTCTCACCTGTCTCACCATCATAGATGTAGGTTGAACAGAGATTTGGCAGACCAGCCTTGTCCGTCCACTCCTTCAGGTCAGAAAGTTTGGCACCATCGAAGATAGGAGTTGCAAACTTAACACCCAACTTGTGACCTGCGGCACCGAGGATAGCCTCGAAAATCTGACCAAGGTTCATACGTGAAGGCACACCCATTGGGTTCAGCACCAAGTCTACAGGACTACCATCCTCCAGGAACGGCATATCCTCTGTACGTACAACCTTTGAAACGATACCCTTGTTACCGTGACGACCAGCAAGTTTATCACCTACCTGAATCTTACGTTTCTTGGCAATGTAAACCTTTGCCATCTGAAGAACACCCGAAGGAAGTTCATCACCGATAGTGATGGCAAACTTCTTACGCTTCAGTTCAGCATCCATCTGCTTGTACTTGCGGATGTAGTTCATAATCAACTTCTGGATAAGAAAATTGGTATGCTCATCATCTGTCCAGCCATTTGATTGGATGCCCTCATAGTCGAGGTTCATCAACGCTGCAACGGTAAACTTGCTGCCCCTGGTGATAATCTCTGCATCAGAGTAGTCCTTGACACCCTCTGAGACTTTATCTTCTGTCAACTCAAGCAACTTGTCAACCAACAGCTCCTTCAAATCGTTGATCTTAGCCTCCTGCTCTTCATCAATCTTGGCAAGTGTAACTTTGTCCAGTCGCTTGCTTTCACGTGTCTTGATGGCACGGCTAAAGAGCTTCTTATCGATAACAACACCACTTAATGAAGGATTTGCCTTCAGTGAAGAATCCTTCACGTCACCAGCCTTGTCACCGAAGATTGCACGGAGAAGTTTCTCCTCTGGTGAAGGATCACTCTCGCCCTTAGGCGAAATCTTACCAATCATGATATCGCCAGGCTCAACACGAGCACCGATACGGATAATACCATTATCGTCAAGATCCTTAGTAGCTTCCTCACTTACGTTAGGGATGTCTGCAGTGAACTCCTCAACACCACGCTTGGTTTCACGAACTTCAAGAGAATACTCGTCAACGTGAACTGAGGTCAATACGTCCTCACGGACCATACGCTCAGAGATAACAATAGCATCCTCATAGTTGTAACCTTTCCAAGGCATATAAGCAACAACAAGGTTTCGACCCAATGCCAACTCACCGTTCTCTGTAGCATAACCCTCTGTAAGAATATCACCCTTCTTCACACGCTGACCCTTCTCGCAAATAGGACGGAGGTCAACAACCATATTCTGGTTGGTGCGACGGAACTTAGGAATACGATATTCCTTCAAGGCAGGCTCGAAACTTACAAACTCCTCGTCCTCTGTACGATCATAGAGGATACGGATGGTTGTAGCGTCAACATACTCGATTACACCTTCGCCTTCTGCAGTAATCATCGTACGTGAATCCTCACACACCTGCTTCTCAAGACCAGTACCAACGATAGGAGCATCATTGTGAAGCAATGGAACAGCCTGACGCATCATGTTACATCCCATCAACGCACGGTGACCGTCATCATGCTCCAAGAATGGAATCAGACCTGCTGATACAGAAGCAATCTGTTGCGGTGAAACGTCAATGAGAGCTACTGAATCTGGAGCAACAACAGGGTAGTCTGCATCCTGACGACACTTAACAAAATTGCGAATAAATGTACCATCAGCATTCAATGGTGCATTACCCTGTCCGATAATCTGATCCTCTTCCTCCTCTGCTGTCAAGAACAGAACATCCTTGTTGTCCATATCAACCTTAGCATCGCTCACACGACGGTATGGTGTCACGATGAAACCAAGATCATTGATCTTTGCATACATACAAAGTGAAGAAATCAAACCGATGTTAGGACCTTCAGGAGACTCAATAGGACAAAGACGGCCGTAGTGGGTATAGTGAACGTCACGCACCTCAAAACCTGCACGCTCACGAGACAGACCACCAGGACCAAGCGCCGAAAGACGACGTTTGTGAGTTACCTCAGCCAACGGGTTGGTCTGATCCATGAACTGACTCAATGGATTAGTGCCAAAGAATGAGTTGATGACACTTGAGATGGTCTTTGCATTAATCAGATCCGTTGGCTGGAACACTTCGCTGTCACGAACGTTCATACGCTCACGGATTGTACGATTCATACGTGCAAGACCGATAGAGAACTGATTAGCCAGCTGCTCACCTACAGTACGAACACGACGGTTTGACAGGTGGTCAATATCATCAACCGTTGCATTTGAATTGATAAGGCTGATAAGATACTTGATAATCTCAATGATATCGTCCTTTGTCAGTACACGTACATCCATATCCGTATCCAAATTCAACTTCTTGTTGATACGATAACGACCTACTTCACCCAAATCATAACGTTTGTCTGAGAAGAAGAGGTTCTGGAATACCTCACGTGCACTTGCATCATCAGCAGCATCAGCATTACGCAACTGACGATAAATATAGTTTACTGCCTCAATCTCCGAGTGGCTCGGGTCTTTGGCAAGTGTATTGAAAATGATAGAGTACTTGCTCGCAGCCTCTTCATCCTTATGGAGCAGGATTGTAGAAACAGAGCTGTCAAGAATCTCATCAACATTCTCTTCTGTGATGACAGTCTCACGCTCAACAACAACCTCGTTACGCTCGATAGAAACGACCTCACCGGTATCCTCATCAACAAAGTCTTCAGTCCAAGACTTCATCACATTACCAGCAATCTTACGACCGATAGCTGCCTTCATATTCTTCTTGTTGACCTTCACCTCCTCACAGAGATCAAATATCTGAAGGATGTCACGATCAGACTCATAACCAATAGCACGAAGCATAGTGGTTACAGGCAGCTTCTTCTTACGGTCAATATAAGCATACATGACATTATTGATGTCAGTAGCAAACTCAATCCATGAACCCTTAAACGGGATAATTCGTGCACTGTAGAGAACAGTACCATTAGCATGGACACCCTGACCGAAGAACACACCCGGAGAACGATGCAACTGAGAAACCACAACACGCTCAGCACCATTGATCACAAAAGTACCATTACTGGTCATGTAAGGAATTGTTCCCAGGAATACATCCTGAATAAATGTACCGAAGTCCTCATGATCAGGATCAGTACAATACAGCTTCATCTTTGCCTTCAAAGGTACACTGTATGTCAAGCCACGTTCCAAACACTCATCAATAGTGTATCTTGGTGGGTCAACATAGTAATCCAAGAACTCAAGGACGAAATTATTACGCGTATCGGTGATAGGGAAGTTCTCTGCAAACACCTTATACAAACCATCATTCTTGCGTTCCTCAGGCGGAGTATCCAGCTGTAAGAAGTCACGGAAAGACTTCAACTGCACATCGAGGAAATCCGGATATGGGTACGGACTCTTAACGCTGGCGAAATTTACTCTGGGTTTATTTTCTAATGCCATAACTGAAATTAAATGTTCGAATGTTTAAAGTCCCCGGCGGACTAAAAGAGGGAAAAAGACTCCCAGTAGATGTCAAAAGACACAAAAAGGTTAGGACTCACCTACCTGGTAAATCCTAACCATATTTTATTTAATGTAAGGTAGAAGCAGAATTACTTCAACTCAACCTTAGCACCCTCAGCCTCGATAGTCTTCTTCAAGTTCTCAGCCTCAGCCTTAGCCATGCCCTCCTTCAATGTAGAAGGCGCACCGTCAACGAGATCCTTAGCCTCCTTCAAACCGAGACCACAAGCCTCCTTAACAGCCTTAACAACCTTGAGCTTGTTAGCACCAGCCTCAACGAGAACTACGTCGAAGTCAGTCTTCTCCTCAGCTGCACTACCTGCAGCAGCTGCAGCAGGACCAGCAACAGCAACAGCTGCAGCTGCAGGCTCGATACCATACTCGTCCTTGAGGACAGTTGCCAACTCATTTACTTCCTTAACAGTAAGATTTACTAACTCTTCTGCAATAGCTTTTACGTCTGCCATTTTATTCTATTTTTTTAATTTTTTGTTCTAAAAATAATATACCTTTTGACTTTATCAGATTTTTTATTCAGGACGCTCGCCTAAAGTCTTAAGCACACCGTGGATGGTGCCAGCACCTGACTGGAGAGCAGAAACAACGTTCTTTGCTGGAGACTGCAGCAATGCCACAACGTCTGCAATAACTTCATTCTTGCTCTTGAGAGCTGCAAGTTCTTCGAGTTTCTCTGCACCAACGAACAGAGATTCCTCTGCGTAAGCTGCCTTGAGAGCAGGAATACCTTCTTTCTTATACTCCTTCAACAACTTTGCTGGCACATTAGCAGTCTGAGTGAACATAACAGCTGTATTACCTTTCAAAGAACCATACAGTGGTTCAAAATCTACATCTGAAGCTTCAAAAGCCTTGTGAAGAAGTTTGTTCTTCACAACAACCATATTGATTTCGCTCTTGAAACACTTACGGCGGAGAGCACTTGTAGCCTCTGCATTCAAACCAGTTACATCAACCAGATAGAAATGAGGATAGCTCTTGATCTTCTCACCGAGTTCAGTGATAATTGTATCTTTTACTTCTTTCTTCATTGTACAAAACTTTTAGAGTTATTCAGCTGATTTAGGATCAATCTTGACACCCTTACTCATTGTGCTTGAAATAAAGATACTCTTGATATATGTACCTTTAGCAGCAGCAGGCTTCAGCTTGATAACAGTAGAGATGAACTCCTTAGCGTTACCACAAATCTGCTCAGCAGTCATGCTAACCTTACCGATTGAGGTATGGATAATACCAGCCTTATCAACCTTAAAGTCTATCTTACCCTGCTTTACTTCCTTTACTGCCTTAGCAACATCCATAGTCACAGTACCGCTCTTTGGGTTTGGCATCAAGCCACGAGGACCAAGTACACGACCCAAAGGACCTAACTTACCCATGCATGATGGCATAGTGATGATGACATCAACATCAGTCCATCCGCCCTTGATCTTTTCAACGTATTCGTCGAGACCAACGTAATCAGCACCAGCTTCCTTAGCGGCAGCTTCCTGATCAGGTGTACAGAGACAGAGAACGCGTGTAACCTTACCGGTACCATTTGGCAGTGACACAACGCCACGAACCATCTGGTTAGCCTTGCGTGGGTCAACACCGAGGCGCACATCAATGTCAACAGAAGCGTCAAACTTAGTAGTGGTTATTTCTTTTACCAACTTTGCTGCCTCTTCCAATGAATATGCCTTCCCTGCTTCAACCTTCTCAGCTACTGATTTCTGATTTTTTGTCAGTTTACTCATTTTTACTTTTGAAGTTTAAAATTATTTACCAGGGAAGTCCCCTTTTACAGTGATACCCAAACTACGAGCAGTACCAGCAATAAGTTTCATTGCACTCTCTACCGTGAAACAGTTGAGGTCTGGCATTTTGTCTTCTGCGATAGCCCTTACCTGCTCCCAAGTTACGGATGCAACCTTCTTGCGGTTTGGCTCTCCTGATCCGCCTTTCACCTTAGCAGCCTCCATGAGCTGTACAGCTGCGGGAGGAGTCTTGATAATGAAGCTGAAAGACTTATCGTTGTAGTAAGTAATTACGACTGGAAGAACTTTACCAGCCTTGTCCTGGGTACGGGCGTTGAACTCCTTGCAGAATCCCATGATATTGATACCCTTAGAACCCAATGCAGGACCTACTGGGGGGGAAGGATTTGCAGCGCCACCTTTAATCTGTAATTTGATTAATCCAGCTACTTCTTTAGCCATTTCTTTTGTTAATATTAAAAATTAAACTATAAAGTCGAACAGTATCCGTAACAATACTATTCTTCTTTTGCGACTTGCATAAAACTTAACTCCAACGGATTCTGGCGACCAAATATCATCACCATCACCTTCAGCTTATGCTTCTCAGCGTTCACCTCTTCGATGACACCATGGAAACCACTGAAAGGACCATCGGTAACCTGAACTGTTTCACCCACCATGTATGGCACTTTCTGAACTTCTTCGAGTTCAGTATCTTCCACATTGCCCAACAGACGATTGATGTCTGCCTGACGGACAGGTGAAGGCTCAGACATACCTCCGAGAAATCCCAACACATTAGGCATGAAACGCAACGTAGAGGCTACGTCCGGAGTCATATTGGCCTGAACAAGCACATAGCCAGGGAGACTTAATTTCTCCTTGACAACACGCTTACCATCTTTACGCACAGTTGCGTGTTTTTCCATAGGCAATAAAACCTCGAAAACACGCTCAGCAAGTTTTTCGTTCAATCGCAATTGAGCATCGATATATTCTTTTACCTTAGCCTCTTTGCCACTGACAGCACGAAGAACATACCATTTCTTTTCTGTATCTGCCATTTTCCTAACGAATTATTTTGGATATACCAAATGCATCACATGCTGGAATACAAAATCCATAGCAAACACTACCAATGCAATGACAAGGGAAGCAGATAAAACAACCATTGCACTATGTGTAAGTTGGGCACGTGATGGCCATGTAGTCTTATGCGCAAGTTCGTCGTAGCAAGCCTTGCAATAATTAACTATCTTCTTAAACATAAAATCTTCTCTTTTTGCACGGGTTGAAGGACTCGAACCCTCGACACCTGGTTTTGGAGACCAGTGCTCTACCGACTGAGCTAAACCCGTAAGTTAGTTCCTGGAACCTGGAAGAACCAGGAACTAATTATAGTGTAATCTACGACCTAATCTTGATTACTTAACATCCTCAAGGAGGGCTGTAATCTGACCAGAACCTACTGTGCGACCACCCTCACGGATAGCGAAACGGAGACCCTCGTTCAGAGCAACCTTGTAAATCAACTCAACCTCAATCTCAACGTTGTCACCTGGCATTACCATCTCAACGCCCTCTGGGAGCTTGATTTCACCAGTACAGTCCATTGTACGGAGGTAGAACTGTGGACGATACTTGTTACCGAATGGTGTATGACGACCACCCTCTTCCTTCTTCAACACGTAGATAGACGCCTTGAAGTGATCGTGAGGAGTAATAGCACCTGGGTGTACGACTACCATACCACGCTTAACCTCAGCCTTATCAATACCACGGAGGAGAAGACCTACGTTGTCACCAGCCTGACCAGTTGGAAGGTTCTTGCGGAACATCTCAACACCAGTGATTACAGACTTTTTGTCCTCACCGAGACCGAGCAGCTGAACCTCGTCACCTACCTTACAAACACCAGTCTCGATACGACCAGTAGCAACTGTACCACGACCAGTAATTGAGAATACGTCCTCAACAGGCATCAAGAATGGCTTGTCAATTTCACGTTCTGGCTCCTCAATCCAAGTATCAACGGTATCCATGAGTTCAACTACAGAATTAACCCACTTCTCAACGCCGTTCAGAGCACCGAGTGCAGAACCACGAATGATTGGAGTATCTTCCTCATAGCCGTACTGCTCGAGAATCTCATGAACCTCCATCTCAACGAGGTCAAGCATCTCAGCGTCGTCAACCATATCACACTTGTTCAAGAATACAACCAAACGAGGTACGTTTACCTGACGAGCGAGCAAGACATGCTCACGAGTCTGTGGCATAGGACCATCAGTAGCAGCTACAACCAAGATAGCACCATCCATCTGAGCAGCACCAGTAACCATGTTCTTCACATAGTCGGCGTGACCTGGACAGTCTACGTGTGCGTAGTGACGGTTTGCTGTTTCGTACTCAATGTGTGCAGAGTTAATGGTAATACCACGCTCTTTCTCCTCAGGAGCATTGTCAATCTGATCGAAAGACTTAACATCCTCTGAACCGAAGCCCTTCTCATGAAGAACCTTAGAGATTGCTGCAGTAAGAGTGGTCTTACCGTGGTCAACGTGACCGATAGTACCAATGTTTACATGCGGTTTGGTGCGCACGAATTCTTCTTTAGCCATAGCTTTTTCTTATTTAATATTAAATGAATAATCTGTGCTTTTTAGTTACACTCATTATAAATAATAATAGTAGAGCTGTAACTGAGAGTTGAACTCAGGACCTCTTCCTTACCAAGGAAGTGCTCTACCACTGAGCTATTACAGCAAAACCATAAGAGCGGAAAACGGGGCTCAAACCCGCGACCCCCAGCTTGGAAGGCTAGTGCTCTATCAACTGAGCTATTTCCGCAAATTACATTCTCCGACAGTGGGTAGTGATGGATTCGAACCACCGAAGCTAGAAGCAGCAGATTTACAGTCTGCCCCATTTGGCCACTCTGGAAACTACCCGTCAGCAAATGCATCCCCCTTTCAAGGAGAGCCTCTTGTCGGATTCGAACCAACGACCCCGAGATTACAAATCACGTGCTCTGGCCAACTGAGCTAAAGAGGCATTACTTTGCAGCCGAAGGCTACTTGTCATAAAACGGCTGCAAAGGTAAGACTTTTATTTTAATCTCCAAAATATTTCAGAGATTTTTTCAACGATTTCTCTGTTTTTCCTTAAACTTGGTGAGCTGAACCTTCATTGCATCCAGACACTGGTCAACACCCTCCTCGAACGTATCACATGTCTTCTCCACAAACAGCGTATTCCCAGGAACAACAACTGACAAACTTGTGGTCTTATTTAACGCAGTGGCAGGTTTCTCAACCTTCAATTGCACCTCTACTTTCTGAATGTCTTCGTAAGACTTTTCTAATTTCTCTGCCTTCTTTGTAATAAAGGCATGTAACTTCTCGGTAGTGTCGAAGTGAATCGACTGAATCTTAATTTCCATAGGTACCTCCATTTTTAAAGGTTAAGCCCTTGGATGGGCATTCTTATAGACTTTCTTCAACTGTTCAAAGGTCGTATGAGTATAAATCTCTGTCGTTGACAGGCTCTCGTGACCAAGCAGTTTCTTTACACTTTCCAGTCCTGCATCATGATTGAGCATTGCTGTGGCGAATGTGTGGCGAAGAACGTGGGGCGTACGCTTCTTCAGCGTAGACACTCTTGAAAGGTTCTTCTTTACCAGACTTCTCACCTGTGCATTCGTCATCCTTTTCCCCTTCTCCGTCTGGAAGAAGGCTGCGGATCCACCTTTTGCCGTGACATTGCGCACCTGCAGGTACATGGCGAACGTCTCAGCCAGTTCCTTGCCAAAAGGAATGATGCGCTGTTTGTTTCTCTTTCCTGTCACTTTCAGTTCACAGGCAATGCTGTCTATATCCTTGTCATCCAGACCTGTCAGTTCCGACAAACGGATTCCCGTTTCATAGAATGTCACAATCAACGTGCGTGCAAGCACATCCTTATAACTATCCGTCCACATCTTCGGGTTCAGCAACTGTTCCATCTCCGACTCCTTGAGGAATTGCGGAAGTGGCTTCTGCCTCTTCGGACCTTGAAGACCATGAACAGGGTCTTTCTCAACAAGTTTACGACGGAGTGCAAAACGATAGAAAGACCTCAGCGCACTGAGCCTTCTATTGACTGACGAAGCAGAGTTGCCTCTGTCCATCATATACTCCATCCAGTTCCTGACAACATCGGAATCCACAGATTCCCAAGAGAGCTGCCCTTCAAGTTCTTTATAAAACCGCTCAAACTCTTCCAAGTCCTTACGATAGTTGATTACAGTCATCGGGGAATAATTCCTTTCAAACTTCAAGTAATCCAAGAACATTTCTATCATCGGCACATTGTCAAATCATTTTATGGCAACGAATTTACGGAAATTAATCCAAACTACCAAATTTTTAAAGAAGATTTTACTCTTCTGCGTCGCGAAGCTGCTGTACGTAAACGGCATGTTCCATCTTCAGGCGCTTCTTAACAGATGGTTTGTCAAACTGCTGACGAGCACGGAGCTCCTTAACAACACCTGTCTTTTCAAACTTTCTCTTGAACTTCTTGAGCGCACGCTCGATGTTCTCGCCGTCCTTTACTGGTACAATAATCATGCTTTTTGTTTTAAATTATTTATTAATTAATTAAACGTATGCGAAAGGGCATGACACCACTTTTGCGCCTGCAAAGTTACACTTTATTCTCCTAACTTCCAAACATTTGCGGCTTTTTCCTACTTTCCTATCAACTAAAGAGGGTGTGAGAAAAGGAATTATAACACATTCAAAGCATGTTCTTTAGAGCCTTCAAGTCTCATTTCTAAGGTTACCAAACAACATCCTCTAAACAGAAGTATCAAGCACTAAATTGATAAAGTTGCGATTCTCAACCATTCTTTCTCACCCTCTGTCAAATGAGGCGACAAACTTTCATAGACACGACGATGGTAGCCATTAAGCCATTCACGTTCCTCAACATTCAGCATATCAAGTACAATCGGAGTTGTATCAATCGGAGCAAGCGTAAGCGTTTCAAACTTGAGGAAATCACCAAAGGCTGTTGTTTCGGCAGGTACAACCAGCAAGGTATTCTCAATACGCACACCGAATTTACCCTCAAGATAGAGTCCCGGCTCATTAGTAACGGTCATCCCTGCCTGAAGCGGCGCAGGTTTCCACTCCATGCGAATCTGATGAGGACCTTCATGGACATTCAGATAGCTCCCTACCCCATGCCCCGTGCCGTGCATATAATTGTAGCCCTCACGCCACAACGGCTCCCGTGCTATTGCGTCAATCTGCGAACCACATGCTCCTGCAGGGAAACGGCACATGCCAAGTTGGATATGTCCTTTCAGGACCAAGGTGTAGACACGACGTTGCTCATCCGTAAGGTCGCCCAGAGCGATGGTCCGTGTTATATCGGTAGTCCCATCCACATACTGTGCCCCACTGTCAATGAGTACCAGCCCGTGTGGTTCAACAGGGACATCGGTATCTGGCGTAGCCTCATAATGTACAATGGCTCCATGCGCCTCGTAGCCTACTATCGTATCAAAAGAGATACCCTTGAAATGTGGCTGTTCGGCACGCAGAGCCGTCAAACGCTCATCAAGCGAGATTTCTGTCTGTCCACCAGCCTCGACCGCAGGCTTCAGCCATGCAAGGAACTTCACCATTGCGATACCGTCACGCAGCATGGCAGCACGAAAACCATCCTGCTCTGCCTTGTTCTTCACAGCCTTCATGGTGGCAACCGGTGATTCCCCACCGCACAGTTTTCCGAACGTCACGGCTGTTGTCAACATGTAGTTTGCAGCTGTCTCATCTACGAGCAAGCTCTTTCCAGCATAACCCCTGAGTCCCTCCACAACCGCCTCGTAAGGCTCAATCTCTATATGTTCAGCAGCCAGATAACCCCTCACACCTGCGGGAAGTTTAACGTTATTAATATATAAGGTGACTTTTCCTGGGGAAATCAACAGGTAAGAAACAAAGACGGGATTGCAATGTACATCACTGCCACGCAGGTTCAGCACCCACGCAATCTCGTCCAAGGCTGTCACCAACAGTCCATCAGCTCCACGACCAGAGAGGTATTCACGAATTCTGCCTATCTTACTTGCCGTCGTTTCACCTGCATATTCCAATGAATGAAGACATACCTTGTTATCAGGTATCACGGGTCTGTCCGTCCAAAGTACAGCTAAAGGGTCAGCATCCATCCTAACGGTAATATTCCCTCTTGTCGTCAACTCTTGCTCCATAGAAGACACTTCTGCAAAAGAGTTCACATTTCCATCCACTCCTACCACAGCCGATTCATAACCGCACAGTTCACTTGCAAGCCATCCCGTGACAGACGGAGTACCCTCTACGCGAAGTTTCATCAACTGGAAATCAGTCCCTTTCAGTTCCTTTTCAGCTGCAATAAAATAACGCGAATCCGTCCACAATGCAGCATGTTCTAACGTAATAACAGCTGTTCCTGCTGAACCACTAAAGCCTGAAATCCATTCACGGCTCTTCCAGTGACCAGCTACATATTCACTGTTGTGCGGGTCACTACTTGGAAAAACAAAAGCTGAAAATCCATTCTCTTTCATCCATAAACGCAATCTTTCAACGCGCTCATTTATAGTATGTATCATATCGTTGTTTTTAAGGTTGAATAATTAGAAAGTTCATATACATTCCGACTAACTCCTACATCCTCCTAATGCTTATGTAAAATTTCCCTCGTTTTCGCTGCTAAGTTAAACAATTAAATCAGAACCCCCAAAGCAAGCCGAGCAAGAATTATTCAAATTGACAGACAGAGTTTACAAAGCCCTGTCTTTTTTATAAATAATAACACATTTATTCCATAATATCTTTCTCACATGGTCATTTTTTTCGTAACTTTGCCGTATCGATATCAAGGGAATTAAACTTTTAAATTAAAATATCTATTATGAATTATTTAACAAATGAGAAACTCGTTATCGTCGGTGCTGGCGGTATGATTGGTTCAAACATGGTTCAGACCGTTCTTACACTTGGACTTACTCCTAACATCTGTCTGTATGACATCTATGAGCCAGGCGTTCATGGTGTATTCGACGAGATGGAGCAGTGCGCTTTCCCAGGTGCCAACCTCTCTTACACCGTTGACCCAGCAGAGGCTTTCACAGGTGCTAAGTACATCATCTCTTCTGGTGGTGCTCCACGTAAGGAAGGTATGACACGTGAGGACTTGCTGAAGGGTAACTGCCAGATTGCTGCTGACTTCGGTGAGAACATCAAGAAATACTGCCCGGACGTTAAGCATGTTGTTGTTATCTTCAATCCTGCTGACGTTACCGCACTGACAGCTCTTATCCACTCTGGCTTGAAGCCAAACCAGCTGACATCACTCGCTGCCCTTGACTCTACCCGTCTGCAGCAGGCACTGGCTCATGAGTTCGGTGTACAGCAGGACAAGGTTACCGGCGCACACACCTATGGTGGTCACGGTGAGCAGATGGCTGTATTTGCTTCTAAGGTGAAGGTTGACGGCAAGCCATTGTCAGAGATGGGCCTCTCAGCTGAACGTTGGGAGGAAATCAAGCACCACACAGTACAGGGTGGATCAAACATCATCAAGCTCCGTGGTCGCAGCTCATTCCAGAGCCCGGCTTACACAGCTGTCAAGATGATTGAAGCTGCTATGGGTGGCGAGAAGTTCACCTTGCCAGCAGGTTGCTACGTTAACGACGAGAAGCTCGGCTTCAAGAACGTTATGATGGCTATGCCTACCACTATCGACGCTACTGGTGTTCACTACACTGAGCCAACAGGTACTCCAGAGGAGATGGCTTCTCTCCAGGCTTCTTACGAGCACCTCTGCAAGATGCGTGACGAGATTATCGGTCTCGACATCGTTCCAGCTGTTGCAGAATGGAAGAAGGACAACGCTAACTTGTAATTTAGTTGACAAGTCGACAAGTTAATGGGTCGACAAGTTAATTGAGTAACAGAAGATAATTAAAAAGGCAATCAACTTTTCGTTGGTTGCCTTTCTTTTTTTCGTCACAATCATTACTTCTCGAAGCTATGGAAGAAGCTCGGATTTCCTTTCACCTGTATGACTGGACCAGCCACCTCTTTCGTATCAGGATTATAGGTGTAAAATCCGTTCGCCTTCTTGTTGGCACTTCCGAAGACAATCAGGTTCTTATGCTTGCCGATGGATATTCCTTGTGGATTGCCGATTTCCATTCCCTTTATAACAGCCATCGTCTTCTGCTTCAAGTCGATGACAACAGGAATATTGGTAAGACTGACGTAAGGATTCTTCAGTCCATTAGGGTCAAGACCGTATGAGTTGGCATAGGCATAAGCTATTCCATTGCCACCATAGAATAACGTTGCAAGGAAGTCGGCATGCTTAGTTGTCAAACCTGCAACCTCAGTCTTGTCAAGACGGATGTAGTAGTCGGGATCGATGTCTGTCGAACCATTCTTTATGCGTACGATACCACCATTAAGTCCTGGGATGAAGCCGAATGAACCGATACAATTGATATAAATGTCCTTATTTTCATCCATAAAGATAGAACCTGCATCTATCGGACGTGTGGCGAAGCACATTTCTATAGATGTGTTAACGATATGCTTTTCAACCTTGTCAGTCTTCACATCAATCATTGCCAGTTCAATGTTGTTACACGTAGGCATATACTGTCCATTCATCTGATTCAATCCGACAAAAAGTTTACCATCACGGATAATCATAGCAGCAGGTGCGACTCTCGTCTCTTTCTGTTTCAAGTCATTGAGATCAATATCAGCAATCTTTGTCATCGTCGTAGGATTAAATATCCTCACTATACCAAGACCTTGCAAGCTGGCATACGCTTTCTCCTTACTTGCTTCCACAATGTTGCAAGCAGCAGCACTAGCAGGAATAGACAGTGCTCCCTGCTTTACCCACGTGCCATCACCATTAATTTTGTAACGTGTAATCTCCGCTTTCGTGTTGCCCATATAGTCAGGGAAGGTATAGACACTCCCTGACTCCGTTACAATAGGTGTAGAACCAAAACCACAAGGAATACTGTTGCTATTGTCATAAGTACCTGGCAAGAAACTTGGTAATGCTTGTAGATACACATTACCACTATTGCCTTCCGGATTAGTGATACCCGTAGCAAAAATAACACCATTGAAGTCCTTATCACCTGGATTTGGCTTAGGAGCAGGCGTTGGATCATCACTATTACTGCTACAAGCAGTAAATAAAGCTGTTAGAGTAACAGCAAAAAGAAACGAACTAAACTTTTTCATTGTTATGTAATTTATTGTGGAAATTATCTATGAACCATATTATCAAGCGGAATAGCAATACATGAAAAACTGACGAACTTCGTTTTACCATGCTTTAGAGCCTTGGAAAGTTCACCGCTTCATACATTCCATAATCCTATTTGAATAAATATCTAATCTTTACTCCAACATATCTGCCAGGCAATGGGCGGTTAAACTCTGAGACAACACGTCGATTAGCAAGATTCTTCATCTTAAAAGTCAATATCCACTGATCATTCTTAAAGCTATGCTCAACAGCGGCATCCATAGTCAAAGAAGCTGGAATCTTCTTATCTTGGTTTTTACTCATCTCAAAATCATAGAAATACTTATGCACGTATGAAGCATCTAAAAGCAAACGAGTGTTCTGCCCCTTACCTCCAAAGAGATTCTCTTTATGTAACTCAGCACCAAAGTTTGCTAATAAATAAGGTATGTTGGGGATGCGTTTCATATAAGTAGGATTCTCAACATTAGTACCTGGAGTTAGCTTTCTCACATCCCGAAGATCTTGATAAGTAGCATTCGCATAAAGATAAAGTACGGGACAAACATCTCCCTTCACCTCAAGTTCCACGCCTCTTGTACGCACACTACCAAAGTTACGATAGCGAGCCATTGTAGGAATCATATCTGGAGTGAATCTAATCATGTCTTTCAACTGATTATAAAATCCGTTCAACTCTATCTCAACCAGTCCATCATCCTGTTTTAGATGTCGATAGAGTACACCAACGTTTACGCCCGACGTGCGTTCTGGTTCCAATGCTGGTGATGCAAGTATGGAATATCCGTTTCCTATCAGCTCCTCACTTGTAGGTATGCGGACTTCAGAATTGAAAGATGCTTTTAACATCAAGTCGTTTGTAAACTTATAACGAAGTGCATCACTGAATCCAAAATAAGACTTTGATATCTTCACAGGCTCTGGCTCTCGCACAGAATAAACATCTATACTACGCGAATGTGATGTGAAGATAAAGTTCTTTAAAGTAAAAGCATTCTGGAAACGACCTCCGAATAACGTTAAATCATAAGACAATCCTGTCGTCAGCGTATTCATCTTACTTGGGAAATTTGCGCGAAAACCCAAAGACTTATCCATTAAGGAATCATTTGGATGAAGTGAATTCCTATCAAAGTAAACATTCAGATTAATGCCATGATGCTTATCTATGGTATATCCCAAATTAAGCTTCGACGTCAACTCGTTCGACCGATTTCTTCCATCAGAAGGGAAGTTATTCAGCTCTCCTCCGTATGGAGAGACCGCAGGCAACTTGTTTCCGTCCCAATCATAACGATTTGATGCTTTATCATTCAAACCATATCTGCCAATGATATATCCTATATCAAAATCAAAGTCGAGACCATCCAAAAAGAAGTTCTTACGCTTTAGGGTCAATGCCGTCACACCACTAACAGAATGATTATAAGCCTCACGCACATCAAGATCGATTCCTTGTACCTCCTGGCGCGTCTTGAGGAAAATAAGTTCCCACTTCATTTCATCAAACCACCATTTCGTAGCCTTAACAGACATTCCAGCCATAACTTTATTGAACTTATCATGGTCTCTTTCCACGATTCTATTGTCCAAATTTGCCAATGTCATTTTGTAGTTGTTCTTCGCAAACGAGAAAGCACCGCCTATACCAAACTGTAAACCAGTTTTTTGATCCGTACGTTTAAACACAGTTGACACCTGATGCGTGTTAAACGAGCCAAGTTCGTATGAGAAATCAAAATAAACAGGCGGATATTCTTTCGTTACTACGTTAACAGCACCTCCTAATGCAGAACCGCCAAACTTATAAGGGACAATACCTTTATATACCTCTATACGTTCTATCATATTCGTTGGGATATCATTTAAGGTAACAAAGTTGCTCAACTGCGACATGGGCGTTTCGTCCACATACATACCCATACGTTTACCTTCCAAACCACGAAGTGAGATTCGGGAAGCACTGCCTAAACCTCCCGTGTTTCGCACTGTGACTCCGACCGTATGTGCAAGTACGTCATTAATATTTGATGCCGTTCCTTGTAATTGGCGCTGCCCTATAACGGATACGGGCATTGCCGACTCCTTCAACTTCCTAATTTCGCTACGTGCTGTCACCATAACTTCTTTCATTTCAACAGTCGTATCACGCTTATTCACCTCTTGCGAATTTCCTCTAAGCATGAAAAAACTTGAAAAAAGTGTTAGACAAATCGCCTTTCTATATAACGAACAAGTATTATACACCCCTTTGCAGATAAGTGTTTTCCTGTTATTTTTCATCTAACTTGTAGTTTAAAGACTCCGTGTTACAACGAATAGAGTCCTAAGTAAAAAATATGTATTCAACTATCAATGCAAAGGTAGAAAATAATAGAGTGTGGTACAATACCTAAAAGTTAGTAAACCATACCATAGAAAGAACTAAACATATTGTAGTCTAATACCCTATTTGAGTTTAATTCATGCTTAGCACCATTGGTGCTGAGCATGAGCACCATATGTGCGGAGCATCAACACAAGGTTTGAAGATGGTATATAAAAATCATTATAACCTATGACAAGACACGAACAAACGATTAATACACATAATGTTTGCCTAATAGCATTAATAGAAAACAGAGCGTCTTGCTAATTATAAGCAAAAGAAAAGGGGAAAGGCGAGAACACTCCCTCACACTTTCCCCGATGATAGTAAAACTTAATGGTCCTTTGAATTAATCTCCATAGCCAGGAGTCTGCTTCAATTCGGCATTGGTTGACTTCGTTGTCTCATCAATAGGCCACAACAAGCGATTTGCATTTGCTGTTGAATACTTTGTTGCTTTATCGAACAAACGGATATCATGCCAACGCTTTCCTTCAAACAGGAACTCACGCAGACGCTCTTTCAGAATAGCCTCTATCGGGTCTTCATCACCACCAACAAATGGATTGTCGGTATAGAAACTGGTCAAAGCAGCACTACCGCCACTGCTGACTTCGTGCGGATACTGCACTTCCCGATGTGCATTGAAATAGGCTGCACCGTAAGCACGGAGACGCACCTTATTGATTTCAGCTGCAGGGTCCTGCCCTAAGAGAACCTTTGCTTCAGCCATACCAAGCAGGCACTCGGCATAACGATAGACTGGCTGGTCATCATACCATGATGTTGCCGACCCGCCGGCAAGCAGTGTTCCATGGAACTTATTACATATATTGCCTACATAGGCATCGCCTGCTGCTCGGTAAACATCCGCCAACGAGCCCTTCTTACGCATATCGTTGTCGTCAGAAAACAGCTTAGTCCACAAACGCTTGTCAAGAGGGAAGCGCATCACTCCACTGCCTAAACGCAGGTTCAGATGGTTTGACTCGCTGAACTTGATAGGCTTTCCAGCATCATCATGCAGACGGTAAGCACCGACGTTCTGCTTGTTCATCACGAGTGAAGTATAGAGTCCATTCCACAAAGACGCTTCGTTCTCACGATTATGAAGAGCATAAATAATCTCTTTGTTCTCCTTATTATCATAAGCAAAGACTTTCTCAAAATCATCGAGCAGACTGACGTCAGCATTGTTCTGGACATCCTGATAAGCAGCCAAGGCTACCTGATAGTCAGCTGTACCGCCACCCATCTGCCGACCACTCCACAGATATACTTCGCCCTTGAGCATCTTAGTAGCGGCAAGCGACCAGTAAGTGCGCCCATTGACGAACTTATAGTTGTTATTGTAAGCCGTTTCAGATGCCTGAATATCAGCTTTAATCTGCGTCATCACATCAGCTGCAGGGTCCTGCTTGCGTGCAACCTTACTCAAATCGATGGTCTTGCCCTCTGTATGCTGCAGATAAATGATAACATCTCCATAGGTACGGAGCAGCTGGAAGTACAGGAAAGCACGCATACCATACGCACCACCAAGAAAGTTGTTCTTCTGCGCATCGCTCAGATAGCCGGCTTCATTCACCTTATCTATCATCAGATTAATCTGATTAATGCCCGTATAAAGACCTCCGAAGTTGCCTACAACAGCACTACTCTTCTCAAGTGTGTTGTTCCACAGGCGTTCATAGCCCTGTGGTGCCTCTCCACTGAAAGAGGTTCCGCTATAGATACTGGTTCGCATCTCTCCCCAGATAATATACTTGTCAGCGTAGCTTCTCATCCAGGAACTCAATCCCTGGTTAAAAGCCTGTGCCTGATCCGAATTCTTCCAGTAATTTGCATCTGTAATCGTACTGGTAGGCTCTATGTCCATGCAGCCTGCCAGAGAAAAGCCCAGAACAGTAACTGCTATATAGGATAGTAACTTTTTCATTGTCGGTAACATTGATTAGTTAAAATGTAAGGTTTAATCCAAAAATAAGTGTGCGTGGGGTTGGATAACGACCGTAGTCATATCCACCTGCCGGTTCTGGCGAAGCACCATCATAAGGAGTCATATAAAAAAGGTTCTGCCCCGTCAGATAGACACTAGCATTCGACATCTTTATCGCATTTATCCATGTTCTTGGCAAAGTGTAGCTGAGAGTTATCTCACGTAAAGCCATGTAGCTTGCCTTCTCGAAGAACTTGGAGCCTTCACGCCAGATGTTCTGCTTGTTCAGCTGGTCGGCATAGCTGAATGCCGGATAGCTGGCGTTCGGATTACTTTCTGTCCACATATCCTTTACATTATCAATGAGATTGAACTGTCCTTGGAACTGTCCCATAGAACGAGCCTTGAGGTCATTGTAGATAGTATGGCCTAAAGCATAGTCGAAACGTGCGTAGAACGACAGGTTCTTGTAGCTCAATGTAGTTGACCACCCACCTGTAACGGAAGGTCTTGCATTGCCAAGCACCTTACGGTCAAGCGAGTTGATGATGCCATCTTCATTGATATCTTCCCAGCAGACATCCCCCGGCTCAATCGCCTTCCAGCCCTTAGAGTTCTTATAGAGCACACCCGTCTGCGGGTTAACCTGGTCAGCAAGACCCGGACCATACAGCTTGGCAATATCATCAATGCGTGTATTGGCGTTTGCCTTCACATCATCCCAGTCCTTGAAGATATGGTCCTGGCTGTAACCATAGAGGTCGCCGAGTTTCCCACCTTCACGATAACCACCAATCCACTTGGTAGGTGTCTTGCCTGAAGCATCAACCTTGCCCGCAGCAACCTCTACTCCTTGCAGCTGATTGAAAGGACGGTCACTCTTAGGAAGCTGTATAATAGTATTCTTTACCGTTGAAAGATTGAAAGAAAGATCCCAACGGAGACTGTTCTTCAAGTGAATAGGAGTAGCGCGGATTTCCATCTCAAATCCCTGGTTACGCAGTTTACCCAAGTTAGTCTGTATAGAAGAGAAACCCAAGTAAGAAGGAAGATTCACGCTTTGCAGCAGATTACTTGTATTACGAACATAGTAATCAAGAATCAATGACAGACGGTTCTTGAAGAAGCCGAGGTCAAGACCAGCCTCGAAGGTATGACTCTGTTCCCATTTCAAGGCTGTATTCACAAGCGACTGGTCGAAGAAAGCCGTGTTGCCATGATAATTTGAAAGCTGACCATAGACACCATATATATAGAAGTCTCCGATTCCACTCACATTACCGTTGCTACCGTAGCTGATACGTGGTTTGATATTGCTGACGAAGTTAGAGAGCTTTGATTCTTTCCAGAACTGCTCCTCCATCATGTTCCATCCTAAAGAGACACCTGGGAAGAAGCCCCAACGATTGTCCTTCAGCTTGGAATTACCATCATAACGGAAGGTGAACGTAAGCAGATACTTCTGTTTGTAATCATAGTTGAAGCGTCCGAAGAGCGATTCAATACGGTTACGTGATTTAAAGGACTTAGGATTATCATCCTTGTCAGCACCGGCATTGAGCGTAGGAATATCATCCGTCGGAGAATTCTTTGTAGAAGCTTTCATCCAGAAATAGCTGTAGTCATAATACTCCGCACCAAGCATGAGGTCTACATTATGATGATCAGCAAACGTGTCAAAATAGTTCAATGTCGCATTGAGCTGTGTCTGCGTATCCTTGAACATATAGGCGTATGCACGGCGTGTTGTATTGATGTTTTTAGGATTGCTCTCTGTATAGAAAGCCTTGTTGAAGTTTTCCTGCTGATCAAGCACATGATAAACCGAGGCATTGGTTGTCAATGTAAGATGCTTAGGTATCAAAGTAAGATCGAATCCGAGATTGAATGTCTCTGAACGTGTCCCGTTGCTTGTCGTGAGCTTGTCATTCCAATACAGGTAGTTACCATCCGAACTGCTCCAGCCCGGTGCCGGAGATCCATCCTTCAAGTAAGGATTCCATGTAGGACGCTGAGAGCGGGTACGATAGAACAGTGAACTCCATGAACCGAAGTAGCTGTCAGGCTTTGTGTACCATGTATACTGTGCTCCGGCACGCACCTTCAGCCAAGGCTTGATTTGATAATCACCCTTCACATTACCCGTAAATCTCCTGTAAGAAGTATTGCGAACAACTCCGTCTTCATTGTAATAACCCAATGAAGCAACGAAAGAGCCCATGTTATTACCGCCGCTGAAGCTCATATAATGATCCTGAGTAAACGTCTGCTTATGGTAAATTGCATCCTCCAACTGACCGCTATAGTCCTTGAAAAGAAGTTTTGACCCGTCTACCGGTCCGTAATAAGGGTCGTCCATAAGCTGCCATCCCTCCTCAGCGAGCAGTCTCTTATGCTCGGCATTCGTCTCATCGTAATACATCACATCGGTACGCGGTGTGTAATGTGTGTATCCCCAGCCCGAATATCCATTCTGTGCATCGACATCGGCAGCCTTGCCGTGTCCTTCCATAGCGTTGGCATAACGCTTGAAGCCCATTCGGTTATAGTAAAGATAATCCCGGGCATTCATGAAGTCATAGTCGTTGCGCTTGAAGTTCACACCAAGTTTCATGCGATAATTGATACTGGAAGTTCCGCTCTTCGCACGTTTTGTTGTTATAAGAATCACACCACCGTTTGCTCTCGCACCATAGATGGCTGTTGAGGCTGCATCCTTCAGCACTTCTACTGACTCGATATCTGATGGATTGACCTCAGACAACGTACGCTCAACACCGTCAATGATGACCAATGCAGGCGCACTTCCTGTAATAGAAGCACCTCCACGCAGTGTGATTGATGGAGCTGTACCGGGCTGACCAGAACTGTTGACTACCTGAAGACCGGTCACACTACCCTGCAAGGCATTACCCACATTGGCAAACGCAGCGGCGTCCAGCACCTTGTTGTCCATCTTTGAGATAGCAGTTGTCAGGGTAGCACGCTTCTGCTGACCACCATAACCTGTTACGATGATTTCATTGAGCGCATGCTGCTCTTCTTTCATTTTCACCTTGATTTCCTGTCCGTCCCATTTCACTTCCTTGGTATCCATACCAATATAGCTGATAACGATAACGCTACCGGGCTTGATATTCGGCAGAATGAAACGGCCGTCCAAGTCGGTTATAGTACCATTGCTCGTACCTTTTACCTGAATTGTGGCACCAATGACGGGATCTCCATGCTCGTCAAGAATAATACCTGTGCATTTTCCTGCCTGCTGCACGCTCTGGACCGGCAGCTCTGGAGCTGCAAATCCATGCGTTGGCATCAAGAAAGATACACCCATACATAACGTAAAACCAATTGGCTTGATGTGTAAAGTCATACGCATCTAACTTTTAATAGATAAAGATTGATTAGGTTCCTCCCACAAAGCATACGGCAAGGAGAACCATACCTGCAGCAATACGGAAAGGATATAAAATATTTATGAGAACTCTTCTGGTCAGGAAACAGATGTATCATAAAGAAGAAATCTCCCCCCTTCTCGCCAAGAGACTTCTGTTTTTGATTCGTTCCTTTGTTTAGGTTATTTTAGGCAAATGTATGAAGATTTTTTAGTTAGCACAAATTATACTAAGAGATATTTTACAAATAAAAGTTAATTTTAATCAGGTCTGAAACAGAATCCTTTGGCTATCAGATAAAAGGCTATTCTTCATCTACTTTTCTTCTATTATCACTTTTCACAGTCCTCTTTGCGGGAAATGTAATAAAAATTCACGAGCTCGAAAATCAAAGATGCTTTATTGGACTCGAATTAAGGCTTAATTGGCTTCTAAAAGATGCTCTTTTAAAGGCTTACTAACGCCCTTTCGAACCCCAACTAAGCACCTTTTCTTGCACTACTTTATAACACGCTGAATATAGGGCAGTTACAAACACGAAGAAAAACAACTTTCAAAGCTGTTTTTACCATCTATACACAAGGTTTTATGTAAAGTTATTTCAAAACATGCTGATATAAAAAAGCAGTCTCATTCCTTCTATAGAGAGAAGGAATGAGACTGCTATATAAATCTAATGTTGAGCAATAGACTTACTTCTGTCTAAATCTCTCAGCCTGACTTTGAATCAACTCCATATCCTCGAAGTAGTTAATCTGCATTGCAGCACGTACCTCATCCATTGTCCGGGCAGCAGCCTCACGTGCCTCGAGTGAGCCTTTCTTGAGGATATTGTAAATCTCCGGGATGTCCTGTTCGTACTCACGGCGACGGGTACGGATAGGATCCAGCATCTTGTTCAGTACGCTATTGAGCAGTTTCTTACACTTCATATCACCAATACCACCGGCAGTGTAAGCAGCCTTCAGCTCATCAAGGTTCTGGAACTCCGGCCAGAACTCGGCAAAGTCCTCATCCGTTGAGAAGGCATCGAGGTAAGTAAACACGGCGTTACCCTCAACGTGCCCCGGATCAGAAACATTCAAGTGCGTTGGGTCAGTGTACATTGTCTTCACCTTCTTCCACACAGTATCAGCATCATCAGAGAGATAGATACAGTTACCAAGGCTCTTGCTCATCTTCTCCTTTCCGTCCGTACCAGGCAGACGACGTGCGGTTGCGTTCTCTGGCAACATGATATTCGGCTCTACAAGTACAGGAGCATAAATCTGATTGAAGCGGCGAACAAGCTCACGTGTCAACTCCAACATCGGCTCCTGGTCCTCACCAGCCGGAACGGTAGTAGCCTTGAAGGCTGCAATGTCAGCTGCCTGCGACACAGGATAAGCAAAGAAACCCATCGGGATGTTGGCTTCAAAGTTACGCATCTTGATTTCGGTCTTCACCGTCGGGTTACGTTGAACACGGCTTACACTGACAAGGTTCATCAAGTAGGTGGTCAATTCTGCCAGTTCCGGAATCTGACTCTGGATATAGAGCGTGCATTTCTCCGGGCTCAAACCGGCAGAGAGGTAATCCAAAGCCACCTCAATGATGTTCTGACGGATTTTCTCCGGGTTGTCAGCATTGTCAGTCAGTGCCTGTACGTCTGCCATGAAGACAAACATCTTATCGTAGTCTCCGAGATTCTGAAGTTCCACACGACGGCGGAGAGAACCTACATAGTGACCCAGGTGAAGTTTACCTGTCGGGCGGTCACCAGTTAAAATAATCTTTCCCATGTATCTTTTTTTGTTTTATTCTTTATCTGTATAGCTGCATCTTATTCATCGTATGCAGCATCCGCTGTGTCACCAGGTTCCTCTGGAGCTTCTTCGATATACTCTTCCTCCTCCTCTGGAGCTGTTTGAACAGGAGCAGTCACGACTGTATCAACAGACGGAACTGCCTCTTCACGAATAGGAGTCTCGTAAGGAATTGTATCGTTAGGGATGACATCTGTCACGGGGTTCTCGGGTGAAGAAGGCTGGAAAGCAAAATAAGCACCCACACCGGCCGCCAGCAGAAGCAAACCGATAAGGACGCCCCAGAGAATGGCTTTGTTGCTCTTCTCTGGTGTTTCTGTCTGCAACTGCTGTGCCTGCGGCTCATAAACAGCCTGCTGGTCATATTGCTGCCCGGCACTTACCAGAGGCAGCGTCACTTCCATGACGCCCTGACAATGAGGACATTTACACTCGATGGTCTGTCCTTCTTCTGCCTCGACGATAAACTGTGTACCACAGTTATCACATGTTATCTGATATTTCATAACTTTACGTTGCTAAGAACCTTATTTGTTGCACCTGCCAGACTCTGGACATAAGCACCTGCCAGACAACCACAGGCATTGCGGTATTCCTTGTCTGCAGCAAAGCGATTCATCAACAGGCTGAAACTCTCAAGGTCGAAGATCTCAAAGCCACCACCATCACGCAGGAGTCCCTGTGCTTCGGCAAAATGCTTGTTGTTCGGACCGAAAAGAACCGGCATATCCCATACCGCAGCCTCAAGGACATTGTGGATTCCGACACCAAAGCCGCCACCCACATAGGCTACATCACCATAATGATAGATGGAGGACAGCAGACCGAAGCAGTCAATAATCAGCACATCAGCCTCGGCGACATCCTCTTCAGTTCCCTGTGTGTAGCGCACTACCTTCTTATCCCTTATCAGTGAGAGGATAGTCTTCAGATGGTCTTCACCGATAACGTGCGGTGCGATGATGAGTTTCCAGTCCTCGTGCTCATTGAAATACTTGAGGAAGATTTCCTCATCGGGCTGCCATGACGAGCCTGCCACAAAGACTTTCTTCCTGTCGGCAGCACCGCCGTTGACGAACTTCTCAACCAACGGAAGCTGCTTACTTGCCTCCTTAATCTGCAGGACACGGTCGAAGCGGGTATCACCTACCACCATTGTATCCGAAATACCAAGTCTGCCCAAGAGTTCCTTACTCTCTTCATTCTGGACGAAGAAGCGGGTGAAACATCTCAACACACGACCGTAACTGCTGCCATACCACTTGAAGAATATCTGATCCGGGCGGAAGATACTCGACACACTATAGGCAGGTATGCCACGATGCTGCAGGATATGCAGGTAATTATACCAGAATTCATACTTGATGAAGAACGCCATGACGGGGCGGACTGTACGTAGGAATCTGCGTGCATTGCCCACCGTGTCAATCGGAAGATAGGTGATGATGTCTGCTCCCTCATAGTTCTTCCTCACCTCATAACCTGAGGGAGAAAAGAAAGTAAGCAGAATCTTGTATTGCGGATAGTCTTTCCGTATCTGCTCTATCAAAGGACGACCCTGTTCAAACTCACCCAATGAAGCAGCATGAAACCAGACATATCGGGCATCTGGCTCCAGCTTATCACGTAAGACCTGCACTGCCTCCTGTTCGCCCCGCCACATCTTGCGCAGCTTCTCATTGAAAATACTGCCCACGGCGATGCCGAACTGGATGGCATACATTATTATATTATACATACTCGGCTCAATTAATTTAGCCTTTCAAGATGCTTACCCAAGCACATCGATAGCCTTGCGCATACGCTTCAAGGTCTCCTCCTTGCCGAGAAAAGCTGATATATCAAACATACCAGGACCCTTACCGATACCAACGAGGGTGAGTCGAAAAGCATTCATGATGTCGCCAAGTTTATATCCCTTGTCCTCAACCCACTTCATTACAACAGGCTCCTGGCCCTCGATGCTGAAGTCTTCAATTCCTTCCAAGACATCTGCCAGCTCTGTCATCTGCTGTGCAGAATATTCCTTCCAACGTTTCTTGATGGTCTTCTCGTCGTAAGTTGTCGGTGCAATGAAGAAGAAAGAGCAAAGTTCCCAAAGCTCCTTCACGAAGCTGACACGATCCTTCATCATGTGTACAACCTGTGTCACCTGCTCCATAGTAGCCTCAACACCATTGTTGGCAACAATCGGTGCAAAGAGTTGTG
The DNA here is from genome assembly GCF_001262015.1 of Prevotella fusca JCM 17724. Taxonomy (NCBI): domain Bacteria; kingdom Pseudomonadati; phylum Bacteroidota; class Bacteroidia; order Bacteroidales; family Prevotellaceae; genus Prevotella; species Prevotella fusca. The sequence goes on from NZ_CP012074.1 coordinate 1,190,860, forward strand.
CTATCTCATCATCGCTCTTGCGGAGGATGTATTCGTGGTTGAACCATATACCTTTCTGATAGTCGAACTTAGCCCCACTCTTTGAACACTTCGTAATATCGAATGCTTCCACAAGTTCCTCAAGAGAGAAGAGTTCCTGTTCTGTACCGGGATTCCAGCCCAACAGTGCCAGGAAATTGACTACTGCCTCAGGGAAATAGCCGCTCTCACGATAGCCGGAACTTACTTCACCTGTCTTAGGGTCATGCCACTCCAATGGGAACACCGGGAAACCAAGACGGTCACCATCACGCTTGCTGAGCTTACCCTTGCCCTCCGGCTTCAGCAACAGTGGCAGATGGGCAAAGCGAGGCATACTGTCTTCCCAGCCGAAGGCACGGTAAAGCAGCACATGCAGCGGTGCACTTGGCAGCCATTCCTCACCGCGGATAACATGAGAGATGTCCATCAAGTGGTCATCAACAATGTTTGCAAGATGATAGGTAGGCAATTCGTCAGCACTCTTGTACAAAACCTTGTCGTCAAGGATGTCACTCTTGATGCAGACATCACCACGAATCATATCATTGATATGAACTTCCCCACCCGGTTCCACCTTGAAACGGACAACGTACTGCTGCCCATCATCTATCAGGCTGTCAACCTCTTCCTTCGACATGGTCAAGGAATTACGCATCTGAAGGCGGGTGTGAGCGTCATACTGGAAATTTTCAATCTCCTTACGCTTCGCATCCAACTCCTCTGGAGTATCAAAAGCAATGTATGCCTTGCCGGCATCCAGCAGCTGGTCAACATACTCCTTATAAATGTCACGGCGTTCACTCTGGCGATAAGGACCGTGTTCGCCGCCGAAGCTGACACCCTCATCAAACTTAATTCCCAACCATTCAAACGAGTCAAGGATGTATTCCTCAGCTCCAGGAACGAAACGGTTAGAGTCAGTATCCTCGATACGGAAGACCAGTTTGCCGCCATGCTGACGGGCGAAAAGGTAGTTATACAAAGCAGTACGCACGCCACCAATATGCAAAGCACCTGTAGGACTTGGGGCAAAGCGCACTCTCACATTTCTTTCTGCCATTGTCTTAAATATTATTTTTCCTGCAAAATTAATGTTTTTTTTTGACTATCCGCCATATTTTTAGTATTTTCGCAAGTTGTAAGAGCATTAACGCAACAAGATACAACAAGTTATAAGAACATTAACGAAACAAGATATAAAATGATAAGATTCAAAAACATCAGCAACCCCTACTGGCGCAATATGGTTTCAAAGACGGTATTGGTCATTGTAGCCGTAGTACTGATAGTGCTTTTCCTACCTCGCACAAGGGGCAAGCTGTTCCATTATGACGAGGGCAAGCCATGGCTGTACGGACAGCTGATTGCAAAGTTCGACTTCCCGATCTTCAAGACGGATGAAGCCTTGAAGACTGAAAGGGACTCCATAATGAAGAACTTCCAGCCTTACTACAACATCAACCAAGCCGTAGAACAGAAGAAAATCAACCAGTTCAGGCATGCCTACAAGAATGGTATTCCAGGCTTGTCGCAGGAATATGTTGACGTTATCTCCCACCGCCTGCATGAGATTTACGAGGCTGGAGTGATTGACCCGCAACAGTACTCCGCACTTGTCAAGGACAGTGACAACCTCATACGTGTCGTAACGGGCAAGCAGGCAGTGAGCGTTCCTATCAGCAAGACCTTCTCAACCCTTGGCGCCTATGAGCATCTGTTCATGGACCCGCTGCTCGGACCGAAGCGTTCTGTGCTGCAGCAATGCAACCTGAACGAATATATTGAGCCTAACCTCCTGTATGACAAAGACCGTAGTGAGACGGAAATGAACGACATGCTCAGTCTTATTCCACAGGCATCTGGAATGGTATTGGAAGGGCAGCGTATCATTGACCGCGGCGACATCGTTGATGCAAAGACTTTCCGTGTATTGAATTCCTTTGAACAGGCGATGGAGAAACGTAAGGCTTCCGAGGACGAGATCACCTCAACTTTCATCGGGCAGACCATCTACGTGCTGATTCTCATCTGTCTCTTCACGCTCTATCTGGCACTTTTCCGAAAAGACTATTTCGAAAAGCCTCGTTCCATTTCCCTGCTTTACGTGATGATAGTCATCTTCCCTATCCTCACTTCATTGATGATGGAGCATAACATTCTCAGTGTCTATATCCTGCCATTCAGCATGGCTGCGATATTCTTCCGTGTGTTCATGGATTCACGAACGGCATTCATCGGACACATGACTATGGTACTTATCAGTGCGGTTGCCGTGAAATACCAGTATGAGTTCATCATCGTACAGCTTGTAGCGGGACTCGTAGCGATTTATTCCTTGCGGGAACTGTCAAAGAGAAGTCAGATTTTCCTCACTGCGCTCCTTGTCACCATCGGTTCAGCAGCTGTCTACCTCTCCCTCCAGCTCATTCAGGCAGACGACCTGTCAAAGCTCGACCAGACCATGTATTACCACTTTGCAGCCAACGGCTTCTTCCTCCTCTTTACCTATCCGCTGATGCTGGTTATCGAAAAGACCTTCGGATTCGTCTCAACAGTAACGATGTTTGAGTTGTCAAACACGAACAGCGAGCTGCTACGTCGGCTCAGCGAAGTAGCACCGGGAACCTTCCAGCACTCCATCACTGTCGGTAATCTTGCTACCGAGATAGCGAGCAGAATCGGCGCAAAGAGTCAGCTGGTGCGTACCGGCGCACTCTATCACGACATCGGCAAGATGCTCAACCCTGCTTTCTTCACCGAGAATCAGGCAGGCATCAACCCACATGACAAGTTGAACGACCTGGAAAGTGCACGTATCATCATCAGCCATGTGACCGAAGGATTGAAACTTGCAGAGAAATACAACCTCCCACGTGAAATCAAGGAATTCATCACGACGCACCACGGTGCCGGACTGGCAAAGTATTTCTATATACACTACAAGAACGAACATCCCGACGAGGAAGTCAACGAGGAACAGTTCCGTTATCCCGGACCTAATCCTTTCACACGTGAGCAGGCTATCCTCATGATGAGTGATACCGTTGAGGCTGCATCCCGTTCTCTGCAGGAATACACTGAAGAGAGTATCAGCGAGCTGGTCAACCGACTGATTGACGGACAGGTTGCTGATGGCAACTTCACCGACTGCCCTATTACCTTCCGTGACATCACAGCTGCCAAGAACGTACTCATCGAACGCCTGAAGTCAATGTATCACACACGTATCCAGTACCCGCAGCTGAAGGTTTAGAAGGCTAACAACAAGCAGCCCCTCCCCTTCCTCTTCCCCTCTCCGAAATGAGGGACGTAAACATCGAGACACCCCAGTGAGTTACGACAATAGTAACTTACTGGGGTATCTCTTTCTAACCCTTTTATTTATTACTCTTTTGCCATTTACCTTTCTCAAAGTCCTTTTATCTTTGCTAACAGCTCTGTGTGCTCTTCAACCTTTTGGTTCTCAGTGTGAGAAAAAAGGTTCTCCCATTAAATGCGTAGACACCTACGCATATAATGAATATAGCCTCAAAGCGCATTTGAAATATCTTGACAATTATACAGTCGTCAGGCTCAAAAAGAAGTGCGAAAATGACGGATTTCAGCAACATTGTAACCCGCAGTAAATCAGATGTTTGCACATTCGTATTTCAAAAGGGCGTTAGTTGGGGTTCAAAAGGGCGTTAATAAGACCTCAAAAGGGCGTCTTTTCAAAGCCAATTGGGCGTCTTTTCAAAGCCAGAAGAGCATCAGTTTGATTTCACGCTTTGAAATATTTGTACAAAATATTATTCGGATCACCACAAAGACAAATAATGACAGCTTTTATACAAGCATAATGATGAATATCCACACATTTAACTGAAGAAGCAGAAAAAATCTACGTGAGCACCGTGCTCTCTGTGTGAAACATAATGAATTGAAAACTTTTGACCTTTCTCTTTTCCCTGCACATTTTAACTAAAAGTGAGAAAAAACAATCTAAAATTTGGAAGATTAGAACAATATTTATAACTTTGCAACCAAATTCTATAAGTTTTATATACACTTACAATTCAAAAATGAAGTATCAGAAGACTGCCATTGCTGCTGCATTGCTCGCAATGGCAACAACAACACAAGCCGGAGGACTGCTTACAAATACCAATCAGAACATCGCTTTCAACCGTAACTTCGCACGTGTAGGTGCGATAGGTATTGACGGTGTTTACTTTAATCCGGCTGGTGTAGCATTCCTTGACCAAGGTTTTCACCTCTCTCTTAACTTCCAGAACATATATCAGACACGTGAGATAACATCTGCTTTCAGCGTGCCTGCATTCGCAGGTACACCTCACGAGTATCCCTTCAAGCTGAATGGAGGAAACCCTACAGACGGCAGCAAATCCTACATAGGAAAGGCTGCTGTGCCTATCCTTCCTTCTTTCCAGGTGGCATACAACAAGGACAACTGGAGTTTCCAGGCGGGATTCGGCTTGACAGGCGGTGGCGGAAAGGCTTCTTTCAACGAGGGTCTGCCCAGCTTCGAGCGCCAGATTTCCCTCCTTCCTGCCCTGATTAACCAGCAGCTGCCCACTTTTGCAGCTCTTCTCGGACAGAATGAGACGCCTGCCACATCTTACAGTATGCAGAGCTACATGAGCGGTCAGCAGTATGACTTCGGACTCCAGCTTGGTGTTGCCTATAAAATCAATGAGCACCTGTCAGTATTTGGTGGTGCACGTTTCAACTACATCTATAACAAGTACGAGGGCAACATCACCAACATCTCAGCAAATGTGGGTGGAAACAACCAGAACCTCTACGACTACTTCGACTCAAAGGTAAAGGCTCTGAACGAGAAGGCAAGCGCATTGCAGGCACAGGCTGCCGCTGCACAGACTCAGGCTGCCGTCTATCAGGCACAGGCAAATGCTGCAACTGACCCGGCGACAAAGGCTCAGCTACAGGCCGCAGCCGACCAGTACACAGCTGGTGCACAAAAAGCAAGCGAAGGAGCAAAGAAAGTTAGCGCAGGTGCTGACAAGCTGAACAGTACCAAAGAGGACGTAAAAGACCGCTATGTAGAGGTTTCCCAGCGTGGATGGGGTGTCACTCCTATCCTCGGCATCGACTACCGCACTGGCAAGTGGAACTTCGCTGCACGTTATGAATTCACAACGAAGTTCAATATTGAGAACAATACGAAGCGTGATGACACCAAACGTTACGAGAACGGAGTGAACACTCCTAACGACATCCCTGGCATCCTTGCCCTCGGTGCACAGTATGAGGTACTGAAAAACCTCCGTGTCATGGCAGGTTACAACTACTACTTCGACAAGGACGCACGCATGGACAACAACAAGCAACGTTTCCTCAAACACAACACACAGGAGTTCCTGGCAGGTGTAGAGTGGGACATCAATCCTGCTGTCACCGTCAGTGCAGGTGGCCAGCGCACGCTCTATGGTCTCGGCGATGGCAAGTATCTGACTGACCTCAGCTTCGTAACCAGCAGTTACAGCTTCGGTATCGGTGCCAAGATAAAGGTTGCCAAGAATGCTCACCTCAATGTGGCTTACTTCTTCACAAACTACTCAAACTTCAAGAAGGAGTACAACGATGCAGTTGTCGTTGGCAAGGAGCAGGTGAAACAGCCAGACGGTACCGTTCTGACACAACCAAAAACCATCCCAACAAAGAACACCGACATCTTCACCCGAACCAACAAGGTACTCGGTGTAGGACTGGATATTGATTTCTAAAACACAATAATTCTACCGTTTTATCACAACTAATACCATTCGGAGGCAGCTGGAATCGTCCAGTCTGCCTCCGTTCTTTTTCTGATTATTATTCCTGATTACTTGTGGCTTCCAACTAATATTTATGTATTTGCAACAGAAAGGGATAAACTTATGGGAACAACTGTATCAATCCCTCGCATCAAGGATTGCTTGCAAACAAGCATACCAAGAGAAAAAAGTTAGAGAACTTGAAAAGGATTGCAAGTCAACCTATCAGCTGAAGAAAAAGAGATTCTCTTCAGTAGTAAGGGCTTTGTACGTGTCCCGAAAAAAGGAACTGGCAACAACCTTCTTAAAAGAGCATATCTGATAATACGCAAAAGCGAATTGAAAAACGATCCCCTACTTATCAACGACATCGTTGACGGTTTTAAGAAACTTTACCCTTACTTCGACTGACATTCCTCTCTAAGACACTTACAAGCGGACACTATGCCTTTCTATTATACTTGTCATTTACAGGAGCTCATGACTTTCAAGATGACAAACAAAGACAAACGTAAGGCTGACGAACTGTAAACCATACCCTTGTGACAAGCTCTTTTTGAATTCTTTTCGTGAAGAGAAATATTTATTTACATGAAAAAAAATATTTCTTCTCATGAAAATAAATATTTCTCTTCATGTAAATAATTTGGGAAAGGAGATTTTAGAAAGGATACAAACATCTGAAATTATAATGGATCAACATCATAATACACCTGAAGAGCACCATACCGCTTATCCTTTAACATGGCATCCAATGCACTACGGAGATACTGGCGGACACGTGGATAGTCGATACCATTCTCCAACTTGAGCATTATTTTCCGTATATTCAGCGTCTTCACACGTGCCACAGAAGGTTTGTCAGGACCGAGAACACGGGTTCCGAAGATTTCACGCAGCCTGCTGCCAAGCTCCAGTCCGGCAGTATTCACAGTATTTTCATCCCTATGCTTTAAATAAACATAGACAAGACGATGGAATGGAGGATAATGAAATTCACGTCTCTCAGTCAGTAAGTCGGAATAGAACGACTGATAATCGTTTCGCATCACCTGCTGGATGACAGGTAGTTCCGGACTCTTTGTCTGTAGGATTACCAATCCCTGCCTACCCTTTCTGCCAGCCCGCCCACTCACCTGGCTCATCATCATGAACGACTGCTCGTAAGCACGGAAATCGGGATAGTTCAACATCGAGTCCGCATTAAGGATTCCCACGACCGACACCTTATCGAAGTCAAGCCCCTTTGAAATCATCTGTGTACCTATCAGAAGATTACTCCTGCCCTGCGAAAAGTCATTAATCAGCCGTTCATAGGCATTGCGTGTGCGTGTCGTATCAAGGTCCATACGGGCAATGCGAGCATCGGGAAAAATGTTACGGACTTCATCTTCTATCTTCTCCGTACCATAGCCACGTCCCCGGATGTCGTTACTCTCACAACAGGGGCATACCTCAGGTACTTTCATCGTATAGCCGCAGTAGTGGCAGGAGAGGTAGTTCATGTTCTTATGGTGGGTCAGCGACACATCACAGTCGGGACACTTCGGAACCCAACCGCACTGCCTGCACTCCACCATGGGGGCAAAGCCACGACGGTTCTGGAACAGGATAGCCTGTTCGCCACGCCCCAAGGCTTCACGCACAGCCGAGAGCAGACGTGGAGAGAAGGGACCTGTCATCATCTTCCGACGGTAGAGGTCCTTGATGTCTACCACCTCAATCGCCGGCAATTGTATGTTTTTATAACGACGTGTCAACTCCACAAGACCATACTTGCCCTGTTTGGCATTGTAATAACTCTCCATAGAGGGTGTAGCAGTCCCCAAGAGTGTCTTTGCACCGGGATACATCCGTGCCAGGACGATGGCTGCCGAACGGGCATGATAGCGAGGTGCAGGGTCCTGCTGCTTGAAACTCTGTTCATGTTCTTCATCAATTATCACAAGCCCAAGCCGATGGAATGGGAGAAAAACGGCACTCCGTGCACCCAGTATGACATCGTATGGCGTTGCAGACAGCTGTTTCTGCCATATCTCCACACGCTCCGCATCGCTGTACTTACTGTGATAAATTCCCAGACGACTACCAAACACCGCCTTCAAGCGTTCTGTAATCTGCACCGTAAGGGCTATCTCTGGCAGGAGGTACAACACCTGCTTGTGTTCATTGAGTGCTTTCTGAATAAGGTGGATATATATTTCCGTCTTCCCAGAGGAGGTCACTCCGTGCAGAAGCGTCACAGGATGCCCCATCATCTGCAGGAGAACATGATTGTAAGCCTCGGTCTGTGCATCATTCAATGGTTTCATATTCTCCGGATGTGGTGGTTCCCCATCATTCAGTCTACCAACCTCTTTCTCGTAGGTAACAAGGATTTTCCGATCCTGCAACGCCCTGACGACAGCAACCGAGGTATGGGTTACGTTCATCAGTTCCTCTCTTGTTACTTCACGAAGCACAGTATCAGGTGTAATTCCCCCCATTTCATCGACTCCAGCCAGCTGCAGATAAGCCATGAGAACTTCCACTTGCTTCGCAGCACGCTTCATCGAGTCAATCATCAGTGTGAGCGTGCGATCGTGCCGGAAGTTGTCAGCAAGACGGATATAAAGCTCTGTACGGGGACGATAACCACACTCTTCTTTCAGTCCCGAGGGCAGTGCTGCCTTGTAGACATCACCGATAGGCGACATATAGTAGTCAGCTATCCAGTGCCATAGCTTCAGTTGCTGTGGAAGGAGTACTGGGGCATTATCCAGTACATCAATGATATTCTTATAGGTTATCTTCTTTCCACCCACTATAGATTCTTCCGATGGATTCGGTATATTTACAGGATAACCTGCAACAATGCCTACATAAGTCTTGCTCTTACCCAAAGGTACAGACACACGCACGCCGGCAGTGACCCGTGATGCCAGAGCATCGGGCACACCGTAGGTGAAAAAGCCCTCAAGGGGAAGGGGTAAGATGATGTTAGCGTAAGTCATTGCAGCTTTTGATTTCCTGCCAGCCATTACTGGCTGTTCCTTAAAACAGAATTGGTTTGAATACAAAGTTACGAAGAAAGATGCAATTACACAATGATGACGGTGCCCAATAAACAGAAAAGATTACAAACAACGGATTGCAACAAAAGGAACATGGGAAGATTAAAAGGATTTCTAAAACTTGCATCTCTCTAACACACCATGGTTCCAATTCGTCCGAAAAAGGCAAAGAACAACAGCTTACACAACACAAAAAGTCCCATTCCATCGATAATGGAATGGGACTTTTCGTATAGTAATCTATAGGTCTCCGTTAGAAGAAATAAGCTATGCCCAGCTGCCATGAACTGTTACGGCTACTCTTCTTATGGAAGATTGAGGTTGCTGCATCAGTCGCAGTTTTCCAGGTAACATCAGCAGTATTGCCACAGGCAATGTTGTAATTGGCACTCACCTGCAGATGTCTCAAGGCTGTCACACCGAAACCAAGATTGACACTGAAGTTACTGTTCTTCAACGCATAGTTGCTACTCTTGTTCCACTGATAATCCTTATCGCCCACATTGAAAGCAATTTGAGGACCACCAAAGAAGAAGATGTTTGCCGTACCACCTAACCCGATGGAATAACGGAGGTTCACAGGAATGGAAAGCTGCTGCTGCTTCACTGTCTGTTCCACAGTTGCATAATTGAGCTTGGCAGAACGGTAATCATAGAGAACAGAGGCATCCATACCCAAGCCAACAATTGGCAAGGTGAACTTCACTGTAGGACCAATAAACCAGCCGATCTGGTTTGACTTATCAAACACTTCACTGCTGAAGTGAAAATCACTCACATTCAATCCCGCCTTCACACCGATTTTCAAAGGTTCATCTGCATGTGCAGGAATGGAGAAAAAGACTGTCAGGGCCAATAAAGCCAATGAAAAAACTTTCTTCATAATCATAAGTATCAATGATAAAAGAACTAAAAAGGACTCTCTCGTGCTTGAACATACGCCTCACACATCAGAAAGTCTGCTCAAAACAGCGGGTGCTATCCGAGCGTCTCTATACATTAATCGTTTCTACAAGACTATTATTGCCCAATTAAAATAAATTAAGAAGGTTTCTTAATGGCGTTCCCGACGTACTGTGACACGTGCTGGGGCTGGTCCTGCACTGCTGGAAGAAGTACGACGCGTGCGGCTGACAGTCCTTGTCGTAGTACCAGAACGGCGGCTGCGACCAGCTTTCTTTGGCATTTTCAGCGCTTCATTGGCTGCAGCTATACTGTCAAGACTGTCACGACGGGCAGGGTCACCATAGATAGTCTTCTCAAAAGCCATCAACTCCCACTCTATCTTTTTCTGTTCAGCAGCCATGGCTGAGTCGGTAGGACAGTATTGTGCGAGGGTCTTACCCAGCATGTTGGTGGTCTTGTAAATCTTTCCCTTGTAGAGATTCATTGTGAAATAATCATCTACGCTCATCGTTGCAGCATTGTTCAGATTGCTGGTCATGATGGTCTGTTTGGCAAGGAAAGGAGCCAGATCGTCGTAACGAACCCAGAAGAGAGGGTATTTAACCTCGCCATCTCCAAAGTCATCCTCACGATACATTATCGGGCAGAGGGCTACAACCTTACGATGGAAGGTGGCTGTTCCCTGATCATAATAGGCACTCTCCTTGAGATAGTAACCTTTCACTTCACCAGAAGGAATGTCGCTGTTATCAAGACGGATACCATGGTCAGTATGCTCGTAGAAGATGTGATAGTTGTCGAGGAACTGCAAAGGTTTGACCCGCGCCGAATCAGTAAACATCTCATTGCCGTCCATACGGTAGTTATAAGCCGCAATACCGCCACGGTTTGGACCACTCATCATCAACTTGAAGATGTAAGTAAAGAGATTCATCTGTGAACCTACAGGCTCAGTAGGATAGTATAAGCCAGCATTGGCATCCTCAACAAGTTTCAGTTCACGATAGATATCACGTCTCCAGACAACATCTTCTTCCAAAGGAGCTGTCGTCGGGAAGGATATCTGTGCACGTGTTGTAATCGTATTCGCTGGCGACTGACGCTGTTGCTGGTTACGACGTGCAGCAGGCTGTGCACTTACCGTAAGTGCCAGAAATGCTGTACAGACTATGAGAAATATTCTTTTCATTGTTGTTTTGTTTGTTCTTTTCTAAGAGAGAGGCTGAGGCAACAAGTTATAGGCGGACATAACAGCAAAGTCATCAATCAACTTGTCTGCTCGTCAACACATAAACTTGCCTGCTTGCGAACTCGTCAACTGCCACCGCTACCTCACAATAACCTCCATATTTCTTCCATTGAGCGTTCGGGTTGTGCCATCAGGACCATGAACGACAACATTTGTAATGTAGAAACGCTTGTTACGGCTCAACTGACGGAACTGTTCCTTCTGCTGTGCAGAGAAGGAAGCACCGTTACTTGCCAGAGGTACAGCGTTACCCATATTGTCAAAGAAGACAACACGGAAGCTGGTTACGTTGAAAGGAATGTCAAGCAAGCCATCATCAATAGCCGCATGAATACCCGGTGCCGACATAAGTACAGCCTTAGACAGCGTTCCACTCTTGAATCTGTCAGCACCCATAGCGATATATGGCGATGGATCCGGCAGTTTTCGCACACGGAACTGATACTCTCCTATCTTGCGACCCTTGGCAGAAACGGCAATGGTCACAGGCTGACCGACAGCCGACGGACGTGCAATGAAATGACCACCGCCTCTTGACACGAGCGAACCACCTGACATCGTAGCCTGTATATCACCTTGAGACGTGTTAGGGATACTGATTGTTATCGGGTTATCAAAGCCTGCATAGAGCACGTTCATCAGGTCGGCAGCAATCGTAGCCATACCATCAAACGGTGGAACCTTCTGCATTCCTTCAGGACTGATGTACTGCTTTGGCTGCGGACCACCCGTCACCCAGTAGTCCTGCGAGAAGTTTCTGCGCAACACATTACCCATCAAATCCTTGACAAGAATGTATCCACTCAATGTATGTTTGCCCGGAGCACCAGCCTTGACAGTAATCTGATTACCCTTGATAAGCTGCCCGTTGACATAGACCTGTGGTTGCTGTGTTGAGTCAACAGCACCCATAAACATCTTTGCGGTCATCGTCTCACCTGGATAAAGGCGTGTCTGATTCGGCACAACGAATGCCTCCAGCTTGTTGACACGCAAGTCTTTCAGTCCGACATTAGCCACCAAGGTATGCAACACCTCACCTTCAGCATAGCGGACATCGCTCTGCAATTTCGAAAGAAGCGTCACTGCCGCTGCAACAGGCATATTCTCGAACATATACTCTTCCCAGTTCTTCCCCATTGAATGGCGGGGAACCTCCGTAGAAAGGTTACTTTCAATTATCTTCTTCTGTCGCGGATCCGTTACAAACTGGAGAATACGTGCTCTATAGGTATTGATTGCCTTATAGAGCTTGTGTCCCTGCCCATTTGCAGGATTCAACATAATGTAGCTGGCAGCCTCAATATTATCCTTTCCTTCGATATTCAAGGGGTCACCATTCTCACCATCAGCCTCACGAACGATGGCTACTTTCAGTGACTGTGCATAATTATAGAGAGAATCACTCATCTCTCTTACCGTCGATGCCATCATGAACCACTGCTTTACCTTCTGTGGATTCTTGCGCATCATCTGGTCGAGCTCGCCAAAGATAGCATCGTTCTCCTTGGATGAATTTCCCGTTGTGCGGTTCAGGCTCTCTTCAACAACAGAGAAGCCATTGAGTACCTCGGTGGAGATATTCAATGCCAACATTGCCATGAGGACGATATACATAAGGTTTATCATCTTCTGGCGAGGGGAGATCTTTCTCTTCTTAATAGCCATTAATTCTATTATTTGTAGCGGGAAGACAGCTGCCGACAGCCTCTCCCCTACCATAATACATCATTACAAGCTCCCAGTGGCAGACTGCTGGGTGGCTGCACCAGGTGCTGCGACACGCATATTGACAGTCATTGCCTCAATCATTCGGGCGTAGATACTATTGAGCTGTTCAATCTGCTGTGCCATCTTGCGGGTCTGTTCATTAATCTGGTCAATCGTACCAATCTGCTGGCTGGCGCCCTTGAGCTGCATCTCATAGACCTTCGCAATACCTGTGAGCGTGCGGTTGAGATTCTCCATCTCTTCGCTGTCACGGGTAAGACGCTGGCTCTGGTCGTTCACCTTGCCCAACATCTCCGTCAGACTCTGCAGTGCCGATACGTAGTTGGTCTGCGCCTCTACCATCTCCGGCGTCTGCTGTTGTGCATCGGCAATAGCCTTACTCTGCTGACCGACAACCGCTACAGCAATATCGCTGGCTGAAGGCATTGCCTGCTGGACACTCTGTGCGACATTCTCAACGGCAGCATATCGTGGCTGTGTAACAACAGCTGGTCTTTCCGTATCACTCTCCGTCCGCTCAAGATACTCGTCAGTAACATGTGTCGGGAGTTCACGACCATCATCAGTCTTGTCAAACGGACGGTCAAAAGCTGACAGGAAGAACACAACAACCTCCGTACCCATACCGAAGTAGAGCATAATATTAGCTCCCGGCAAGTGGGTCAGCTTGAACAAGGCTCCGAGAATAACTACCGAAGCACCCCAGCTATAACCATAGTTAAGGAACGTCTGTCCTGGAACGCTATCCATCCACTTCTGCAGATGGTAAACAAAGTTGTATTTGCTGTACTGTGTCATTTATCTTCTCTTTTTCTTACTGCTTTTCTTATTCTCCTTAGCTGCCTCACTTGATGAACTTGCAAGACTGCGGACACAACGGAAACCAATGTAGCTGCGAGGCTGGTTCTGGTATTCCCATGTACGCCAGGCACTGCGGATATAGCTCTCAGGGTCTTTCCAGCTGCCACCACGGACACTCTTCTTCTTCAGTCGGTAAGGGTCTTCCTTGGCCGCCTTATAGTCCAGCTGTGGGTTGAGGTCATTCATCGCATCAACACCAGCCTCTGTATATATCGTACTTGTCCACTCGGCAACATTACCTGCCATATCGAACAGACCATTGGAGTTTGTGCCGTAGATACCCACCTTGCTTGTAATCAGGTTACCGTCCTTCGTGTAGTTACCACGGTCGGGCTTGAAGTTGGCAAAGAAACAGCCGTTACCGTTCTTCACGTTCTGATTGTCCCAAGGGAACTCGTCCTGGTTCCTTCCACGGGCAGCATACTCCCACTCTGCCTCGGTCGGGAGACGGTAACGCTGAACATAGCGGGCTTCCCTGCCCAATCCCTTGAGCAGATAGTCCGTACGCCAGGCACAAAAGGCATTCGCCTGCTCCCACGTAACACCCACTACAGGATAGTTGTTATAAGTAGGGTTACTGAAGTAATTACGGAGATAAATCTCGTTGTCTGAATTGCGAAAATCATTCACCCAACAGGTCGTATCGGGATAGATATTGACGATATAGGTATTGAGGAAGTCCCATGGACCTGTCAACGGACGGTTGATAGTCTCATTGTGAATAACGCCATTGTCATCAACGTAGGCTGTATCCTTTGAAATCATCACCACCTCGTTAGGGTCAACGGTGACGTCTGTATTCAAGTTACGCTCCTGTGGAATCATACGGTTGCGACGCAGGGCAGCAGACGTATAATCATAAATCTCATAGCGGTAGTTCATCTGTCGGGCGTCAATAGACTTCTCGCCTGTAACAGGATTGGTCACGTAAAGACTCTCGAAGGCACGCTGTTCATCCTCAGTAGGCTTGCGAGGAAGACGTTTGTTCCAGTTCAGATGAGGTGTAACTGGGTCGCCGTTCTTGTCCTCAGTAATCATATAGGTTTCATCGCCACCGTATGCAGGATCAGCCAGACGGGTGCGGATGATTGAGTCGCGGACCCACTCAACAAACTGCTTATACTCCGAATTGGTGACCTCAGTCTCATCCATCCAGAATCCGTCAACGGAGATGTCCTTCACGGGCGTCTTCTTTCCCCAGAGCGAATCCTGCTTTTCCAGACCCATTCTCAACCAGCCACGCTTGACAAGTGTCATGCCGTAAGGAGTTGGCTCTCGGAAGGCACGCCCTCCACCAACGCCAGTAACCTCGCCGCCACGACCTGACGAAGAGGTTGTCTTACCTGCGAAACAGCCTGTCAGTGTTCCCAAGACGAGTGCACCAAGACAAATGGCAACTATACTTTTCTTCATTTTCATTATATCTTTCTATAGAAATCTTACGCTTTTATGCTTGTTCCTGCCTTTCTTCTGCAAGTTGATGTCGGTCTGATAACTGACGAACAACCCATGACTGCCGTTCTTGAAGGCGGCTGTACCTGTGTACATCTCATAGCTGTAACCGACGTTGATACCGTGGAATGTTCCACCGACATAGGCTGTCACGGAGTTTGTCGGACTGTAAGACACACCTCCGTAAAGCACTTTCTTCTCGTGGGTGTAGACCAGACGGGCCGTTATGTCAGCCCGATACCTCGTCCCGTCATAGCGTGCCAGGACTGAAGTCGGTATATTAAGAAACGGATTTCGCAGTTTAATATTGTATCCACCTGTTAAATAATACGTACGGTTTATCTGCAACTCATTGGTTTCACCCAGCTCTACCAAGGGCGAATTGAGGTGTTGCACGGATGCGCCGACATACCAGTTCCTGTGCGTATAATAGAGTCCGGCACCAAGGTCAAGCCCGTTGCCATTGACTTCTGACTGTGACAGAGCGGGGTCACTTGCCTCCTCCGGATCCAGCTTGGAACCATCTAATTTCTCAAAAAGCATACCGACCTGAACGCCCGCGGAGACCATTCCTCCCCAAAGATTCTGACGGAAGGCATACTGTCCGGCTACTCGCTGATGCGTGAAGGCACCTAACTTGTCATTGAGAATGGAAACACCCACACCATGATACTGCTTCATAAAATAGAGTGGCATATCTGCTCCCACATAAAAGGTATTCGGATTGTGCTCATAACCAGCGAAGTCAAGGGCATAGGCACCTACCACATTCAGCTTGTTGTCCTTCCCGACAGCAGCAGGATTGAACGATGATTCCATCGCCCAATAATGACTATAGGACGGATCATACTGTGCCTTGACAGAATCTCCTATCAGACAAGCAAGCGTAAATATGAGTATTAAGCGTTTAAACACGATTCTATAACGCTTTGACAAATGATTTATTGCTTTCCCGCCTATAAATATTAAGGAGGTAGAGGATATGTGCTCCGAATTACATCTTATAATATTTAACAGCTGTGCTTGAAAGGTTCTTCATTGAAATTGCAGGGATAAAACAAGCACATCTACACCTTGACTGTAAACATAATTCAAACAACGCAATCGTATTGATGCTTAATTGCACTTGAAATAACGCTTAATTGGAGGCTAAGAGGTGCTCTTTTGACATGCAACTAACGCCTTATTGGAGTCCTATCAAGCACCTTTTCTTGCACGACTTCACAACTTATTGATTACAAGACAGTTACAAGATAGATAAAAACAGCATTCTTTTGACTGAAAACAAGCGGCGAGACTAATTATTTTGTAATGAAATTTCCAAACAAGCAGCTGTGCTATCTTCTTTCAGCGTGAGAGCAGTATATTAAGAGGTTAAAGCCAACCACACCTTATTGATATGCAACAAATAAAGATTTAGGCTTTAGCCACACATTACTTAAACAAAAAAGAGGCTGTATCATTTCTGATACAACCTCTTTTCTATTGTCTTAATATTCGTCTTCATTCCACAAGAAATCGTCCTTTGACGGATAGTCAGGCCAGATGTCCTCGATACTGTAATAGACATCACCTTCATCTTCAATCTCCTGAAGATTCTCAAGAACCTCAAGTGGTGCACCTGATCGCATTGCATAGTCAATCAGCTCATCTTTTGTTGCAGGCCATGGAGCATCTTCCAGCTTAGAGGCCAATTCCAGTGTCCAATACATATTCTTATTTTTTTACATGTTTCTAAGTGCGTGCAAAAGTAATATATATTTTCTTATCTGCAAGTCTTTTCCCATATTTTTTCACTTATATTCCCATTATTATTCAAATAACGTGACAAAATGAAGAAATAATCTGATAATCTGTTGATAAAGGCTAACTGTTCCGATGAGACAGCAGTATGAGTGGACAACGAGACGATACGCCGTTCCGCACGACGGCACACTGTGCGGCAGACATGGCATTGAGATGCTGCGAGCGTACCTCCGGGCAAGACAAAGTGATGCTGTTCGGGGAGCTGGCTTTCCATCTTGTCGACACTGGCTTCTATCTTCTCTGTCAGCTGACTGACACTGGCAACTTCCGCAGATCTGAGCTTATCAACTGCAAGTTCGCCCCCGATAACAAAAAGTTCCTCCTGAATTTCCTGCAGAAAAGAAATCAGTCCGGCTGTCGGGAAAACGGTCTTGTTTATGGAATCTGCCTGCAGCAACGATGTAAGAACACCTATTTCTGCATTCAGTTCATCCAGTGTGCCGTATGCTTCAACACGTATATCGTCTTTTGAAACCCGCTTACCGACACACAAGGACGTTGTCCCCTTATCACCAGCTTTCGTATATACTGTCATAACCGTATTACATTTATGAAGTTTGAGATTGTCATTATCAGAAATTCACAATGTAGTCTTGTTTCACCATCTCCCTATTAAGGAAGACAACACCACAATAATACAAGTCAAAACTGACGCCCGTTCTTGAGTCTGAGATAAGCGCAGACCAGTATTCCTCAGCCTCCTTGTCCCGCTTGATATTCTCAATCACCAGAACTGAAGACGAGGGAAGAAAATCCAATGCCTTATCAACAAGAGCACGACAGTTCTGTGCTATCGGTATGCGGACCATGCTGTGCCCTCCTGCTTCAGAGAACAGGCGGACACACTCTTCCTGCAAAATATCTTCTGTCACCTTATAATATTGTGTTTTCCTGCAACCTGCATTGACATAAATCTTATAGCATTGAGATGCCGGATAACAATCTATGAAGGTGTAAGGTTGCTGAAAATTAGCTAAACGGAAGTAGAACTTACACAGCTTACGGGTTCTCTTATCAAGCCCATACACCTGCCTGTCAAGTTGCTTATACTTATAATAAGGATAATGCTCATTTACCACATAGCGGATAAACTTATATGCCCAAGGCGACTGCACACCAAATCCTCTGGAGTACCGTGCACGTCTTAGCCAAACTACTATTCGCTTGATGAAATATAACATGATAAAATATGTGGTTGACAAAGTTAATGTTTTTTTCTCTATTAGAAAAGAATTTGTCACAAAAAACACTATACGATGGACATAAGTATAGCTAACAAAAGAAAGTATAGACAAATTAAAACACCAAAACTTTCCATACCGATAAGAAAGAAAAAAGACATCAGGGATTGCAATTAAGAAATAAATATTATCTTTGTAATCATAAGAAACCAAGGAAGAAAGAAATATTATTATGTTGAAGAAAGTTCTTATATTCATCTTACTGTCAGTAACATCTTACCAAGTGACCTGTGCAAAAGATGCTAACTGCCTGAAATATGATTACAGCCATTTGCTGATGAACAACAATATTCTCGGCTGTATTGGCAACGGACAACGCCTGTACATACACTTTGATACTGTCTACAAGGACAAGGAGAAAGCTGAACTTTACCATGTTGCGGGCAAAACTCGTGTAAAAGATAATATCTGTAGCTTTACAGGTAATGTAAACATCAGCAGATTCAAGCAGGTTGACACTGAATACTATCCCGTCAAACACTACAAAATGATTGCAAAGTATGAATTTAAAGAAGATACTAAACAATATGGAGCAGGGATGTTCTCAGGTCGTTTAGAGTCTGACTTCTTCATATATAAAGACTCTGTCTATATGGATGAAATAAATAATGAAGGGGATGGCTATTGTAATAATCAGTATAAGGGAGTATGGAAATCATATAAAACCAACGTTATAAAAAAGGCAAACTTCGGTATCGACCGCATTCCTGATGATGGTGGATTAGATGTTGGTTGTAGTGAGTTTATGGTCGATCGTTCCAAGCAACATCTTGGCTGGGAAACATACATGATGCTAATTAGCCCTGACTCCAAAAGGTATCATCAAGCCTTAGCAGAGGAACAGCGTGAATGGTGGAAGAAAGATAAAGAGAAATTTGTAACATGGGAGATAAAAACAGAGAAGAGAAAAGCCTTTGCCAACATCTATATCAACAACAAGTATATACAATCAGTAAACCTTATCAGCTCGTTTGAATACACAGTTGAACAGGACGATTATAACTTTGATGGACATCGTGACATCTGCTTCTCGCCACGGGATAA